>JBKPDB010000123.1:0-31800 GCA_046727655.1 Actinomycetota bacterium
GGGACGACCTCGCGCTCGATCGTCAGGATCGGCTTCACGTTCAGCAGCTGTCCCGCCCACGCGCTCGCGCGACCGATGCGGCCGCCGCGGCGGAGGAACTCGAGCGTGTCCACGGTGAAGAGCAACCCGGCGTCTCTGCGAGCGCGCTGGACGAGCGCCTCGATCTCCTCGTCGGTCGTGCCGCGCTCGAGCCGCCGCTGAATCGCAAGGCCGAGCATCGCGATGGCGGCGGACGCGCTCTCGGAGTCGATCGTCCTCACCTTGCCGCCGAGCTCGGCCGCGGCGGTCGTGGCGCTCTGGTACGTGCCCGAAAGCGTGGCGGAGATGTGCAGCGAGTAGATCCGCTCGTACCTCTCGAGCTGCTCGTAGATCTCGAGGAAGTCCGCCGGCGTCGGCTGCGACGTCGTCGGCAGCTCTTCCGATGTGCGCAGCCGTGCATAGAGCTCGGATGGTGAGAGGTCGACGTAGTCGCGGTAGCTCTCGCCGCCGACGAGGACGTACAGCGGGACGACGCGCCAGTTCGGAAAGCGCTCCGGCGCCTTCGGGAAGTCGGCGGTCGAGTCGACGACGATCGCCGTGTTGTCAGCGGTGAGGTTCACGCGGCCTTGCGGATCGCTTCGACGATCTCGTCGAGCTCCTGGTCCTTGGAAAGGCAGGCGACGACGCCGGCCTCGTAGAGCTCGTTGACCTCGCGGAGGTTCGCCGAGGCCGTGAGGCACACGACGGCGACGCCGGGCGCGGCATCGAGGACCGCCTTCGTCGCCTGGAGGCCGTCGATGCCCGGCAAACGGAAGTCCATCAGCACGACGTCTGGCTTGTGCTCCCTCACGGCGTCGGCGGCCGAGGATCCTTCGCCCACCGTGGCGACGACCGTGATGTCGGACTGCAGGCCCAGCAGCAGCTCCAGGGCTTCGCGAAACACCTGGTTGTCCTCGACGAGGACGACTCGGATCTGGTCGGGCATGCGCGGGAGACTATTCGGCCGAAAGGAGCAACGGATAGTGCGGCTGGCCGCCGGTCTGAACGTCGACCTCGAGGTCGGGATGACGCTCCGCCAGGTCGCAGAGGAGCCTGTCGAGATCCGGCTCGTCCGCGCCCTTCAGGAGCATCAGGACGCCCCTCGGCTCGGCGAGGAGGCGCTCTGCGACGGCGGACGCGACCTCGTCGAAGTCGCCGCCGCCGGAGACCGGCTTGCCGTCCGCGAGCCCGAGCCAATCGCCCTTGCGCACGGCGAGGCCGTTCATCTCGACGTCGCGCGAAGAGACCGTCACCTCCCCCGTGGTGACATCCGCGAGGATCTCGCGCATCTCCGCCGCGTTCTCGGCGGCGGTGCGCTCCGGCGAGAAGGCGACCATCGCGGCGAGCCCCGCCGGAATGGAATCGGTGGAAACGACCTGCGCCGGCTTCGTCGCGAGCGCGGCTGCCTGCTCGGCGGAGAGGATGACGTTGGCGTTGTTGGGCAGGACGACGACCTCGTAGGCATCAGCGGCGTCGATCGCGGCGACGAGGTCCGCGGCGGCGGGATTCATCGTCTGGCCACCCTCGATGATCTCGGTGGCTCCGAGGCTCTGCAGAAGCCGCCTGTTTCCCTCGCCTGCGACGACGGCGACCACGGCGCTCACGGCAGGCGGCGCGTCGGGCACCGCTTCGAGCAGGCGTTCTTCGCGGCGCAGCGTCTGCTCGTGCATGTTCGCGATCTCGACGCGCTCGATGACTCCGAGGCGCGTGCCGATGTCGAGGGCGCGGCCGGGACTGTCGGTGTGCACGTGCACCTTCAGCGCTTCCGAATCGCCGACGACGAGCAGTGAGTCGCCGAGCTGCTCCAGCTCTGCCTCGATCGAGTCGCTGTCGAGGTCGTCTCCTTCGATCACGAACGTCGTGCAGTAGCGGAAGCGGGACAGCTCCTGGTGGATCGCATCGACGTTGAGCTCTTCCGCCTCCAGGGGCGCATCCGGCAGGGCCTCGCCCGCGGCCGTGAGCGCGAGCCCGCGGACGATCTCGAGGAGTCCCGCGCCGCCGGCGTCGACGACGCCTGCCTCGAGGAGGACGTCGAGCTGCTCCGGCGTGCGGCCGACCGCCTCCTCCCCGCGCCGCACGAGTGCGGCGAGGAGCTCTGTCGTGTCCGCGTCCGCCTGCGCCTGAGACTCCGCCTCCTCGGCGAGCTCCCGGATGACGGACAGCATCGTGCCTTCGACGGGTTGCCTGACGGCGCGGTAGGCGGCGTCGCTCGCGGAGCGGAAGGCGCGTGCGAGGAGCTGCGTGTCGATCTCGTCCTCCGCGGCGAGCGGCTCGGCGGCGCCGCGGATGATCTGGGACAGGATCACGCCGGAGTTGCCACGGGCACCCATCAGGGCGGCGCGCGTCACTTCCTTGACGAGGCCGGGTCGGTCCTGCGTGGTCGTATCGTCCAGCTGCTCGACGACGGACCGCGCCGTCAGCGTCAGGTTCGTGCCCGTGTCCCCGTCGGGCACGGGATAGACGTTGAGGTCGTCGATCCGCCGGCGGTTGCGCTCGAGCGAGTCGAGGGCGCCGCGAGCGAGCTCCCGCACGCGGTCGAGGTCGCTCAAGCGGAGGACCTCTTTACGTCCTGGATCCGGACCTCCACCTCTGCGACGCGGAGGCCGGTCAGGCGCTCGACCTCGTAGCGGACGCGGTTTCGCAGCGTCGAGGCCACCTCGGCGAGGTTGAGCCCGTATTCGACAACCACGCTGAGCTCGATTGCGACGCCTCCCTCGGCGCTGCCGCTGACGGAGATCCCCTGGCGCAGGCGGTCGCGCGTCAGCAGGCGCTCGCGCGAGTTACGCGCGACCATGCCGACCACGCCGTACGCCTCGGCCGCGACCCGGCCGACGATGTGCGCGACCGCCTCGTTCGAGATCGAGATCCGCCCTAGGGGCGACGACAGGGGAGAAGGGGCCGCCTCCACGCCCGGATTAGACCACGGCCGGCGGCGAGAAGTTGCTGCTCAGACGGCCTTTTGGACCTTGTTGCCCTTGAGGCAGCGCGTGCAGACGTAGGCCCGCGTCGCCTTCCCGTTCAGGAGGACCCGGACGCGTTGGAGGTTCGGGTTGAAACGGCGCTTCGTCGCCACCATCGAGTGGCTCCGGTTGTGACCGAAGCCCGGCTTCTTCCCGCAGACTGCGCAGACCTTGGACATCGGCCGGCCAGTGTAGCCAACGCGCTAACGTCCGCCTCCGGCTACGCCGGAGCCATGACGACGTTAGCGCGCTGGTCGGCGATCTCCGACTGCGGTAGCGGCGACGACGGGCAGAGCCCGCCGTCGCGGCGAACTCGAGTGGAAGACAAACCCGCGCGGGAACGTCATCATGGCTCGCGCGAAGCGCGAGCCGGACGTTACCGCGCCGAGGCTCGCAGCTGCGCGAAGGCGTCCGCCATCTCCAGGGCGGTGCGCACGGCTTCCGCGCCCTTCGCGACCCGGGCTTCCGCCTGCTCGACCAGGTCCACCGTCAGGACGCCGAAGGCGACCGGAACGCCTGTTTCGAGCGCCGCGAGCTGTAGGCCGCTCGCCGCCTCCGAGGCGATGAAGTCGAAGTGCGGGGTCTCGCCGCGGACGACACACCCAAGCGCGACAACACACGCATAGCGCCGCGTCTTCGCGAGCGCCATCGCCGCAAGCGGGAGCTCGAATGCTCCCGGGACCGGCATGACCGTGACCGCCTCACGACGGACGCCGGAGGCTTCGAGCTCTCGCAGCGCCGCGTCCAAGAGCCGGTTCGTGATCTCGCCGTTGTAACGCGATGCGACGATCGCAACGCCGCGGCGCGTGCCGTCGGGCTGGCCCTCGATGACGTTGACATCGTCCGGAACGTCGAGCTCGCCGTAGGCGTGCTGCTGCTCCTCGACATCGTCGGCCGTCCGCAGCATCGACTCTGCGTCGTCCCGGTCCTCGGCGGGATCGGGAGCCGGAGCCTCTTCCGCGACGTTCTCCTCTTCCTCCGCTTCCACGACCTCGGTCGGATCGCTCGGCCAACGCTCGCTCACTCTCCGCCCTCCAGCGGCTCGTACTTCAGGTCCTGGTGGTGCAGCTTGTGGCCGAGCTTGTCACGTTTCGTGGCGAGATAGCGCGCGTTCTGCGGGTTCGGCTCGGTCTCGATCGGTACCTGCTCGGTGACGTCGAGGCCATAGCCCTCGATGCCGGTGATCTTCTTCGGGTTGTTCGTGAGGATGCGGATCGTCGTCAGTCCGAGGTCGGACAGGATCTGGTTGCCGATGCCGTAGTCGCGCATGTCCGGCGCGAAGCCGAGCTCGAGATTCGCCTCGACGGTGTCGAGCCCGTTCTCCTGCAGCTCGTACGAGCGGAGCTTGTTGAGCAGGCCGATCCCGCGCCCCTCCTGCGCCATGTACAGAAGAACGCCGCGCTCCTCCGCCCCGATCCGTGCCAGGGCATGCTCGAGCTGCTCGCCGCAATCGCACCGAAGCGAATGGAACACGTCGCCCGTCAAGCACTCCGAGTGCACGCGCACGAGGACGTTCTCAGCGCCGGCGACCTCGCCCTTCACGAGCGCGACGTGATGCTTGCCCGTCAGCTTCTCGCGGAACGCAACCGCAGTGAAGTCGCCGTACGACGTGGGAAGCTGCACTGTCGTCATCCGCTCGACGAGCTGCTCGTGACCCCGGCGGTACTCGATGAGATCGGCGACGGTGACGAGCTTGATGCCATGACGCTCGCAGTACGGAATGAGATCCGGGACGCGGGCCATCGTCCCGTCCTCCTTCATGATCTCGCACACGACGCCCGCGGGAATGAGGCCGGCGAGCCGCGCCAGGTCGACCGCCGCCTCCGTCTGACCGGCGCGCATCAACACACCGCCATCCCGCGCACGCAACGGGAAGACGTGGCCCGGCTGGACGAGATTTTCCGACGCCGACTCGGGATCGATGGCGACCTGGATCGTCCGCGAACGGTCGGGCGCCGAGATACCCGTCGTGACGCCCTCCCGCGCCTCAACAGAAACCGTGAACGCAGTGCCGTACGGCGTCTCGTTCCGCTCCGTCATCTGCCGCAGGCCGAGCGCATCGCAGCGATCCGAGGTCAAGCAGAGGCAGATGAGGCCGCGCGCCTCCTTCGTCATGAAGTTGACCGCTTCGGGCGTCGCGAACTGCGCCGCGATCGTGAGATCTCCCTCGTTCTCGCGGTCGGCCGCGTCGACGACCACCACGAACTTGCCCTGGCGGATGTCCTCGATCGCCTCTTCGATCGTCGCGAACGCGTTCTTCGCCTCGACCGTCATCACGTCAGATCGTATCCCGGTGCAGGAGCCGCTCCACGTACTTGGCGAGCACGTCGGTCTCGAGATTCACTTTGTCACCGGCACGAAGCGTCCCGAGCGTCGTCGCCGAGAGCGTGTGCTGAACGAGCGCGACGGCGAACCCACGCTCGTCCAACTCGGCGACCGTTAGTGAGACTCCGTCGAGGGTGACAGAGCCCTTCTCCACGAGGTAACGAAGCAGATCCTCGGGCACGTCGAACCAGACGCGTTTGCCCTCACCCTCGCGCTCGACCGACCGCACCGCGCCGACGCCGTCGACATGACCCTGAACGTAGTGCCCACCGAGCGGCTCGCCCGCGCGCAACGCCGGCTCGAGGTTCACCTCGGTCCCGAACGGCTTCGTGCGCGCCACGGTCTCCCCCATGACGTCGAATGCGAGGCGCCTGTCGTTCGCCTCCGCCACCGTCAGGCAGACCCCGTCGACGGCCACCGAATCTCCGACTCCGGCCTCGCAGCCGCTCTCGACGACGAGACGGCCTCCGTCGTAGGAGGCGACGCGCGCACGCTCGCGGACGATTCCGGTGAACACGCTTCAAGGCTACTCAGCCGCCAAGAGAACGGGCCCCTTGTAGGGGCCCGTTCTCTTCGACGAAGAGTCGTTTGCGTTTATGCGCTTGCCAGACCCGTGCCGTCCGGGTGCGAGCGATATCGCCGACCAAGAGCGACCGCCGTCACCAGCAAGAGGGCGATGCCGAACGCGGCGCCTGCGCCGATCCCTGCGTCGTTCCAGTCGAAGCCGCTCGACGAGCTCACGCTAGCCGTCTTCACCGCGACCGGGCCCTGCGCGCCGCCGGCGCTCGGGCCGGGAGCTCCGAAGCTGTTCTCGGAGCGGACGGGCGCCTGCCCGATGCTCGCGTAGCGGTCGGCCGTTGCCTGGAGGCGTGCGCCGTAGGCCTGCTGTCCGATCGACGTCGGCTGCGACTGCATCCTCTTGTAGGCGTCGGCCATTGCCTGCATCCGCGCTGCATAGGCCTGCTGGCCGATCCCGGTGGGCTGCGCCGAAAGCGGGCTTGCCGGCGCAACGGTCTTGTTGCTCAGCAAGGCCGCGTGGCGTGCGTCGGTCTGTCGCACTCCGGTTGCGGGCCCGTCGGTCATGACGCCGCTGACTGCCTGGGCTGCTGCGGGTGGGATCAAGGCTGCGGCGAACGCCAGCCCGAAGACGTAGCGCCGAATCCTGAAGTGCTTGCGGATCATCTCCTGCTCCTTTCCCTCCAAACTTGACTCGGCGAGAATCGCGCTCCGCAGTAACACCCGAGACACCACGCACCCACCGCCGCCCACCGTGCGGTAACAAAGGTGTAGGTTCAGCCGAAGCCACGATGGACTACCGCATCCTCGGGCCATTACAGGCCCTCGACGGCGAGCGCCCCCTGGCGCTCGGCGGCATCCGTCAAAGGGCAGTTCTCACGCTCCTGCTGCTACATCGCAACGAGCCGGTCAGCCGCGATCTCCTCGTCGACGAGCTCTGGGGAGAGCAGCCGCCGCCGACCGCTGCGAAGGTGCTCCAGAACTGCGTTTCCGCCCTCCGAAAGGAGCTGCCCGGCGGCGCCGAGACGCTGCGAACGGTCGGTGGAGGGTACGAGCTGCGAATTGCGCCGGACGAGCTCGACCGCGATCGGTTCGAACGACTGCTCGCGGAAGGCCGTGCCGCACTCGCGGCCGGCGAGGTCGAAGAGGCCGCGGACGTGCTCCACGGCGCGCTCGCGCTGTGGCATGGGCCGCCACTCGCGGATTTCGCCTACGAGCGGTTCGCCCAGGATGAGATCACGCGCCTCGAGGAGCTTCAAGTCGCCGCGCTCGAGGACCGGATCGACGCCGATCTCGCGCTCGGCCGCCATGCCGAGCTCGTCCCTGAGCTGGAAGCCCTCGTGACCAGGCACCCTCTCCGCGAGCGCCTCCGCGGTCAGCTGATGCTCGCCCTCTACCGCTCGGGACGACAGGCGGAGGCGCTGGAGGCGTATCGCGCCGGCCGCCGGGCGCTCCTCGCCGAGCTCGGAATCGAGCCCGGACGCGCGCTGCACGAGCTCGAGCGGATGATCCTCGAGCAGGATCCGGCCCTCGACGTCGCGGTTCCAGTGGCCGCCGGCGGACGGCCGTCGGCCCCCGCGGGCACACCCGGCCGCCACGCCGCGGCGCCGCTCATCGGCCGCGAAGCCGAGCTCGACCTGCTCGAGGCCGGCCTCGAGGACGCGCTCGCGGGACGCGGCCGCCTGTTCGTCGTCGTCGGAGCAACCGGCGCCGGCAAGACGAAGCTCGCCGACGAGGTCGCGTCGCTCGCGAAACAGCGCGGCGCCCGCATCCTCTGGGGGCGAGGCTGGAGCGGCGGCGGAGCGCCCGCGTACTGGCCGTGGAAGCAGGCGTTCCGCGACGTGGGCCAGACGCTTCCGGAGCTGCAAGGCGACGACGACGCGGGACGGTTCCGGTTCTTCGAAGACGTGACCGAAGCCGTCCGCGCGGCCGCCGCCGAGCAGCCGCTCCTGCTCGTCCTCGACGACCTGCAGGCCGCGGACGAAGAGTCGCTGCTGCTCCTGGAGTTCGTTGCCTCCGAGTTGCCGGAGATGGCGGCCCTTGCACTCGCCCTCGGTCGCGAGGACATGCCCCGAGCCGACGAGCTTTCGCGCCACGCGACGCGGACGTTGCGGCTGCAGCCGCCTGCGTAACGATCAGGGCTCGTGCACGTAGGCGCTGAGCAGCACGTCGTCGCCGCTCGGCTCGGCCGTCATCCGGTTCAACCGCACGGCCCTGTCGAGGCTCGGCGCGAACGTCGGGCCCGTTCCGCCGACCCGCGGCGCCACGAACAGCAGCAGCTTGTCGACGAGGTCGGCGCGCAGGAAGGATTCGGCGAGCGTCGGCCCGCCTTCGAGGAGAAGCGACTGCACGCCGTCCGCCGCGAGCGCGGCCAGCTCCTGCTCGAGCGCGCCGCTGCGTAGCTCGAGCTCCGATCCTGCGGGCAACGGTCCTCGACCGAACGCGAGGCGTCGCGGCTGTCGCTGCGCATCGACGTCGCGTGCTGTCAGCTGCGGGTCATCAGCACGAACGGTTCCCATGCCGACGGCGACCGCGTCCACGTGCGCCCGCAGCCGGTGGACGTAGCGGCGAGACCTCGCGCCGGAGATCCACCGCTCGCCGTCGACCGCAACCCGGCCGTCGAGAGTCAGTGCGAGCTTCAGGATCACGAACGGGCGGCGCTTCGAGATCCAGGTGCGCCATGCCTCGTTCTGCGCGCGTGCGGCAAACGAATCCGTGTGCTCGGCCTCGACGCCCGCCGCGCGCAGCACCTCCAGCCCGCCGGCCGCCTCCGGATTGGGATCACGCGAGCCCGCTACGACGTTCGCGATCCCGGCCGCAATCACGGCTTCCGTGCACGGCGCCGTCGAGCCGTGATGCGCGCACGGCTCCATCGTCACGTAGAGCGTCGCGCCGCGTGCGCGTTCGCCGGCGGCCTCCAACGCGAACAGCTCTGCGTGCGGCCCACCCTTGCGCTCGTGCCAACCCTCGCCCACGACGCGGCCGCCCTGCACGACGACGGCTCCGACGACCGGATTCGGGCGCGTCGTCCCGCGCCCGCGCTCGGCGAGCTCGAGTGCACGCTCCAGACTCATGCGAGCTCTTGAAGGAGCCTACGGTACGCGGCTGCGATGTCCCCGCGACCGAAGACGGACGTTCCCGCGACGAGCAGCGAGGCCCCGGCCTCGTGTGCGGCCCTCACGTTGTTCGGCTCGAGGCCGCCGTCGACTTGCACAAACACCTCCGGCGGAAGGATCGAACGCGTTTTGTGAATGCGTTCGAACGCTTCGGGCATGAACTCCTGCCCGGAGTAGCCGGGCTCGATGCTCATGCAGAGGACGATGTCGGCGCCGCAAGATCGCGCCGCCTCGGCCGCGTCCGCGGGATCCGTCCCGGGCTTGAAGGCGACGCCGAGCTGCAAGTCTCGTTCCCTGGCCAACCGCGCAACTGCCGGGAGGTCGTCGCATGCCTCGTAGTGCACCGTGACGCTGTCGCCGCCGGCTTTGCGAATGGCGGCGAAGTGCTTCTCCGGATGTTCCGTCATCAGATGACAGTCGACGTGCGCACCCGCGTCGTGAATCCGTTGGGAGATCGACTGTAGAACGACCGGGCCCATCGTGATCGGCTCGACGAAGTGGCCGTCTCCCACGTCGAAGTGGAAGATGCGCACGCCCGCGCCGAGGAGAGCGTCGACCTGCTCGCCGAGGCGCGCGAAGTCCGCCGCGTAGAGCGACGGCTCCACCTCCACCGTCCTGATCCAGTCGTTCCAGCCCATGCCGCCACTCTAAGTCGAGAGCCGTGCGATGAAGAACCCGGACGTGCCGTGCCGGTGCGGCAAGGTCTGCAGAAACTCCGGCCGGCGCGGATGCGCGAACTGCGGCCACGCATCGCCGAGCGGTTCGACGCGAAGCCCTGACGCGTCGACGATCGCCTCAGACTCCTCCGAGTTGATCGTGCAGACGGAGTACACGATCGTCCCGCCCGGACGCATACGCTCGGCGGCGACGCGGAGGAGCTCTCGCTGCAGGTCCGGCAGCGGCCGCGCGCGCCAGCGCAGATCGGGCCGCGCGGCGAGCACGCCGAGGCCGGAACACGGCGCATCGACGAGGACGCGGTCGAAGCCGGTCAGCTCCGGCGGGAGCTGTGTCGCGTCCGCGTTGACGACGGTGACGTTGTTCGCGCCGAGAAGACGCACGTTCTCTTCGAGCTCGCGCGCCCGTCCGGAATGGAGCTCGACCGCAACCACCTCGCCTTCGAGCTGCGTCGCCTTGCCGCCGGGCGCGGCGCAGAGGTCGAGCGTACGGTCGGAGGGTTGCGCGCCGACGACGACGCCCGCGAGCTGCGACCCACGGCTCTGAGGCCAGATGAGCCCTGCCGCGAGCGCCTCCTCGTCGATCCGCTCGACGTGCAATGCGTCCGGCAGGTCCGGATCGCGGCGACCGTCGACGTGGCCCGTCTTCCGGCGATTCAGTCGGACGACGCGCTCCGCCGGCTCGTTCTGCGCGCGCAGCAACGCGAGCGTCTCGTCGCGGCCGAGCTCCCGCAACCAGAGCTCGGCGATCCAGTCCGGGTAGGAGTGCTTCAGCGCAACGTCCGCTGCCGTCGCCTCGGGGAGCGCAGCGAGCAGCGGCCGAAGACCGGCGACAAGGCGGCGCATGACCGCGTTCGTGAACGCGACCGCACGCTCGAGCCGCGCAGCGCGCACGAGCTCAACGGTCTCGTTGACCGCTGCATGCTCGGGGACGTCCGAGAAGCCGAGCTGGTACGCGCCGAGCCGCAAGGCCGCGCGAACGGGCGGGTCGAGCTTGCGCACGGGCCGCTTGCCGAGCGTGTAGATCGCATGGTCGAGCGTGCGGACGCGTTGAACCGTTCCGAATGCGAGCCGCTGCGCGAGTGCGCGATCGCGGACGTCGAGGTCAGCCGCTGCACTGCGCAGCACGCGATCCGCGTAGGCGTCCTCCTCGAAGACGCGCAGCACGACGTCGAACGCGGCACGACGTGCTGGGGAGACACTCATCGGTTCAACGGAGGCCGCGCAGGAACTCCTCGTAGGTCATGCGCCGCCGACCGTCGGGCTGCACGTCGACGGGAACGAGCTTCCCGTCGTCGAGTCGTGCACGCCAGATCGTGACGGGCCGTCCTTGCAGCTCGCCGCGCGCGCCGATGTGCGGCGAGAGGGCGCGGATCTGACGCAGGACCTCCTCGGCGGGCCGGCTCCAGTCGAGCGCGCGGTCGGCCGCCGTGATCTTGTCCGCGTACGTGACGCCCGCTTCGTCCTGCAGCGTGAACTGCGGCTCCGGCAACACCTCGCCCAGCAGCTCGGCGGCCAGCGGTGCGGCCTTCGCGTAAACCGCGCCTGCGTCGTCGTCATCAGCGATCGGGAACGCCTGCTGCGCCGCGATCGGGCCCGCGTCGAGCGCCTTGACCGTCCGATGGATCGTGACGCCGGTCTCCGCGTCGCCGACCATGATCGCCCGCTCGACTGGCGCGGCGCCGCGCCAGCGTGGCAGCAGCGACGGGTGGACGTTCAGCCACAGCCGCTCGGCCAGAACGTCTTCCGGGATCAGGAGTCCGTACGCCGCAACGACAACGGTGTCCGCTCCGAGATCCATGCCGGTCTCCGGCCGCGCCGGCTGCAATACGGGGATGCCGAGGCGCTCCGCCGCTTCCTTGGCCGGCGGCGGCCCCGGTCGACGGCCGCGCCCTCGCGGCGCGTCGGGCCTGGTCAGCAGCGCGGTGATCTCGTGTTCCGCCGCCAGCCGCTCGAGGACATCCGCTCCGAACGGCGCCGTCGCCGCGACGGCGACACGCACTAGCGGAGGTACACGCGCGGCCGCAGAACCGCAAGCGCCTTGCGGCGATCCTCCGGCGTCGTCCGATCGAGGATCAGCGTGCCGTCGAGATGGTCGAACTCGTGCTGCGCGATCCGCGCGGCCATTCCCTCGAGGTCGTAAGCGACTTTCTTACCCCGCTCGTCCCGGCCCTGTATGCGCACGGCGATCGGGCGCTCGACGCTCACGGTGACGCCTTGCATCGAGAGGCAACCTTCGTCCTCTACGTCCGTCTCGTCGCTCTGCGAGACGAGCTCCGGGTTCACGAGCGTCAGGATGCGGTCCCCGTCGGGCGCGAAGACGAACATGCGTTGCAGCACCCCCACCTGGGTCGCCGCGAGGCCGACGCCGCTCGCATCCACCATCAGCTGCGACATCCGCTCCGAGAGGCGGCGCAGATCGTCGTCGAACTGCTCGACGGGGCGCGCGGCCATCCGGAGCGCGTCGTCGGGGTACTGGCGGATCTGGGCGAGCGCGAGCTGCCTTCTCGCCTCCTGTTCCGCGTCGCGCTCCTCGTGTCGGACCTGTCCCTCCACCTGACCCGCCGAGTCGGTCGAACTGGTCATGCGCACATCACGGCGGGCACACTAGCGGGGTGGAACGGCGCGAGCGTGAAGCGATCATGCGGCAGGGTGTGGAACGGGCGGAGACGCCGCGCGACCGCGCGGAGCGCGAGGCGCTTGCAGAGGACCTCCGCTCGAACCCACTCGTCGGGGAACCGCTCCGCCGCCGTCTTCGGAACTTCCGTCCCGATGCGACGGCTCAGCTGGCGGCGCTCGGCGGCCCGCTCGCGTGGATGCGGCGGCTGCGCGCGGTCGAGATCGCGATCCAGCTGCACGAGGCGCAGCTCGGAGACGCTTACGACACGCTGCGCAAGGAGCACGGGGACGACCCCGAGGGCTTCGGGCGCGCGTGGCGCGAGCTCGCTGAAGACTGGGATTTTCACGAGGTAAACGAGCTCATCGAGACGCACAACCGGCACTATCCGGCGGAGTCGCGTCTGCCGATGAACCCACGCACCGGGGACTTCGTCCTCGTCAACGGCAGGCCCTACACGCGAGAGCGGCTCGACTCGGACTGGATCCTGTCTCGTTTCCCGGCCGACGGGTAGATCGACACGGTGGATTCGCTGGCCGGGCACTTCCTGATCGCGTCCCCGGCAATCCTCGATCCCAACTTTCACCGGACGGTGATCCTGATCACTGCGCACACGGACGAGGGAGCCGTCGGGCTGATCATCAACCGCCGCTCGGAGGCGACGGTGCAGGAGGCGGTGCCGCAACTCGACGCGCTCGCGGAACCGGACGCGCCGATCTTCGTCGGCGGCCCCGTGAACGCCGAGGGCGTCACGGTGCTCGCCGAGTTCGACGACCCGGGCGAGGCCGGCGTGGTGGTGCTCGACGACGTCGGCTTCGTCGCCCTCGACGAGGCGCTCGAGGAAGAGCCGCCGCGCGTGCAGCGTGCCCGCGTGTTCGCAGGAGTCGCCGGCTGGGGGCCGGATCAGCTCGAAAGCGAGTTCGCCCGTGAGGACTGGATCGTCGAGCCCGCCGCGGCGGACGACATCTTCACCGACGACCCTGACGGGCTCTGGAGCAACCTGTTGCGAAGGAAGGGCGGGCAGTATGAGCTCGTTGCGCGGATGCCGCTCGACCCGTCCTCGAATTAACGCGTATGCGACGCTTCACTTGTGTGCGTTCTCTGGTTGTTGGATTAGACGGTCGCGCGGGCAAAGCCCGCGCAACCTCTCTGCGGCGCCGCCGAGTCGGCGCCTTTGACTAGAAACCCTGCGGATCGACGTCGACCACAGCGGTGAGTCCGGCGCGCCGCATCGCCGGCGCCGCCGCGCTCAGCAGCCGACCCGCCTGGGCGGCGATCCGTCTCGGCTGCGGCGTCTTCGCAACGAGCTGCGCACGGAACTTCCCGCGTAGCCGCAGCAGCGGCGCTGGACCGAGGACCTCGTCCTCGGCGAGGCCTGCCTTGAGCTCGGTCAGCGCCTGAAGCGTCGCGGCGGGGTCGGGTCCGGCGACGACGATCCGGACGAGGTGGCTGAACGGCGGGTAGCCGAGCTCGCGCCGTCGCTCGAGCTCCCCGGCGAGGAAGCGACCGACGTCGTGCCGTGCGGCGAGCTCGATCGCCCTCGAGTCCGGCTGGAACGTCTGGACGAGCACTCGCCCTGGCGCATCACGTCCGCTGCGGCCGGCGAGCTGCGTGAGGAGCTGGAACGTGCGTTCCTCGGCGCGGAAGTCGGGGAGGCCGAGGCCGGTGTCCGCGTCGACAACGGCCGCGAGGGCGACACCGGGAAAGTGGTGCCCCTTCGCGACCATCTGCGTCCCGACGAGCACGGCGCGGTCGGCGGCGGAGAAGCGCGCGAGCGCAGCAGCCATCGCACCCGGTCGCTCGACGGCGTCGGCGTCGAGCCGGATCCGCTCGAGCTCGGGCAGCTTCGCCTGCAGCTCCCGTTCCAGTCGTTGCGTCCCGGCTCCGAGCCGGGCCAGCTCCGCCGAGCCGCACACCGGGCACGTCTCCGGCTCGGGCTCGGCGTGGCCGCAGTGATGGCAGCGGAGCATCCGGTCGCCGTGCAGGACGAGCGCCACGTCGCAGTTCTCGCAGCGAAGCGTCGTGCCGCATGCGCGGCAGTGCAGCGCGGGTGCGACCCCGCGCCGGTTGAGGAGGAGGATCGCCTTCCCGCCGTTCTCCTCGATCGCGCCGAGCTCGGCGAGGAGCGGCGCCGAGAGCGGGTAGCCCGCTTCGCGGCGGAGGTCGACGACACGAACGGGTGGCAGCGGGCCGGACAACCGTCCGCCAAGGTCGAGGTGCTCCAGGCGACCCCAGCTCTCGGGCCGCGGCGTCGCGCTGCCGAAGATCGCGACAGCGCCCTCGAGCGACGCGCGCTTCGCCGCAACCGTACGTGCGTCGTAACGCGGATCGGACTCCTGCTTGTACGACGCGTCGTGTTCCTCGTCGACGCAGATGAGACCGAGCCGCGGGACCGGCGCAAAGACGGCCGAGCGCGCACCGAGCACGATCGGCGCCTCGCCGCGCGCGATGCGCGCGCGTTCGTCACGGCGCTCCGCCTCGGTCAGCGCGGAATGGAGCACGGCCACGCGGTCGCCGAAGCGGGCGCCGAAGCGGCCGAGCGCCTGCGGCGTCAGCGCGATCTCGGGGACGAGCACGATCGCGCCGCGTCCGCGCTCGAGTGCCGCCGCGCAGGCCTGGAGATATACCTCGGTCTTGCCGCTGCCGGTGGCGCCGTAGAGGAGGAAGTTCGTGCTCTCCCCCGCGTCGAGGGCGGCGGCGAGCCGATCGAGCGCGGTCCGTTGCGACGGGCTGAGCTCGGCGGGCCGAGCCTCGCCGGGCAGTGCGTCACGCTCCGCAGGCGGAGGGCGTTCGCCACGTGGTTTGCGCTGCACGGGGGCAACGAGCCCGAGCGCGCGGCCGGGAGTCGAGCCGTAGTAGTCGGCGATCCACAGCGCCAGCTCGACGAGCGCGGGCGGCAGCTCCTCGACAACTCGTTCGACCGGGACGGCGTTGATCCCGGGCGGCGGGTCGACATCGACGTCCGTGACGACCGCGCGTCGTCGGGCGTTGCCGAATCGGACTTCGACGACCGCGCCCCGTCCGATGCCGTCGGGGACCTCGTAGGTGAACTCACGCGCGAGCGCGCGTGCGGTGACGAGCGGATAGACGGCGGCGTACCGAGTGATCGGGCCAGCCTAGATCCGGCGCGTGACGCTGGGTCTAGCCGCCGGCCGCTTCGATGATCAGCTCGGTGCCGAAGCCGAGGAAGAGTCCGAGCAGCACGGCCCAGGTGATGAGCACCTTGGCGTCGATTCGCCGTAGGACGGCGAGCAGCTCGATCACGACATAGAGGATCGAACCGGCCGCGATCGCGAGGAAGGCGACCTCGACCCATTCGTTCGTCCACGACTGGCCGACTGCAGTGCCGATGAACGTGGGCCCTCCGCCGATGAGCCCGAGCAGCGCGAGGTAGCCCCAGCTCGGGCGGTGTTCGTCGCCCGCCATCGGCCCGACGATGCCGAAGCCCTCGGTCGCGTTGTGCGCGGCGAAGCCGACGACGAGCGCGACGGCGAGACTCACTTCGCCCGCGGCCGCCGACTGGCCGATGGCGAGCCCTTCCGCGAAGTTGTGCACGCCGATGCCGGTGGCGATCAGCAGCGCGAGCCATTGGCCCGCCGAGAGCTTGGCCATCCACGAGCGCTCGAACTCCGCGGTTGCTGCGGCGCCGGGACCGAGCAGCGCCTTGCCGCGCTGCCTCGACATCCAGCGGTCGTAGTACACGAGGCTCGCGAGCCCGGCCGAGATGCCGCCGGCGAAGAGGAGCCCGAACCCGATCATGTCGCCCCAGTGGTGCTCCTCGGCGCCCTCCTCCACCGGCGTCCAGGCGTGGGAGATGACGTCGAAGAAGAGGAACAGGAGGATTCCGGCAGCCATCGCCATGAAGACGGCCTTGAGGCGGACGTCGGCGTCGCGGTAGCGGCCGAGCGGTAGGCCGAGGAAGATCGTGGCGCCCGCAATCGCGCCGAGCAGAAGGGTTTCTCCCGTCCCCATGTAAGGGCGACCTTACAGCAACTGTCAGGATTAAGCTGCCGAAATGGCGCAAGGCCACTCGATCGACGAGTACCTGGAGACGATCTACTTCCTGGCGTTCCCGATCGGGGAGTATCGGCCGCTCAGCCCGGGGTCCCCGACGCTCGCATCACGAGTAGCAGAGATGCTCAGCGTCTCGCGGGCGTCGGCCGGCGAGATGCTGAAACGGCTCGAGGGCGAGGGGCTGATCGAGCGCGGCGAGCACAAGGAGGCGTTGCTGACCGCCGCGGGCCGGAAGCGGGCCGAGAAGGTCGTCCGCAAGCACCGTGTGATCGAGCGGCTGCTCACGGACTTCATGGGCTACACGCCGGCCGAGGCTCACGTGCAGGCCGACTTGCTCGGCGACACATTCACCGACGACATGGTCGAGCGAATCGAGGAGCGCCTCGGCCATCCCGACCGATGCCCGCACGGATGGCCGGTCGACCCAGACGTCGAGCAGGCGGAGAACCAGGAGCTCGCGCCGCTCGCGGATCTCGAAGCGGGCTCCCGAGCAACGATCGTCCGGCTGGCGGAGCATGACGGCGAGCTCCTGCACTGGTTCTACGACGAGGGCCTCGTCCCCGGGAGGGAGATCGAGGTCCGGGACGCGCAGCCGGCAGCGGGCCAGGTCACGGTGCGCCTGAACGGCCAGGAGCGCGCCATCGGCGAGAAGGCCGCAGCGGGCCTCTTTGTCCGCCCGTCTAGCGGCTAAGCGGTCGCCGCGGACGCGATGCCTGCGGCATCGCGCAGGGCCTCGGCCTTGTCCGAGCGCTCCCAGGTGAAGTCGCGGTCGTCGCGGCCGAAATGCCCATAAGCGGCGGTCTTGGCGAAGATCGGGCGGCGGAGATCGAGGTTCTTCAAGATCGCCGCCGGACGCAGGTCGAAGTGCTCCCGCACGAGCTCCTCTATGCGCGCAGGCGGAACTCGCTCCGTGTCGAAGGTCCGGACCGCGATCGAGACCGGATGCGCGACGCCGATCGCGTACGCAACGTTCACCTCACAACGATCCGCGAGGTCGGCAGCCACGATGTTCTTCGCGACGTACCGCGCGGCGTAGGCGGCCGAACGGTCGACCTTCGTCGCATCCTTGCCCGAGAACGCGCCCCCGCCGTGACGCGCAGCGCCGCCGTACGTGTCGACGATGATCTTCCGGCCCGTAAGCCCCGTGTCGCCCATCGGCCCACCGAGCACGAACTTCCCCGTTGGGTTGACGAACACGAAGTCGCGGTCGTTCATCAACCGCTTCTCGTCATAGAGATCGGTGGGCAAGATCGGATGGAGGACGCGCTCGATGATGTCCGGCTTGATCAGATCCTCGGACGAGATCCCGTCGGAGTGCTGCGTCGAGACGAGCACCCGCTCGATCTCGACCGGACGCTGCCGGCCGTCGTCGTCCACCTCGTAGCGAACCGTCACCTGCGCCTTGCCGTCCGGCCGCAGGTACGGCAGCTCTCCCGCCTTGCGCACCTCTGCCAGCCGCTTGCAGATCTTGTGCGCGAGCATGATCGGAAGGGGCATCAGCTCCTTCGTCTCGTTCGTCGCATAGCCGAACATCATCCCCTGGTCGCCGGCGCCGATTCGGTCCAGCGGATCGTCGTCGCCCGGGTCGTGCTGTACCTCGTACGACGCGTCGACGCCCTGCGCGATGTCAGGCGACTGCTCGTCGATCGCGACCACGATGCCGCACGTCGTCGCGTCGAACCCCCACTCCGAGTGCGTGTAGCCGATGTCCGAGATGCGCTCGCGAACGAGCTTGGGGATGTCGACGTACGTCTCCGTCGAGATCTCGCCTGCAACGACGACGAGACCCGTGGTGATCAGCGTCTCACATGCGACGCGTCCCTTGGGGTCGTCGCGCAGGACCGCGTCGAGGACGCTGTCCGAGATCTGATCGGCGATCTTGTCCGGGTGTCCTTCGGTGACCGACTCCGAGGTGAAGAGGAATTCGCGCGTCATGGCGCGACAGGCTACACGGGACGTCGCCCGCCGCGGCCGAACTCCCCGGACGCCTAGCGGTGGGTGATCCGAACCGAGACGCGGCTGTCCGTGCCGGCGCGGGCGCCGTAGGCGACGAGCGTCCCCAGTCGATCGAGCTTCTCGCCCTGCTGCCGCGACGACTGCGAGGCGCCGAGTAGCTGCGACAGCACCTGGACGATGGGTGCGAGCCGATGGACGTCTGCGTACGCGAGCCAGTTGACCGCCGCCGGAGCGCCTGCCGCCGCGAGCGCGTCCTTGAAGGACTTGTCGTCCACGAGTGAGCCGCCGCTCGCGGACGGCACAGAGGCGGCGTTCGTCAGATACACGCGCTTCCCCCGCTGGAAGACCTCTAGTTGGAGCATGTTGTGAGCTTTCGCGCTGAGGTTCGCAGCGATCGTGCGGAAGGTGCGCGCCGTCGCGGCCGGATTCGGGCTCTCGACCTCGAGCACGAGTGTCGGCAGAAGCGCGGTCTGGGTCACGTAGTACACGCCCTCGCCTCGAAGGGCCGGCCCGAGCTGGGCCGCGTCAACGCCGGCGTACTCCTTCAGCTCGGCGAGCGTGTCACGGAAGGACGATTTGCCGGCAACACGGTTCAAGGCGACGTTCGCGTCCTTGAAGCTGACGGCGAGGAGCGCTCCCGACGGGACATCCCGCAGGAGCGTCGGCCGATACGCGGCACGGGCCTGCTTCGGCGCGCCTGCCCGGGCGTCGACCCGAAGGGCGTCGCCCTGCACGGTCACCTGAGCGGTGACCCAGCGCGGCGAGCCGAGGAGCTGAGTGACCGAGGCGGTCTTGTCCGAGACACCGCCCAGCCGAGCGCCGTCCACGAACGCTGCGGCCAGCGCGTTCGAGTCGAGCCGTCCGGTCGCGGACTGAAACGCGGGAACGTCCGCTAGCGACCGGCCCGACCGGGCGCTGCGGACCGCAGCGAACGCGTCCGGCGAATCGGCGACGACGAACCAATCGCCGACACGCTCGACCGTGTAGTGCTCGTCACCCTGATCGAATTTCGCCGCGAGCGCCCGGAGCTTCGCCTCGTCGTTCGTCTTGACGATCGCGATCGTCTCAGGCTTCCCCTGCTCGACTCCGAGCACGGCGAGGTTCAACTGATCCCCGATCGCAGGCTTGATCGTCTGGGTGTAGTCCGCCGGCAGGTCGATCGGCCCGACGAGGTCCTTCAGGGAGCGCCACTGAGCCGAATCGAGGTTCGCGTCGGCCCGGATGAAGGCAATTGCGTCGGCCGGCACAAGCGTGGCCGCGTCGCTTCCGGCGCCCGCACTTTGGGTCGCTGTAGTTGTGCCGCCGCAGCCCGTAACCACCAGAACGAGAGCGAGGGCGACAGCCGCAAAAGTGGCGCGCATCAGCGAAATCGTAGCTATCACCGGCGGGCGCTACTTGCCGGCGCTATCCATGTCACGATCGTTGTCGACCGGGACAACGAACCGGCCGGTGAGCAACCTCCTGATGGTGTGGGTGAGATGTAGGTCGTGCGACAGACGTACCGGTTCGAACTCGACCCGAACGAGGCTCAGCGCGTGCTACTGGCGAAAAGCGTCGGCGCGAGTCGGTTCGTCTACAACTGGGGTCTCGAACAGTCGCAGCGCGATTACCACCGACTAGGGAAGCGGCCGAGGCTCAGTGAGCTGAAGTCGCGGCTGGTCGAGTTGAAGCAAGGCGAATGTCCGTGGTTGTACGAGGTGTCGGCGCACATCGGCCAGTCGGCCCTGAAGGACTTGAACGACGCGTTCGAGCGCTTTTTCAAAGGCCTGAAACGTGACGGGCCGAAGAGCCGCTTCCCGAGATTCAAAAGGCGCGGAGTTCATGACTCAGCGCGGCTGTACGCCGTTGCTCTCGAGGAGCAGCACGTGCGCCTACCGATTGATCGGGCGGGTGAGGTTGAAGGAGACGCGCTCCAAGCGCGGCTTCCAGGGTCGAATCCTCTCGGCGACGATCCGTCGGCGCGCGGATCGCTGGTTCGTCTCGCTGTGCGTTAAGCGCGAACGGAATATCGTCGAGACGAAGGCGGTCAGGAAGCCGATCGACGTTGTCGGCGTCGATCTCGGCCTGAAGGCGGCGGCGGTCCTCCACGACGGACGCAAACGACGTCTAGTCGAGCCGAAGCAAGCCCTGCGCAAGCACCTGAAGAAGCTGGCGCGGCTGAATCGCCGGCTCGAACGCAAGCGAAGGGGATCGCACAACCGTGAAAAGGCGAACCTCGAACTCGCTCGCGTCCACTACCGGATCTTCTGCCTGCGGCAGGATCATCTCCACCAGCTCTCCTCGTCACAGGCGAGAACCAAGTCGGTGATCGTGCTGGAGGACTTGAACATCAAAGCGATGCAGCAGAACAAGTATCTCGCGTTGTCGGTCAGCGATGCCGGGCTGGGCGAACTTCGTCGGCAGCTGAGCTACAAGTGCGAGTGGTACGGCTCAACGCTGATCCTTGCGGACCGCTTTTTCCCATCGACCCAACTCTGCTCGAACTGCGGAGTCATGAACGAGCATGTCAAAGGCTTGAAGGGATTGAAGGAGCGGATATCCGCTGCGCCGTCTGCGGCCTCGCTCTCGACCGAGACGAGAACGCCGCCTTGAACCTTCGCGTCTACGGCTTGAAGGAGCCTGGGATCGTTCCCCTACCGGAGGGTCTCCGGGAAGTCACGCCTGTAAGAGAGGAAGGCTCTGGCCTCAGCACGTTCGCGGTGAAACCGGCCTCGTTGAAGCAGGAAGCGTTAGTCACTCGTCGCAACTTGCGACTCGACACGCAGAGGCGAGCGGAAACACTCGCCGGTGTGGCTACGAATGGCGCCTAACCGTCATGGACGAAAGCCGCACCCCCGCCCTCACTCGGCGGTCGGCTGCCGTCCCATCAACGAGGCAACGAGGTCGGTCAGGCTTTCCCCGTCCAGAACGCGGCAGACGCCTTCCGTGATCGGCAGCTCGACCTCGAGGCGGTGCGAGAGATCCCGCAACACCGGCGCCGTCGTCAGCCCCTCGACGACCTGGCCGATCTCGGCGACGGCGTCGGCCGCGCCGGCGCCACGGGCGATCAGCTCGCCGGCCTTCCGGTTCCTCCCGTAGGCGGAGTAGCACGTCACGTTGAGGTCGCCCATGCCTGCCAGGCCCGCGAACGTCTCCGGCGCCGCGCCGGCGGCCTCGCCGAGCCGGGCCATCTCGGCGAGCCCGCGCGTAATGAGGCTCGCCTTCGCGTTGTCGCCGAGGCCGAGGCCGTCCACGCCGCCGGCGGCGAGTGCGATCACGTTTTTCGCGGCGGCGCAGAGCTCGACACCGACGAGATCCTCGTTGACGTAGACGCGGAAGACCACCGAGTTGATCGCCTCCTGCAGCCACTCGGCCAGCGCACCATCCTCGCTCGCAATCACCGTCGCCGACGGGAGACCCTCGGCAATCTCCTCCGCCATGTTCGGTCCGGACAGGACCGCAACGGGGCGTCCCTCCACACACATCGACAGACGGTTCCCCGTCGCAGGATCGAGCCCCTTTGTGAGGCTCAAGACCGGCGAGTCACCGGGCAGAGCCGCGGCCACGCCGGCGAAGGCGCGGCTCGGAACGGCAAGCACCACGAGGTCGGCATCCCCGACCGACGCATCCTCGATCGTCGTCGTGTCGATGCCGCTGAGGTCGACGCCCGTGAGGTACCGCGGATTGCGTCCGAACTCACGGATTGCGAGCACCTGAAGCGGATCGCGGCACGCCAGGGTCACGTCGTGATGTCGCTCTCGCAGCAGGCACGAGAACGCCGTACCCCACGAGCCACCGCCCACGACGACGATCTCCACCGTCAGCTCCTCCGCGGAACGAAGTCGATGGTCACGGGAACGCCCTCGAGCTCGAACTCGTCGCGGAGCTGGTTCTCCACCCAGTAGCCGTAGTCGCGCGTGATCAGGCGGCGATCGTTCACCGTAACGCGAAAGCGTGGCGGACGCGTCGCCACCTGCGCACCGTAGAGGAGATTGAGGCTGCGGCCGTTCTTCGACGGCGCCGGCCGGCGCTCGCGCAACTCTGCAAGGAAGCGATTCAGCTCGGACGTCGACACACGCGCGGTGTATTTGTCGTACAGCCGCTCGATCGCATCGAGCAGCCGTTCCAGGCCCCGCCCCGTCTTTGCAGAGACGGCGACATGCGGCGGCCGCTGACGCAGGCGGCGCTCGAGCTCCGGCCGAATGTCCTCGATCCCGACGGTCGTCAGGTCCCACTTCGACAGCACCACGAGCGTCGAGTCCTGAGCCTTGCGCGCGATGTCCGCGACCGCCAAGTCGTGTTCGACCAATCCCTCCGACGTGTCGATGAGGACGAGCGCGACGTCCGCACGGGACGCCGCCTCGTGCGCGCGGAGCTCCGAGTAGTACTCGATGCCCTGCCGGTGACGGCGCTTGCGCCGGATGCCTGCGGTGTCGACGAAGACGAAGGTTCGGTCGCCGCGGCGGAACACCGTGTCGATCGAGTCCCGCGTCGTCCCTGGCGTCTCGGACACGATCACGCGCTCGTGACCGAGGATGGCGTTCAGGAGCGACGACTTCCCCACGTTCGGGCGCCCGAGGATCGCGACACGAATCGCGTCCTCGGGAATCTCTTCCCGACCGGTGCCCGGAAGGCCCTCGAGGATCAGATCGAGCAAGTCGCCCGTCCCGTGCCCGTGCAGGGCGGACACCGGGATCGGGTCGCCGAGGCCAAGCCGGTGCAGGTCGACCGCGAGTGCGTCCTGCGCTGCGTCGTCGATCTTGTTCGCGATCAGCAGCACCGGCTTGCGTGCGCGGCGGAGGATGTCCGCGACCTCTTCGTCTCCCGGCGTTACGCCGGCTTTCGCGTCGACGACGAACAGGACGAGATCCGCCTCGGCAACCGCCTCTTGCGCCTGCGCGGCGACTGAGCGGATCAGCGGCGACCGGTCGGCGATGTCGACGCCGCCTGTGTCGATCAGCAGGAAGCGCCTGCCGCACCATTCTGCTATGAGCTCTTTGCGGTCGCGCGTAACGCCGGGTGTCTCGTGGACTACGGCGGCACGGGAGCCGGTGAGCCGGTTCACGAGGGTCGACTTGCCGACGTTCGGGAAGCCGACGATCGCCACCGTGCCGAGCAGCGACTCCTGCGGCTCGCTCATGCCGGCGGTGTCGCAACCCGCGGCCGACCGGCCTCCATGCTGAGGACGAGGAAGTCGTACAGCTTCCTGATCTCGCGCTGGATGTCCTCCGAGGCGGCGCGGTAGCCGCGCGAGTTGCGCGGATGGTGGCTGAGGTCGAACGGCTCGCCGAACGCGATCGACACCGGATGGAAGTTGCCGAACTGCCAGTCCTGCGTACCGTGGATCGCGCCGCAGACAACTGGCACGCCCTCCTGTACGGCGATCATCGCCGCCCCGCTCCGAACCGGCCCCGGTTCGCGCTCCTGTCTGGTTCCTTCGGGGAACATGCCGAGGGCGTCGCCTCGCCGGACGACCTCCCGCATCAGGCGAATCGCCTCACGGTCGGACTCGCCGCGCCGAATCGACAACGTCCCGAACATGCGGATGAACGGCCCGATGAACGGGTTGTCGTGGGCCTCCTGCTTGGCGACGTAGAAGATCGTCCGCGGAGTCACCGCACCGAGCGCCCACGGGTCGAGCCAGGAGAAGTGGTTGAAGCAGAGGACGATCGCGCCCTGCCGAGTGACGCGCTCGGTGCCGTAGACGCGGAGCGGCGCAAAGATCCGCACCAGCGCGCCGACGGTCGGCCGTCCCACGAGCCACACCGCTTGCGAGCGGTTCATCGCTGCGACGCTGCGAGCCGCTCGTGGACGAGCTGCTCGATGCGGCCCACGACGTCCTCCACCTCGAGGCCGGTTGTGTCGATCTGCTCCGCGTCGGCCGCGGGACGCATCCTCGCCGCGTCGCTTTCGTCCCGGAGTCGCAGGTCGGTGGCGAGTGCGTCACGCCCGATGTCCGGACGCTCGGCCTGCCGCCGGCGGGCACGAGTTCCGGCATCCGCGTTGAGATAGACCTTGACCGCGGCGTCGGGCGCGACGACTGTGCCGATGTCGCGGCCTTCGATGACGACGTTCCCCTGATGGCCGAGCTCGCGCTGACGCTCACGCATGACGGCGCGAACAGCAGGCTGGCGCGCGACGACCGGAACGTTGCTGTCGATGTTCGACCTCCGGATGGACGCCGTGACATCAGTCCCCGCGATGAAGACACGACCGGCTTCGTCGAAGACAACGGGGTTCGCGGCGGCGAGCTCACCCAGCACGTCGCCGTCCCACAGCGGGAGACCGCGCTGCATCGCGAGCCAGGTGAGCGCGCGGTACATCGCTCCCGTGTCGAGGTAACGGAACCCGAGGCGCGCCGCGAGTCGTTGCGCGACCGTGCTCTTGCCTGCCCCCGCGGGGCCGTCTATGGCGACGATCATCGTTTCGAGACCGAGTCGAGGAGGTCGAAAAACCCCGGGAAACTTATAGCGGCCGCATCGGCGTCCCCGACATCCACGCCCTCCCGGGACACGACGCCGGCGATCGCACCGAGGACGGCGATGCGGTGGTCGCCGTTCGAGTGGAAGCGTCCTCCGGTCGGCCTGGCAGGAACTCCGTGCACGTCGAAGCCATCGTCGCGCATCCGGATCCGGACGCCGAGTCGCCGCAGGCCATTCGTGACGGTTTCGATGCGATCCGATTCCTTGACGCGTAGCTCCCCGGCGCCGCTCAGGCGGCTGTGGCCACGCGCTGATCCCGCCGCGAGCGCGAAGAGAGGCAGCTCGTCCACGAGGAGCGGCACCTCGTCTGCGCCGATGTCGGTTGCCGTCAGCTCCGCCGAGCGCACCTCGACCTCGCCGACCCATTCGCCGCCGACCTTCCGGCGGTTGAAGACGCTGATCCGCGCACCCATCCGCTCGAGCACGTCGAGCAAGCCGGTCCTGCGCGGATTGAGGCCGACGTCGTGGATCGTCAGCTCGGAGCCCGCCAGCAGCGTCGCCGCGACGATGAACGGCGCGGCGGCCGAGAAGTCGCCTGGCACGGCCACCTCGCCGAGCTGGAGCCGCGCAGCCGGCTCGACCGTCACCGAGTGCGGGCGCCGGCGCACCGACGCGCCCGCAGCGGCGAGCATGAGCTCGGTGTGATCGCGCGTCGGCACGTGCTCGATCACGGTCGTCGCGTCGTCGGCGTTCAGTCCGGCCAGCAGGAGCGCAGACTTCACCTGCGCACTCGCCACCGGCAGCTCGTACTCGATCCCCTTCAGGCTCGATGTTCCCTCGACGACGACAGGTGGCAGGCCGTCCGTCGTGCTGATGCGCGCGCCCATACGCGTCAGCGGCTCGGCGACGCGATCCATCGGTCGCGCGCGCAGCGAATCGTCGCCGGTGACCTCGAAGCGTCCGTTCTGGCCGGCGAGGATGCCGAGGAGCAGCCGCATCAGCGTTCCGGCGTTACCTGCGTCGATCGACCCGTCGGGTGCCTGAAGGCCGCGCAGGCCCAGGCCGTGGACGACGAGCTCGTCCTCGGCGCGCTCGTCGACCTCGACGCCGAGGGAGCGGACGGCGGCGAGCGTCGACTCCGTGTCTCCGGAGCGGCCGAAGCCGTCCACGCGCGTCTTGCCTTCGCAGATCCCCCCGATCAGAAGGGCGCGGTGCGAGATCGACTTGTCGCCGGGTACCGCGATGTGGCCGACGAGCGCGCCGGCCGGCTCGACTCTCGTCATCCGGGCTCGTCGAGCACCGGCGAGGTGACGACGTGGTAGCCCTGCGCTTCGAGGATCTCGGCGGCTCGGGCCGCCTCGTCGCCACCGGCCACGAGGAGCGTCAGCGTGCCGCCGCGTTCGCGCGAAAGGTGCTGGAGCTCGAAGTCTTCGATGTTGATGCGCTCCGCGCCGAGGGCCTGCGTGATCCCGGCGAGGACGCCGGGACGGTCGGGAACATGCACGCGCAGGCGCTGTAGTCCCGCGGGCTCCTCGTACGCGTCGGCGAGCAGCCGCCGGCGATTCTGTGACGCCTCTGCAATCCACTTTGCGAGGAAGCCCGCGTCCCCCGCGGCGAGCGCGCGCTCGACCTGCTCGACACGGCGGCGATGATCCGCGAGCGCTGCCGCGAGCGCATCGGCGTTGTCCAGGAAGATGTCGACCCAGATGCGCGGATTCGCGCCGGCGACGCGCGTCATGTCTCGGAGCGAGCCGCCTGCCGCGGCGAGCGGCTCGTGTCCGTCGACGCGCGAAGCGCCCGCCTGATTCAGGAGCACATTCGCGAGCGCGTGTGGCAGGTGGCTCGTGAGCGCGACGAGGCGGTCGTGCGCCTCCGGCTCGACGGCGACAGGTACCGCACCGAGCGCGGCCACGAAGCCGTGGAGGGTGCGGTAGCGCTCCGGCTCCGTGGTCGCGTCGGGCGTGAGAAACCACGTCGCGCCGCGAAAGAGCTCACCGTTCGCATACGCCGGGCCGTGTGCCTCCGAGCCGCACACGGGGTGGCCGCCGATGAAGCGCGCGTCGCTGACCGCCCTCGTGACTGGGCCCTTCGTGGAGCCGACGTCGGAGACCGTCGTCGATGCGCCGCTCGCGTCGAGCACCGCGGCAACTTGCGCGGGCAACGCGGCGACCGGCGCCGCGACGACCACGAGTTCGACGTCCCCGACCGCTTCGTCGAGCGACGCGGCCGGCTCGACCGCGCCCCGTCCGGCCGCGACGTCCAGCGCGGCGCCGTCCACGTCCCAGCCGCGCACCTCCACCACGCCGGCGGCGCGTGCCGCGAGCCCGATCGAGGCCCCGATCAACCCGGTGCCGACGATCCCGAGCCGCTGGACCATCTCAGCCGATCCGGCGGCCCATCAGCTGGGCCAGCGAGCGGATCTCGTCCGCGAAGTCCGGAAAGTCGGCGACCGGGATCTGCTGCGGCCCGTCGCAGAGCGCCTCCTCAGGCCGCGGATGCACCTCGACGATGATCCCGTCCGCTCCGGCCGCGACGGCCGCGCGCGCGAGCGGGAGCACGAGCTCGCGCCGCCCGGCGGCGTGCGAGGGATCGACGATCACGGGCAGGTGCGTCTCCTGCTTGAGCACCGGAATAGCGCTGATATCCAGCGTGTAGCGCGTCGCCCGCTCGAACGTGGTGATGCCGCGCTCGCAGAGGATCACCCGCGCGTTCCCCTCCTTGACGACGTATTCAGCCGCCATCAGCAGCTCCTCGATCGACGCCGCTGGGCCGCGCTTCAGGAGCACGGGCTTGTCGGTGCTCCCCACCTCCGACAGCAGGTTGAAGTTCTGCATGTTCCGCGCGCCGATCTGGATCACGTCCGCGTGCTCGAGCACAGCCTCGACGTGCCTCGGATCCATCAGCTCCGTGACGATCGGCAGCCCGGTCTCCTCGCGGGCCTCGACGAGGATAGACAGGGCCTCCTCGCCGAGGCCGCTGAAGGTGTACGGCGACGTCCGCGGCTTGAAGGCGCCGCCGCGGAGCATCGTCGCGCCGGCGTCGGCGACCGCGCGGGCCGTCTCGAGCGTCTGCTCCCGGTACTCGACCGTGCACGGCCCGGCAATGAGGCCGAATGTGTGGTCTCCGAGGCTTCGCCCGTTCACCTCGATCACGGTCGGGTCCGGCGAGAGCTCGCGCGAGACCAGCTTGTACGGCTTCAGGATCGGCAGGACCTGCTCCACGCCGGGATAGCCCTCGAGCGGCAGGGCCGCCAGTGCCTCCCGCTCCCCGATCGCGCCGATCACCGTCGCCTCGCGGCCCGGAGTCACATGCGCATCGGCCCCGGCCTCGGCGAGCCGCTCGACCACATGCTCGACCTCTTCGGTCGACGCGTGAGCGCTCATCACGATCAGGAGCTCCGGTGAGCCTGTCACTGCCATTGAACTCAGGATACTTTTGGACGAGCTATGCGGATCTTCAGTGGAATCCAGCCGAGCGGCGACCCCCACATCGGCAACTACAGCGGCGGCTTCCGTCAGTATGCGGCCACGCAGGAGCGAGGCAAGGCCTTCTTCTGCATCGTCGACCTACACGCGATCACGATCACGCACGATCCGGCCGCGCTTCGGGAAGGGACGCTCGACATCGCCGCGATGCTCTTCGCGACCGGCCTCGATCCCGATCGCTCGACCGTCTTCGTGCAGAGCCACGTGACGGCGCACGCCGAGGCGGCTTGGCTGCTGTCGTCGGTCACGAGCTACGGCCAGCTCGGCCGGATGACGCAGTTCAAAGAGAAGTCCGAGGAGGAGGACTTCATCTCCGCCGCGCTCTTCACCTATCCAGCCCTGATGGCCGGGGACATCCTGCTCTACCGGACCGACATCGTCCCGATCGGCGAGGATCAGCGCCAGCACCTCGAGCTCACGCGAGACGTCGCACAGCGCTTCAACGCGCGCTACGGGCAAACGTTCGTCGTCCCCGAGGGGGTGTTCCCGGACACAGGCGGTCGCGTGATGAACCTCCAGGAGCCCGACGTGAAGATGTCCAAGTCGCGCGGGGCGGAGAGCGGAACAGTCCTCATGCTGGATTCGCCCGAGGTGGTGCGAAAGAAGGTCAAGACGGCCGTCACGGATTCGGGCACTGACGTGCGCTATGACCCGGAGGAGAAGCCGGGGATCTCGAATCTGATCGAGCTGATGACGGTGGTGACCGGGGAGTCCATCCCAGATGTCGAGGCGCGCTACGACGGCACCGGCTACGGCCGCTTCAAGGAGGAAGTCGGCGACGCGATCGTCGAGCTGCTGCGTCCGATCCAGCAGCGCTACCGCGAGGTGCGTTCGGATACGGCCGAGCTCGAGCGGCTACTGGCGATCGGCGCGAACAAGGCGCGCGCGGAAGCGGCGCCCACGCTCGAGCTGATGTACGACCGGATGGGCTTCGCCAAACCGTAACCCGGTCGGCTCCCGATCGTTTCCCGCGCCGCCGCGAAAAGTTGTAGTTTCCGGCCCGGTCAAAAGCGAGGGGAGGCTTTTCTATGAAGGGGAGAGGGCTGAGCATGCTCGGCCTTTTGCTGGTCGCCTGCCTGGTGGCAACCGGGTTCGCGGCCGCAAAGGTGCAAACCACGAGCGGTGCGCCACGGACGCTCGCGGCTTCGAACTGCCAGTTGAAGTCGCCGGACGGAAACATCAAGCACGTCATCTTCATCATCTTCGACAACGTCCATTTCCTCCGTGACAACCCCAACGTTCCGTCGGATGTCGAGCAGATGCCGCACCTGCTCAACTTCATCCGCAGCAACGGCACGTTGATGACGAACGACCACACGGTCCTGATCTCGCACACCGCGAACGGGATCCTCACGAACCTGACTGGGATGTACTCCGACCGGCACGGGCAGGCGGTCTCCAACTCGTTCCGGTACTTCCGCGCAGACGGGTCGACCGCATCGTCATCGTCCTTCAAGTACTGGACGGATCTCACGGACGACTTGAATGTCCCGCCCACTGATCCAACACCCGTCATGGTCAACAGCGACAGCGGTTCCCCGGAGAACACACCGGCTCCGTGGGTGCCCTACACCCGCGCGGGCTGTGATTTCGGTGCGACGGCACTGGCGAACGTCGTGCTCGAGAACACGGGCACCGGCCCGAACGGCGACATGACCAAGGTGTTCGGCACGGGCTCGCCCCAATGGAACGAGGCGCTCGCGTCGAACGCCGCTCCTCCAGGCACTGCCGCCCGAAACCTGGCGCAGACCGACTTCGTCGGGATCGCGGTTCACTGTGGAGCGGGCGGCGGCATCTGTGCCGGCAACCCGAATGCACGGCCGGATCTGCTGCCGGACGAGCCCGGCGGCTACAACGGCTTCCAGGGTCTCTTCGGCGCGAAGTACGTGAACCCGGCGATCAACGGCGGTAGCGCCACGATGCCGAACCTCAACGGGACGCCGATCACAGACCAGTTCAACCAGCCTGGGTTCCCGGGCTTCGACGGGCTCTTCGCCTCGACCACGCTCTCCTACGTCGCCCAGATGCAGGAATCGGGAATCCCGATCACGTACGGCTACATCTCGGACGCACACGACCAGCACGGGGTCGCCGGCGAGATCCACGCGACTCGCGGGCCGGGCGAGGCCGACTACGTCCAGCAGCTCAAGGCGTACGACGACGCGTTCGCGAAGTTCTTCGCGAGACTCGAGGCGGACGGCATCAACAAGAGCAACACGCTCTTCGCGTTCACCGTCGAGGAAGGCGACCACTTCGCGGGCTCGAAGCCGACGAATCCGAATTGCGACGGTGTCAACGTCCCCTGCACGTACAGTCTCGTCGGCGAGGTCAACGGCAATCTGGCCGGCCTGATGGCTCAGGATGGCATCACCACGCCGTTCAGCGTGCACGCCGACATGGCGCCGACGATCTACATCACGGGCAATCGGGCCCGGGATGACCCGGTCACTCGCACGTTCGGACGCACGCTCGCGAAGCTCAGCCGCGTCAATCCCTACACCGGTAAGGCCGAGGATCTCACCGTCGCCGCCGCGGATCCGGTCGGAATGAAGGCACTGCACATGATCACGGCGGATCCGCAGCGGACGCCGACGCTGACGATGTTCGCGCAACCGGACTGGTTCTTCTTCGCGACCCAGCCGCCGCCGGACTGCAAAACGAGCGAATGCATCACGGTTCCAACGACCCCGCCGACGAGCACTTTCGCGTGGAACCACGGGGGCATCCAGCCAGAGATCGCGACGACCTGGCTCGGGCTCGTAGGGCCCGGCGTCCGGCACAACGGCGACGACTCGACGTGGGCAGATCACACCGACGTGCGTCCGACGATGTTGAACCTCGTCGGCCTCGGTGACTCCTACGTCCACGACGGCCGCGTGCTGATCGACCAGCTCGACGCCTCAGCGGTGCCGCAGTCGCTGCGTGCGCACCGCGAGACGTTGCGTCGGCTCGGTGACGTCTACAAGCAGCTGAACGCGCCGTTCGGAACGTTCAGCATGAGCCTGCTGAAAGCCTCGACGGAGGCGATCACGAGCGGGTCCTCCACCGACGACAGCACCTACGACAGGCTCGAGGGTCAGATCGCAGGGCTCACGTCACGACGTGACGCGCTCGCGTCTCAGATCCGCGCCGCGCTCGACGGCGCCGCTTTCGGCGGCGCCGCCTTGAACGAGGGGCGGGCCAAAGACTGGATCGACCAGGCCGACAGCCTCATCGACCAGGCGGTCGCCCTAGGCGGCTGAGCAGTTCCACTTCGGAGGGCTCGAGCTCGCGCCACCGGCCGGGCTCGAGCCCTTCGAGCGTCAATCCTGCGTATGCGCTCCGGTGGAGGCGCCGAACCGGATGTCCGACAGCCGCGAGCATGCGCTTGACCTGGTGCTTCCGGCCTTCGTGCAGCGTCAGCTCGACCCTCGACGCGGCGAGGCGGCGTGCGCGCGCCGGCGCCGTGCGGCCGTCTTCGAGGTCGACGCCTTCGGCAAGGCGGCCTAACGTCGCGTCGTCGGGTCTCCCCTCCACCTCGACCTCGTAGACCTTCTCCACGCCGTAGCGAGGGTGTGCGAGCCGGTGCGCGAGCGGCCCGTCGTTCGTCAGGAGGAGCGCTCCGGTCGTGTCCGCATCCAGACGGCCGACCGGGACGACGCGCTCGGGGACGTCGACCAGCTCGACCACCGTCGGACGGCCTTGCGGGTCGCGCGCCGTCGTCACGGTGGCGGCCGGC
>JBKPDB010000124.1:0-5854 GCA_046727655.1 Actinomycetota bacterium
TGCCGCTTGATCACGCGGCAGCGCTCGCACATGGGCTTGACTGATGCTCTGACTTTCATCGGTGTCTGTAGGTAATCCGGCCGCGGGTGAGGTCGTATGGAGAGAGCTCGACCTTCACCTTGTCCCCGGGAAGGATGCGGATGTAGTGCTTTCGCATCTTCCCCGAGATGGTGGCGAGGACGGAGTGACCGCCCTCGAGCTGCACCCGGAACATCGTGCTCGGGAGCGCTTCGGTGATCTCACCCTCCATCTCGATCTTCTCTTCCTTGTTGGCCATCGTCCTTTCTTGTTAGCGCATGAAAAGACGGCGGGACGCCCCGCCGCGAGCCGGTTATGGTAGCAAACCGGCCTTTTCCCGCGACTTCGCCGCAGTGAGGATCCTCGGCGGGCCCTCCTCCGCGACGGCGACCGTGTGCTCGAAATGGGCCGCCATGGAGCCGTCCTGGGTCGAGATCGACCACTCGTCGTCGTGGAGGTATACGTCCGGGCCGCCGGCCGTGATCATCGGCTCGATCGCCAGCGTCATCCCGGGCCGGAGCAACGGCCCCCTGCCGGGCTCGCCGAAGTTCGGGATCTGCGGCTCCTCGTGGTAGGAGCGGCCGACGCCGTGGCCCACGAGCGAGCGCACGACGGAGAATCCGGCTTCCTCGACGACCTCCTGGACGGCGCGGGAGATGTCGCCGATCCGGTTGCCGGCCCGCGCCTGGTCGATGCCGGCCACGAGCGCCTCTTTCCCCACCTCGAGCAGCCGCCGCGTGACGGTGTCGACGTGGCCCACGGCGTACGTGTAGGCGCTGTCCGCGACGAGGCCGTCGAGCGTGATGCCGACGTCCACCGAGATCACGTCGCCGTCCCGCACGACGTGCTCGCCGGGGATGCCGTGGACGACCATCGAGTTCGGGGAGATGCAGGTCGCCGCCGGAAATCCGCGGTAGCCCTTCGACGTCGGGACGCCGCCGTGCTCGCGGATGTAGTCCTCGGCGATGCGGTCGAGCTCACCGGTCGTGATCCCGGGCTGGATGTGCTCGCCCATGAGGGCGATCGTGTCGGCGATGAGCTCGCCCGCCCGCGCCATGCCCTCGATCTCGGATGCGGATTTTCGGATGATCAAGCGGGCACCTGCTCCAGAACCTGTTGGATCTCTGCGAAGACCTCGCTCTCGCTGCGGTCTCCGTGGATCGGAACGAGGCGCCCACGTGTGCGGTAGTACTCGATCAGCGGCTCCGTCTCTTGATGGTAGAGGTCGAGCCGGCGCTGGATCGCCTCGTCGGTGTCGTCTGCTCGTCCTTCGAGCCGCGCGCGGCGGCGCAGGCGCTCGAACGCAAGCGCATCCGGGATCTGCAGGGCGAAGACGACGCTGAACGAGCGGCCGATGTCCGAGAGAATCGAGTCCAGGGCCTCGGCCTGCACGAGCGTCCGAGGCAATCCGTCGAGGACGAAGCCCGACTCCGTGTCCGGCTGCTCGAGCCGGTTTCGGATCAGCTCGATCATCAAATCGTCGGAGACGAGCTCGCCGCGGTCGATGACGTCGCGGACCCTGTTGCCGAGCTTCGTCCCGGCGGTCATCTCGGCACGGAGGATCTCGCCGCTCGCGATGTGCGGGATGTCGTACTCGTTCGAGATCCGGGTCGCCTGCGTGCCCTTTCCGGCCCCCTGAGGACCGAGAAGGAGGACGTTGAGCGGCATTACTTGAGGAAGCCCTCGTAGTTCCGCATCATCATCTGCGACTCCATCTGGCGCATGGTGTCGAGCGCCACGCCGACGACGATGAGCACGGAGGTACCACCGAGCGCGCGTGAGGTTGCCTGGGAGAAGCCGCCGTATCTGATGAAGAGGCTCGGTAGTACGGCGACCAGCGCGAGGTACAGCGACCCCGGAAGGGTCAGGCGCGTCATCACGCGGTCGAGGTACTGCGCGGTCGGCGCGCCCGGGCGGATGCCGGGGATGTAGCCACCGTATTTGCGCAGGTTCTCGGCCTGGTCGACCGGGTTGAACTGGACCGCCGTATAGAAGTACGTGAAGATGATGATCAGCGTGCCTTCCAGCAAGAGGTACGGGAGCGACGAGTACTGGAAGTGCGAGTTGATGAAGCTCTGCGTCGACGGGAAGAACTGGGCGATCGTCGGCGGGAACGCCATCACGGCGGCGGCGAAGATCACCGGGATCACGCCGGCCATGTTCACGCGCAGCGGCATGTAGGTGGAGCCGCCCGCGGTCTGCCGGCGTCCGACCATGCGCTTTGCGTACTGGATCGGGATCCGCCGCTGACCCTCCTGGATGAAGACGACGGCGGCGATGATCCCCAGCGCGACGAGCGGGAAGAACAGCCGCTCCATCGTGCCGCCGTTGTACCAGGCGGCGATTCCGGTCGGAGCGGAAGCCAGGATGGAGGCGAAGATCAGCAGCGAGATGCCGTTTCCGACGCCGCGCTTCGTGATCAGCTCGCCCATCCACATCAGGAGGGTCGTCCCTGCCGTCAGCGTGACCACGATCAGGACGATGCGCCCGGTGTTCGCCTCGAGGTTGCCGGCGCGCTTGAACAGGTACGCGTAGCCGGTCGACTGCGCGGCCGCGAGCCCGACCGTCAGGTAGCGCGTGTACTGGTTGATCTTGGCGTAGCCGGATTCCCCTTCTTTTTGCAGCTGCTCGAGCTTCGGGACGACGACCGTCATCAGCTGCAGGATGATCGAGGCCGTGACGTACGGCATGATCCCGAGCGCGAAGAGCGCGAACTGCGACAGCGCACCGCCGGAGAAGACGTTCAGGAGCCCGAGGATCGTGCCGCCGCGGCCCTGGAAGTACTGCTTGATCGTGTCGGAGTCGACGCCCGGGGCCGGAATCCACGAGCCGAGCCGGTAGAGCGCGAGGATGAAGAACGTGAAGAGGACGCGCTTGCGAAGCTCGGGGACGCGCCACGCGTTGGCGAGCCAGGAGAACACCTAGCTCCTCCGCCGTTTCTTCGTCTTCGGCCCCTTGAGCAGCGCCACGGTTCCACCGGCCTTCTCGACCTTCTTCCGTGCGGTCTCGGAGATCGCGTGCACGCGGACCGTCAGCCTCTTCGTGAGCTCACCGTTCCCGAGGACCTTGACGTCGGTCTTCGTGTTCTTGACCACGCCCTTCTCGACGAGCGTCTCGGGCGTCACCTCGGCGCCGTCGTCGAACCGGTCGAGCGCGGACACGTTCACGGGGACGGTGGACGTCCGGAACGGCCCGATCGGCATCGCGTCCTTCGAGGTCGGCCCGCGCTGCTTCCCGAGCCGCATGTAGACCGGCATCTGGCCGCCCTCGAACCCGGCGCGCATCTTGTGCGAGCCGGACCGGGCCTTCTGGCCCTTGATCCCACGGCCGGAGTAGCGGCCCTTCCCCGAGCCCATGCCGCGGCCGATGCGCTTGCGCGCCATGCGCGCCTGCGCGGGCTTCAGGGAAGACAGGTTGAGCTGCTCAGCCATTCTCGACCTCGACCAGGTGGCGGACCTTCCGAAGCATGCCTGCGAGGACCGGGCTGTCGTCGTGCTCCACGGTCTTGCCGATCTTGCCTAGGCCGAGCGCGCGGAGGGTGCCGCGGTGCTTCTGAGTCTGGCCGATCTGGCTGCGTATCTGCGTGATGCGGACTTTGCTCATGCGTCGGCTTCACCTTCCGGGGAACCTCCCGGTTCCCCAGAGCCCCTCCCCTGGTCCGCTTCGCGGACAGGCGGCTCCGCAGCCGGCTCCGCCGGCTCCTCCGCCGCCGGGTGCTTGTAAGGAAGAACTTCGTTGATCAAAAGCCCACGCATCTTCGCCACGTCCTCGGGCCTGCGGAGTCGCTTCAGCCCGTCGACCGTTGCCTTCGCCATGTTGATCGGGTTCGTCGTGCCGAGGCTCTTCGCGAGGATGTCTCGGATCCCCGCCAGCTCGAGCACGGCGCGGACGCCGCCGCCCGCGATGACGCCCGTTCCCTCGCTCGCCGGGCGCAACAGCACGCGTGCGGCGTCCGAGCGGCCGAGGATCTCGTGGGTGATCGTCGTCCCGTGCTTCGGCACGATGAAGAGGTTCTTCTTCGCGTCGTCGACCGCCTTCGTGATTGCCAGCGGCACCTCGCGCGCCTTGCCGTAGCCGACGCCGACCCGATCGACCTCGTCGCCGATGACGACGAGAGCGGTGAACGAGAAGCGCCGGCCGCCCTTGACCACCTTGGCGACGCGGTTGATCTCGACAACGCGCTCTTTGAGCTCGCGAGTCTCCTCGCGCGCGATCACCTCGCGCTCGACGCTCGTGAATTGCGGAGTGGTGCTCAAAACTTCAGTCCTCCATCGCGCAGCGCCTCTGCGAGCGCCTTCACGCGTCCGTGGAACAGGTAGCCGCTCCGGTCGAAGACGACGTCCTCGACGCCCTCCCGTCGCGCATTGCGCGCGAGCATCCGTCCGACCTCGGCCGCCTGCTCCGTCTTGTTGCCCTTTTGGACCGGCTCGAGCTGCAGCCAGTGCGCCGACGCGATCGTGCGCCCTTTCGTGTCGTCGACGACCTGGGCGGAGATGCCCTTGTTCGACCGGCTGACGACGACGCGCGGACGGTCGGCCGTGCCGAACACCTTCCCGCGTACGCGCTTGTGCCGTCGCTGCCGAGCCTGTCTGACCGTCAGCGTGGCCATCAGGCGCGCTTCCCGACCTTCCGGCGCACGTACTCGCCGGCGTAGCGGATGCCCTTCCCCTTGTAGGGCTCGGGCGGGCGAACCTTGCGGATCTCGGCCGCGATCTGCCCCACCTGCTGCTTGTCGACGCCCTTGACGACGATCTCCGTCGCCCGCGGCACCTCGAACGTGATTCCCCGCGGCGCTTTCATCACGACCGGATGGGAGTACCCGACGTCCAGTCGGAGGTCGGCGCCCTGCAGCGCCGCGCGGTAGCCGACGCCCTGCAGCTCGAGGCGCTTCTCGAAACCCTTGGTGACCCCTTCGACCATGTTCGCTATGAGAGATCGCGTCAGGCCGTGGAGCGCGCGATCCTCACCGCGCTCCGTGGGTCTCGCGACCGTGATCGCGCCGTTCGACTGCTCGATCTTCATGCGCGCCGGAACGTCCTGCGACAGTTCGCCCAGCGGGCCGTTGACCATGACGCGGCCGGGCGAGATCGAGACGTTCACGCCGCTCGGGAGTTCGATTGGCTGTTTTCCGATTCGACTCATTCGCTACCAGACGAAGCACACGACTTCGCCGCCGATTCCCTTCTCCTCTGCGGTTCGTGACGTCACCAGCCCGTTCGACGTCGACAGGATCGCCACCCCCATTCCGCCGAGCACACGCGGCAGACGGTCCTTGCGCGCGTAGACACGGCGACCGGGCTTGGACACCCGCTTGAGGTCGGTGATGATCCTCTCGCGGCTCCGGCCGTACTTCAGCTGGATGACCAGGGTATCGAAGCTCTCGCCCTTTCGAACGTGGAAATCCGTGATGTAGCCCTCCTCCTTGAGGATGCGGGCGATGCCCTCCTTCAGACGGGAGGTCGGCATCTCGGCCCTCTCGTGCAAAGCCTTGTTGGCATTGCGGATGCGGGCGAGCATGTCGGCGACTGGATCAGTGAGCATTTTTGGCTCGTCTCCTGAGCGAAGCGATGGGACTAACCCCTACCCGTGGAAAATGCGAAGCATTTTTCACGGCTCACCAGCTCGACTTGGTCATGCCCGGGATGACGCCCTGGTGGGCGAGCTCGCGCAGGCAGATCCGGCAGAGCCCGAACTTGCGGAACACGGCCCGCGGGCGACCGCAGCGGTTGCAGCGCGAGTAGTTCCGCACCGGGAACCTCTGGGGCCGCTGCTGCTAGATCCGGAGTGATTTCTTCGCCAATTACTGCTCCCTTCCGTCCGCCGCGAAGGGCATCCC
>JBKPDB010000125.1:0-47488 GCA_046727655.1 Actinomycetota bacterium
TGGCTTTCCAATCCGGCGCCATAAACCCATACCCCGGCGTCTTGGGCCTCCTTGACCACCTCGATCGCGGCCTTGGCCACGTCGGGAAGCTCCTCCTCGGGGAAGGTCATCCAGCCGTCATCGAACGAGATCAGGTACCGCGTCATCCGTGCCTCCTTGTCTCCCGGCGGCCTCCTCCGGCCGCCTCTTCACCTCTTAGACGAACGGCTGCCTCCGGATTCGACACTCTGCCAAGAGAATTTTTCCAGGCGAGCGTCCTGCCGCTGACTACAGAGTTGTCTTTATCACCGACTGCCTCTCTGGCGACAGTGCGCTCGCCCAGGCGAGGTCACGGCTTCGATGTCGAGGCGCTGGTAGCTCAGGCCGGATTTCTCGAGCTCGAGCGCCTTGGTCGCAGCGCGGAACTCCAAATCCGGCGCGCCGTCGAACCTAGGGCCGATGTCCTCGAGATCCTCCTTGATGTTCCTGAGCGTGAACGGCACCGCGCAATCCTAGGGCGTCATTCCGGAACACTGGCGCAACCGAGGGTTCTCTCCTCAACTACAGGGTGGTCCCAATACCCGAACTGGTTGCGCCCTTATTCCGAGGCCGCGAGCTCGTAGACCCGCACTGGCTCCTCGAAATCGCGGATTGCGCGCTCACCGAGATTCCGTAGCGGCGGCGCGCTCCGGTCGCGGACAGTGGCCGCCGCTTGGATCGCGTCTCGCGCGTTGCGGAAGACGGCCCATAAGTTGTCACCGATCTGCTCTACAACGGTGCCATCGTGTGTCTCGACCGCTCTCGCAACAGATCTGTGGTAATCGATCAGCAAGGTGGCGGTTTCTTCGTCACCGAGCAAGAGGACAAGGTCGCGCCAGCCCGCCACATCCGTGACAAAGAACGTGCCGATCCCGGGCACCCGCGCATCAAGATCCGCTGTTCGCGGCGGATCGAACTTCGACGGCAGTTTCAACACCGACAGCTGAAACAGCCGCTGCGACCGGGGGAGCCCCTTCAGCCGGTGCTCACCGAGGTCGAGCAACTCGACCTCAGTCAGCTCTGCGTCCTCAATGATCCCCGCCGTCGCGTTCGACACCAGGATCTGACCCCGCGTGCAGCCTCGCAGATCCGGGCGGCACGGTGGACACCGACGCCGACGTAGCCCTCCTCGCTCAGGTGTGGCTCGGCCGTGTGAAAGCCCATCCGCACGCGGACGTGACCTTCCGTTGGCCACTCGAAGCCGGCGAGGGCGAGCTGCGCAGTGACGGCAGCCTGGACTGCGCTGCGCGCGCTACCGAAGACGATGAAAAATCCATCGCCCGTCGTCTCAATCTCAGTTCCCTCATGCGCCCGAACCGCCTCGCGCAAAAGGCGGCGATGGATACCACGGATCGAGGCAAAGGTGTCGTCACCGAGGTGCCGCAACAGACCCGTCGACTCTTCGATGTCACTGAAGAGGAACGTGACAGTGCCGATGGGGAGTTTTCCACCCCCCATCGTCCGCCATCTTCCCATGGCGACGGCCTATTTAGACAGCGCCGGCTGCGGAAGCCACCGGACAGCCCGACCGTCCGATCCGAGTCCGGTACCGGGTCGACGACCAGGTAGCCGATGTTGGAGTAGTGGTAGGTCGTGTCGGGTGGGTACTCGAGAGGGAGCGCCGCCGCGAAGTCGATCCACAACCGCGGTGAGAACCGCTAGGAGGGATCCTTCGCCACGCGACGGGCAACGAGCTCGAGCCGTCGCCGCAACCGTGGGTTCTCGACCGCCTGTATGTAGCGGCTCGGGTCGTGCGTGATGTCGTTGCTGTCGACGATTCCGCTCGTGTGGTTCAGCAACTGACGCACGGTGATGCGCTCCCCGTACGGGAAGAGCCCGGGAAGCCACCGCTCCACTGCGTCGTCGAGCCCGAGTCGGCCCTCCCCGACGAGCTGGACGATCAACGTCGCAAGCCACAACTTGCTCACGCTCTCCAGTCGCACCCTCGCGTCCGGCCGCATCGGCTCGGCGGTCTTGACGTTCGCAACTCCGGCGGAGCCGTTCCACGTCCCACGCGGACCGGAGACGTAAGCGCTCGCCCCGGGAGCAACGCGCCCGGAGCCGGTGACGAGGTTGTCGAGGATCCGTTGCATCCGGGCGATGGCTGTCTTTCGTGAACGCACCCCACTCGACGAGAACGGCTGCCGCGACCGTTGAGTACCAATCCCGCGGACACCACCAGCCGGAGCGCGCGGACGCGCGTCTGACGAGATTTCTGCTGACAGGGAATCCGGACTGTCGCCAACGGGCACCTCCGTCAGCTTCACCGTCGCACCCGTAGCCTCGTCCGCAATCGGGGTCGGCAACGATTCGGGAGGCGGGAAACTACGGTGCCGGCTAGCCCAGGTCGAGCGTCGCGAGCGCGAGCTCGTCGGCTCGTTGCACCGCTGCGAGGGTGATCGCGAGGTCCTGGATCGCGAGGCCGGTCGAGTCGAAGACGGTCGCCTCTTCGGCATTGCGTCGTCCCTCGGCTTCCCCTGCAAGGACCTGTCCGATCTGCGTCACGTCCTCGCGGCGAACCCGTCCGGCTTCAACGGCATGAACGAGGTCGCCGTTGTGGCTCGCCTGTTCCCAGTCATCGCAGAAGACATGCACGCGCCCGAGTTCCTCGACGGAGATCTCCGCCTTGCCCGGGCCGTCCGCTCCCATGAGGCTCGCGTGCTGTCCCGGTTGTAACGAGCCCTGCTCGAGCACGATCTCCCGCCCGGGTGTGACCGTCACGAGCAGATCCGCCGCGAGAGCCTCGTCTCGTGACCTGGCGGTCTCCGCGCCGGTGCGCTCGGCCGCTCGGGCGGCCCGATCAGCGTCTACGTCCCACAAGAGGACGCGTCGGCGCCGGGCGACGAATGTCTCCGCCACGGATTCGCCGTTCACGCCTGCGCCGATCACGGCCGCTGTCTCGGCATCGGCGCGTCCGAGCGTCTCTGCCGCGAGCACTGCGGCGGCGCCGGTTCGGAGCGCCGTCACGGCGCCTGCGTCGAGAACGGCCTTCGGCATCCCGTTTGACGCGTCCGACAGCAAGACGAGGCCTGTCACGGTGGGGAGCCCCTGAGCCGGATTGCCTGGGAACGACGTCACCCACTTCAGCAGCGCGTGGCCGGCTCCGAGCGCGGGCATTGCCCGGAAGTCACCCGCCGGGTAGGCCGGCACGTAGACCTTCGGCGGCATCGTCCACTCGCCGCGCGCGTACGCGACGAACGCCTCGCGCACCGCCTCGAGCGCGCGATCCGGCGACACCGCCGCGCGAACCTGCGCGCCCGTGAAGAACGGGATCAAGCGGTCCAGCCGCCTGTCTCGCCCTTGTAGGTCCCGGCGAAGAGCGCTCGAGGTGTGCGGGCGAGGATCTTCAGGTCTAGCCACGGCGAGCGGTGCTCGACGTACCAGACGTCGAGCTCGATTCGATCGCTCCATGGCAGGCGCGCGCGGCCGTGGATCTGCGCCCACCCGGTGATTCCGGGCTTGACTTCGAGCCGCCGCCGCTGGCGCTGGGTGTAGCGCTCCACTTGATAGGCGAGTGTGGGGCGCGGCCCGACGATGCTCATGTCGCCGCGCACGACGTTCCACAGCTGCGGAAGCTCGTCGAGAGACAACCGCCGGAGCGCGCGGCCGACCTTCGTGATCCGCGGGTCACCTTCGTTCACCGCGAAGCCTGCGCCTTTGCGCTCTGCACCGACCTCCATCGTGCGGAGCTTGAGGAGGTCGAACTCGTCCCCGTTGAGACCGACGCGGTGCTGGCGGTAGAGGATCGGGCCTCCGTCCTCGAGCTTGATCGCGACGGCCGCGATCGCCCACAGCGGGCTCGTGACGGCGAGACCCAGGCTCGCCGCCGCAACGTCGAGCACTCGGTTCATCGCGTCCCCTCGGCCTTGGCCCACACGGCCGGCACGCCGAAACGCAGATACCGCACGAGCGAGATGACGGTCGCCCACGTGACGAGGACGTAGTAGCGCGCGACGCCCACGCCGAGCGCGGCCGCGAGCAGGAGCAGGAGCTGGGCGGCGAGGGCCAGCTCGTAGACGAGCCCCTCGCGGACGAGGGCGAGCGATGAGCCGAGCAGCACGATGTGAAGCAGGCCGGTCGCATACCGGAGGTGCCGGTGCGACAGGATCTCGAGGAGGTACGTCGGCCCGAGCCGGCGGAGCATCTTTCCGCGCAGGACGATCAGCCAGCAGTGCTCGAACATGCGCACCTTCCGCCGGTACTCGTCCTCGATGTCGCGGGACGGTTTCTCCCAGGCGACCGCCTCGGGCTCGAAAACGGCCCGACGGCCGCGCTGCACCATCAGATAGGGGAGCGCGAGGTCGTGTCCGAACCGCGGGTCGACGTCGACGTAATCGGAGCGGCGCACTGCATAGATCGGACCGATGCCGCCGGTGATCGAGCCGAGCGCGGATTCACTCCTCCGCAGCCAAGCCTCGTAGCGCCAGTACGTGCCTTCCCGGTTCGTGCCGTCTGCTGCCTCGTAGAAGTGTCCGCCGCAGACGTAGCCGACGTCCGGATCGGAGAAGTTCCGGACCAGCCGGCGCAGCGCATCCGGCTTCCACTGTGCGTTCGCGTCGGAGAACGCGACGATCTCGGCGCTCGTCCCGCGGACCGCGAGATTCTGGGCCGCGACCTTGCCGCCGCGCGGGGCGCGCAGAAGCCTGACGCGCGGTTCGCGCGCGGCGACGCTCTCGACGAGCTCGTCGGTGTGGTCGCTCGACGCGTCGGACGCGACGACGATGTCGAGGTGCTCCGGCGGGTAGTCGAGCTCGAAGAGGTTGTCGAGGCGCCGCTCGATCACATCCTCTTCGTTGTGCGCGGCGACGATGAGCGTGACGGATGGCGTTGCCTCGCGTCTGCGGACCGGCCGTCCGCGAAGGCGTGCAAGCGCGGCCGCAGCGACCGGGTAGCCCGCCTGCGTCCACGCGATCGCGCTGAGGGAGCCCCAGAAGAGAGCCTTGGCGATCATGCGTCAATCGTATGGATCGGTCGCGGCGCGCATATGCGGAGCCTGCTCGGCTCGGATCCCTGCAAGCGGACCCGCGCCCAGCAAGGCGTGCACCCCCTCCCAGGGTGGGGTGGACTGCCCGCCACCCTCGGGGTCGACGATACAGCGGTACAACGCGCACGTCCGGAACGAATTTGTGCCGATCCCCGTCAGAGGTTCTTGACGAGGGCCGTGACCTGCTCGATCGAATCCTTCGCGTCGCCGAAGAGCATCACGGTCTTCGGGTTGAGGAACAGCGGATTCTCGATTCCCGCGAAGCCGGGGTTCATGCTCCGCTTCAGCACGACGACCTGCTGTGCCTCGTCGACGTTGAGAATCGGCATCCCGTAGATCGGACTGCCCGCGTTGTTCCGCGCGTCTGGGTTCACGACGTCGTTCGCGCCGATCACGAGCGCGACGTCCGTGTGCGAGAACTCCGGATTCGCGTCGTCCATCTCCTTCAGTTGCGGGTACGGGACGTTCGCCTCGGCGAGCAGAACGTTCATATGTCCGGGCATGCGCCCGGCGACCGGGTGAATCGCAAATGAGACGTCGACACCGCGCGACTCGAGCATCTCCGCGAGCCTGTGGACATCGTGCTGTGCCTGCGCCACGGCCATGCCGTAGCCCGGCACGAAGACGACCTTGTGCGCGTACGCGAGCATGACGGCGACGTCCTCGGCGCTCGCGGAGCGCACCTGCCCGTCTGTGCTATCGGCCCCCGCGACGGCGCCGGCCGGCGCGAGCCGCCCAAAAGCGCCGAAGAGGACGTTCGCGATCGACCTGTTCATCGCGCGACCCATCAGGATCGTCAGCATCGTTCCTGATGCGCCGACGAGCATGCCGCTGACGATCAGCACGTTGTTCTCGAGCTCGAAGCCCGTTGCCGCGGCGGCGAGCCCAGTGCAGGCGTTCAGCAAGGAGATGACGACCGGCATGTCCGCGCCGCCGATCGGCAGGACGAACAGGACGCCGAACAAGAGCGAGCCGCCGACGAGCGCCCAGATCAGCCACTGTCTCTCGACGCCCGCGGCGATCGCGATCCCGACGGCCAGCACGGCGACGAAGAGCGCGGCATTCAGCGGCTGCTGCAAGGGGTAGACGATCGGCCGTCCGCGGATCAGCTCCTGCAGCTTCGCGAACGCGATCATCGAGCCTGCGAACGAGATGCTTCCGATGATCGCCGACAGCATGATCGACGTGCTGATGTCCGTCTTCAGCGTTCCCGGGTCGGGGGCACGGTTGTGGAACTCGGCGAGCGCGATCAGGGCGGCCGCGCCGCCGCCGACGCCGTTGAAGAGGGCGACCATCTGGGGCATGGCCGTCATGCGCACCTTGCGTGCGGCAACCAGGCCGAACGTGCCGCCGATCGCCATCCCGACGCCGATCTCCCAGTAGCTGACGATCTCGTCCTGCGCGAACGTGACGACGATCGCAATCAGCATCCCAACGGCGCCGATCTGATTTCCCCGGCGCGCTGTTGCGGGGCTCGAGAGGAATCGCAACGCAAGCACGAACGTCACGATCGTGATCAGGTACAGCAGATTCGTGAGCTCCCTGCTCAAGACTTCGGCTCTGGGGGCTCCCGCTTCTTGAACATCTCGAGCATCCGGTCGGTGACGACGAAGCCGCCGACGACGTTGGCCGACGCGAGCACGACAGCGATGAGGCCGACGATCGTCGTCAGCGTGTCCTTGTGATCCATTCCGGCGACGAGCATCGCGCCGACGATGACGATCCCGTGGATCGCATTCGTGCCGGACATCAGCGGCGTGTGCAGCAGCGTCGGCACCTTCGAGATCACCTCGAATCCGAGGAAGATCGCGAGGACGAGAATCGTGATTTCGAACGTCAGGAGGAGGCCGTGGCTCACCCGGTTACCACCTCGCGGTGCGTGACGCACGTACCCGCCGTGATCTCGTCCTCCCAGTCGAGCTCCAGCTCTCCGCCTGGAGCGAGGTGCTGCAACAAGGCGGAGACGTTGCGCGCGTAGAGCTGGCTCGCGTGGTACGGCATGGTCGACGGGAGGCTCGTCGTCCCCACGACGGTGACACCGTGGCGCTCGACCACCTGGCCGGGCTCCGTCACCTCTGCGTTCCCGCCGGCATCCGCGGCGGCGTCGACGATCACCGAGCCCGGCCGCATCCGCGCAACGGCGTCCGCGGGAATGAGCGTCGGCGCCGGGCGGCCCGGGATGAGCGCCGTGGTGACGACCACGTCGTACTCGGGGATCCGCGCAGCGAGCTCCTCCTGCTGCCGTTGCTGTTCGTCCTCCGTCAGCTCGCGCGCATAGCCGCCTGCGCTCTCTTCGCCCATGACGCCGAGATCGAGAAACGTCGCGCCGAGGCTCTCGACCTGCTCGCGAACGACCGGGCGCACGTCAAATCCGGCGACCACTGCCCCGAGACGGCGCGCCGTGGCGATCGCCTGCAGGCCTGCGACGCCGGCGCCGAGCACGAGCACCTTCGCCGGCGCCACCGTCCCGGCTGCGGTCATCAGCATCGGGAAGAAACGAGGAAGCCGCTCGGCCGCGATCACGACTGCCTTGTAACCCGACACCGTCGCCTGTGACGAGAGCGCGTCCATCGGCTGCGCGCGCGTGGTGCGCGGAATCGATTCCATCGCGAACGCCATCACTCCACGCTCGGCGAGCCGTTCGATCCCTGCATGGTCCGTCAGAGGCTCGAGAAAGCCGATCAACACCTGCTCGCTTCGGAGCTGCTCGATCTCGTCCGACGACGGCTTCCGCACCTTGACGACCGCATCCGCGTCCCACACCGCGTCGGCCAACTGCGCACCGGCTTCCGCAAAGGTCGCGTCCGGAAACGAAGCGGCGACGCCCGCGTCGTGCTCCACCACGATCTCGAACCCATTCTGCACGAGTCGCGAAACGGCGTCCGGAACGAGGGCCACCCGGCGCTCGCCTGGTTCGTGCTCGCGCGGGACGCCGACTCGCACGGCGCGATCTTACGTAGCCTGGACCGAGTCGTGACTCACTTCATCCAGGACTACGGGCTCTTCTTTCTGTTCGCAATCGTGTGCCTGGAGTCGGCGGGTCTCTGGCTCCCGGGCGAGACGGCGCTGATCGCAGCGTCGGTCTACGCGTCCAAGGGCCACCTTTCGATCCCGGCCATCATCGTCGTTGCGGCAACGGCCGCGATCATCGGCGACAACATCGGCTACTGGATCGGCCGCGAGGGGGGACGCCGCCTCATCTACCGCTTCGCCTGGCTACGCCGGTATGCCGACAAAGTGATGCCGCCCGCCGAGCGCTTCTTCGAGCGGCACGGCGGCAAGGCGGTCTTCCTCGCACGCTTCCTGGGCGGCGTCCGTGTAACGGGCGCCTGGATGGCCGGCATCACGCGGATGACATGGTGGCGGTTCCTGTTCTGGAACGCGGCCGGCGGAATCGTCTGGGCCGTCGCGGTGAGCCTGATCGCCTACTACGCAGGCAAGGCGGCGGCCGATTCGATCGCCCACTTCGGGGTTTTCGGCGGGATCGCGCTTGCGGTTCTCCTGGGCGTCGGCGTCGCGGCGCTCCACGTCTGGCGCAGGCGCGTCGTCGAGGAGCCGCTGTGACCCGAGCCCTTGCCGCGGCGATCGTTGTCGTCTCGCTCGCCGGGTGGACGCGCGCCACGCCGGCGCCGATCCCCTCGTTCGAGCACGTGGTCGTGGTCGTCTTCGAGAACAAGGAAGCGTCGAACGTCCTGGGAAATCCTGCTGCGCCGACGTTCAACTCCTACGCACGCCGCTACGCGAACCTCACGCGCTACTACGCGGTCACGCATCCGAGCCTCCCGAACTACATCGCGCTCGTCTCCGGTTCCACTCGCGGCATCACGAGCAACTGCACAACGTGCACGGTGGACGCTCCGAACCTCGCCGACAGCCTCGAAGGCGCCGGCAAGACGTGGAAGGCATATGCGGAAGGGCTGCCGTCGCGCGGCTTCCTCGGCGCAGGGAGCGGCTCCTACGCGAAGAAGCACAATCCGTTCGCGTACTTCCGCAGCATCACGGCAAACGCTGCGCGCCGCGCGCGGATCGTGCCGCTAGGCGAGCTCGGCTCCGACCTGCGAGCGGGGCGCCTGCCGGACTTCGCATTGGTCGTCCCGGACCTCTGCAACTCGATGCACGACTGCTCCGTGCGGGTCGGCGACACGTGGCTTCGCCGCACGGTGACACCGCTGCTCGGCCTCCGGAACAGCGTCGTCTTCGTCCTCTTCGACGAAGGGGCGACGAACGTTCGCGGCGGCGGTCACACGGCCGCACTCGCCCTCGGTACAGCCGTGCGGCGCGGGGTCCGCTACGGAGCCGTCACGGGCCACTACGCCGTGCTGCGCACGATCGAGGATGCCTGGCGGCTGCCGCGGCTCGGGCAGTCGGCGAAGGCGCGACCGATCACCGGGATCTGGAAGTCGAACGCTGCGGGACCCTAGCTAGAGCGCGGCCCAGACCTCGAGCTTCGTCTTCACGCGGCGAATCACCTCGTCGGTGAACTCCGTCGTGCCGGCGTGCCCGCCGAGGTCTGCGGTGCGAACCCCCTGCGAGACCGCCTCCAGACACGACTCGCGGATCGCGCGCGCAACCTGCTGCGTGCGCTCCTCTCCGTACGCGAGCAGCGCCGCGCCCGCGAGGATCATCGCCATCGGATTGGCAACGTTCTTGCCGAGCAGCGCCGGCGCGGTTCCGTGCGCCGCCTCCGCCATGAGGGTGCGCGGCCGGTAGTCGTCCTCGAACGCGACGAGCAGCGACTCGGAGCCCGCGATCGAGCCGAACAGCGGCAGCACGAGGTCGGAGAGGATGTCGCCGTCGCGGTTCAACGCCGGGATGACGAGCGGATCCCCCGCCGACGCGATCAGCAGCGCGAACGTCGCGTCGATCAGCTGCGGCTCGTACGGGACATCCGCGTGCCGTTCCGCCGCCGCATCCATCTCCTCCTTGAGCATCCCCTCGTAGGTCGGGCTGACCGTGTACTTCGGCCCGCCGAACACCTTCGCGCCGACCCGCTCCGCCTGCCGAAACGAGAACTCCGCGACCGCGCGGCAGATGCCTCGTTCGATCCGTTCGGTGCGGAAGGCGACCTCGTCGTCGCCTTCGCCCTCGCGCCATTCCTTCGCGCCGTAGGCGTCGCCGACGGCCATCCGCACGATCGAGATCGGAGCGTGCACGCCGCCGAAGGGGACGACGCCGGGGATGCGGCGGCCGGTCCTGACGATCACCTTGCCGCCGATCTCCTCCCGCAGGATCCGGTTCGGCGAGCCGACGTCGTCGCGGCCTTCCGGCGTGATCGTCGCGGCCTTGAGTCCGAGGCCGTGCTCGCGGATCGCGTTCGCCGCCTCGTAGACGGCCTGGTTCTTCGTCGCGCGCCGGGCCGAGAGCGAGAGGTCGAAGCGGGGAAACTCCAGCTCGAGCCCCGTCACCTCCGGTGCCAGCACGCGGAGCGCCTCCTCCAGCAGCTCCTGTCCGGTCTCGTCTCCTTCCAGCACCACGATCGTTTCGGCATCCACGGGTTCGGACACTAGCGTTGGGCATGTCGAGGACGAGGGGTTGGAGACGCGCAGGGTCGAGCGGACGCTTCCGCTACTTCGACGCGCGCGGGAACCGCATAACGAACGAGGACCAGCTCGAGCGGATCCGTTCGCTCGTGATTCCGCCGGCGTGGAAGGACGTCTGGATCTCGCCGAGGCCGGGGGCAAAGCTGCAGGCCACCGGCGTCGACGCCGCCGGGAGGAGGCAGTACCTCTACCACCCGGATTTCCGCGCCCAGCAGGATCAGGCCAAGTTCGACAGGCTGATCCGCTTTGCGGAGAGGCTGCCGGACCTGCGGGCGGCAACAGCTGCGCACATGGACGACGACGCGCCGGACCGCGAGCGCGTCGCGGCTGTCGCGACGAGGCTGATCAACCGCGGCTGGTTCCGCGTCGGAACGGAGCGCTACGCGAAGGAGTCGCCGACATTCGGGATCACGACTCTCCAGAAGAATCACGTCCGCGTGCGGGGGACGCGGATCATGTTCGACTTTCGCGGCAAGCATTGCGCCGTCGTTCGCACCACTCTCGTGGACGACGAGCTCGCGGAGGCGATCAAGGAACTGCTCGCGCTCCCCGGTGGCCGCAGGCTCTTCCGCTACGAGTGGGATGGAGGCCTCTACAACCTGACCGGCGCACGGCTGAACGAGTACGTGCGGCGATACCTCGGCGAGGAGTTCACGGCGAAGGACTTCCGCACCTGGGGCGGGACGTTGATCGCAGCGATCGGATTGGCGGAACGCGGCGTCGTCGACACGCAAACAGAAGCGAAGCGCGTCATTGCCGCCGTGATGCGGAGCGTCGGTAAAGAGCTCGGCAACACGCCCGCCGTTGCACGCCGCTCGTACGTCAGCCCGGCGGTGATCGACCAGTATCTCGACGGGACAACCATCGACGATTTCCGTCCGCGTCATTTGCGCGTCGTCGGGGCCCGTGATGTCGGGCTCGACCGTGAGGAACAGGCCCTGCTCAGCCTCCTCCGCTCATGGCGAATTAAGCGGGCGCGTGCTGCTGCCTAGTTTTTCATTCCCTTTTGGCTAAACTAAGGCGCTCGAAAGCGACTATTCAGGAGGAAAAGCTTGGCACGCGTAACGAGACTCGTCTGCGACAATTGCGGCAAGGAAGTCGACGAGGCTAAAGGTGCCGTGATGCGCATCAATTTCACGGACGCACGACGCGGCTCGAAGCAGGCAGATCTCTGTGATGCCTGCGCCGGCAAGATGCCCGGGCAAGCCGTCGCCCGCCGCGGCCGGCGCCCGAAGTCCGCCGCCGCATAGTTCGTTCTCTTCGCTCGTAGCGAAAGCGCGCTCAGAGGTCGTCTGGACCTCTGAGTAGAGTAAATCGGTTGGGTCTGAACATCATCACCGGCCCGGCCAACGCCGGGAAGGTGGCGCTCCTGCTGCGCCGGTATCTCGACGTTCTTCCGCAGGAGCCGTACCTGATCGTGCCGAACCGATCGGACGTCGAGCTGGTCGAACGACAGCTGCTGGCGCTCCAGCCGGCGCTCCTCGCCGGGTCGATCGGCACGTTCGACGACCTGTTCGAGCGCATCGCGAGCAACGGCGGTGAGTCCCGTCGCGTCGCGACCGAAACACAGCGTGCGCTGGTCGTCAGGCGCGCGCTCGCCGGGCGGTCGTTCAACGGCCTCGCCAGGTCAGCTCGTTTCGGCGGTTTCGCCGACGCCCTCCTCGCCGCCGTCGGCGAGCTCGAGTCCGGGCTCCTCGATCCCAACGATCTCGAGGGTGAGCTCGGCGGGCTCTACGCGGCCTACCGTGCGGAGCTAGACCGGCTCGACCTGTGGGACCGTGATCTCCTGCGCCGCCACGCCGCCGAGCGGATCGCGAACGAGCTCGACGCGTGGAGCGGGGAGCCCGTCCTCGCGTACGGCTTCGAGGACCTGACCGGTGCCGAGTGGGCGCTGCTCGAGGCATTGTCCGGCCGCAGCGAGGTGACGGTGTCGATCCCGTACGAGCCGGGTCGAGCAGCCTTCGAATCCCTGCGCCGCACGATGGACGACCTCACGGTACTCGCCGACGGGCGGATCGAGGAGCTGGCGCCGGCCTTCGCCGCCGTGGCCGAGCCTGCGCTCGCCCATCTGGAGCGCGCACTCTTTGCGGAGACCGCGCCGCCGTCTCCGCCGCCGATCGACGGAGCCCTCCGTTTCTTCGAGGGCGCGGGCACGCGAGGTGCGCTCGAGCTCGTCGGCGAGGAGCTGCTCTCGCTGATCCGCGGAGGCACTCCTGCGGAGGAGATTGCGATCGTCTGTCCCTCGCTCGAGCGCTGGCAGGCGTCCCTCGAGGCGGCGCTCGGAACGCTCGGCGTCCCGTACGCCCTCGAGAGCTACGCGCGGCTGGACAAGACCGCATACGGCCAGGCGCTCCTCAGCCTCCTTCGCTTTGCGTGGCTCGGCGGCGGGCGCGCCGACCTCTACGCATTCCTGCGATCGCCGTATTCGCCGCTCAGCCGACAGAACGTCGACTTCCTCGAGGGCCGCCTCCGTGGACGTGCCGTCGAGTCCGCCGCGCGAGTCGAAGAGGAGACGGTTCGGCTTCGCGACGGCCAGCCGCTGCCGGTGCTCGAGACGCTCCGATCGGCGCCCACCGCTCTCGACGGAGTCGCTGCGCTGGCGTCCCAGATGCTCAAGGCGGCGTACGGGCTGGAGGCGCCGCCCGTCGGAGGGCTCTCGCGACAGGACATCCGGGCGCACGACGCCGTCATGCGTGTGGTCGCCGACCTCCGCGGCTGGAGTGAGCTCGACGGCCCGCTCGCGCCGGAAGAGCTCTTCGGGGCGCTCGAACGCGCCGAGGTTCGGCTGGCGGGCAGCGGCGAGGCCGGGCGCGTCGCCGTCCTCGACCTCATGCGGGCCCGCACGCGCCGCCTGGAAGTTGTCTTCGTGCTCGGGCTCGAGGAGGGGGGCCTGCCGCGGCGCGGACACGAGTCGCCGTTCCTCGCCGACGACGAGCGCCGGGCGCTCGACGAGCGGCGGCGAGCGCGACTGAGCCGGCCCGACCAGGTCGCGCGTGACCGCTACCTCTTCTACACGGCGTGCACGCGCGCGACCCGTCGCGTGTACCTCGTTCGCGAGGCCGCGACCGACGAGGGCAGCCCGCGAGAGCCGAGCCCCTTCTGGGACGAGGTTCAGGCGCTCTTCCCCCGCGACGACGTCATGCGCTGGACTCGGCGCCGTCCGCTGTCGGAGCTGACGTGGACACTCGAGGCGGCGCCGACGGAACGGGAGCGGCTGCGCGCGCTGGCGGTGCGCGCGGCGGAGGACCGTTCGGCGGCAGAGGCCGTTGCCGGGGCGAACGGCTGGGAGCGCAGGCTCGCGCGCGCACTCCGTGCGTTCGAGCGTCCGACGCGTCTCACGCACCCCGACGTGCTCGCCGAGCTGAAGGCGCGTGTCACGTTCAGCGTGACCGAGCTCGAGCGCTTCGCGGACTGTTCTTCGATCTGGTTCGTCGAGCGTCTGATCGATCCGAGGACGATCGACGCGCGCGTCGACGCGCGGCTGCGGGGATCGATCGCCCACCAGGCGCTCTATCGCTTCTACTCCGGGGTTCCGAAGGAGCTGGGAGTCGAGCAGCTCGACGCCGATCGCATCGACGACGCGGTCGCGTTCCTCCGCCGCTGCCTCGACGAGGCAATTGACGGCGTACGGATGGAGCTCACGGAGTTGCAGCAGCGCGAGCTCAAGCACGGCCTCTGGCGCGATCTCGAGGCGTTCGTCCGCGAGGACGCCGCCGCCGAGACGCCGCTCGTGCCGCGGCGGTTCGAGGTCCTGTTCGGCTCGGAGCGCGCGGCGGCGGAGCTGCAACGCGGGCTCGGGCTCGCCGACGGGATCGCGCTCTCCGGGAAGATCGACCGCATCGACATCGACCCGTTCAGCGCGCGCGGGATCGTCCAGGACTACAAGGCCGGCAAGCATGCCCACTCGGCTGCGCAGATCGAGCAGGAACGGCGGCTCCAGATTCCGCTGTACATGCTCGTCCTCCGCGACCTGGTGGGCATCGAGCCGCTCGGTGGCCTCTACCGGCCGCTGTCCGGGCGCCGCCGGGCGCGGGGTCTCCTGCGTGCGGAGGCGCGCGACGACGGCGTGCCCGGCTTCGCGAAGAACGACTACCTCGACGAGGACGCGTTCTGGAGCAAGGTCGACGGTGCACGCGACCTCGCCGTCGGCATGGTCGAACGACTTCGCGCCGGCGACGTTCGCCATGACCCGAAGGGCGGCGACTGTCCGACCTGGTGCGAGCTCTGGGCGATGTGCCGGGTGAAGCGCGCATGAACCTGAACGCGGAACAAGAGCGGGCGGTCGATGCTCGCGGAGTCGTCTTCGTCTCGGCCGGAGCCGGGACGGGGAAGACGAGGGTTCTCGTCGAGCGGTTCGTACGCGCCGTCTGTGACGAGGGCGTCGACGTCGAGTCGATCCTCGTCATCACCTACACCGAGAAGGCTGCAGGCGAGCTGCGCAGCCGCATCCGCGCTCGCCTGGTCGAACGTGGACGACGGGACCTCTCGCGAGCGCTCGACGGCGCGTGGGTCTCGACGATCCACGGCTTCTGTCACCGCCTGCTGCGCTCGCATCCGTTCGCCGCGGGCGTCGATCCCCGGTTCCGTGTCCTGGACGAGAGCCAGGGTCGTGTCCTTCGCGGCGAGGCCTTCGAAGAGGCGCTGACGGGCTTCTGCGCGAACGACGACCCGGATCGGCTCCGCTTGCTCGCGGTCTACGGCGCGGACGGCCTTCGACGCATGCTCACGGGGGTCTACGAGACGCTGCGGTCGGCCGGGCGCGAGCTCGTGCTCGAGCTCGGGGAACGGCCGAGCCTCGAGGCGCGCGCGGACGAGCTGCGGGAGGCGGCGAAGTGTCTCCGGGACGACGAGGCCGCGAGCGGCGAGATGCGCGAGACCGCCGCGCAGGCGCTCCTCCAGCTCGAAGCAGGCATCAACGCAGATCGCCTTTTCGACCTCGGCGATCTCCGCCTGCGACGCGAGCGCGCGGCGACATACGAGGAGGCCCGGCAGGCCGTCGAGCAGGCGGCGCTGGACGAGCTCGCGGCCGCCGACCGCGATCTCCTCCAGAAGCTCCTCACCGAGTTCGCCGAGGCATACCAGGCGGCCAAGGACCGCGAGTCGGCTCTCGACTTCGAGGACTTGCAGCTTCGAGCGCGCGACCTGCTGCGCGACGATACGTCGATTCGCGAGCGCGAGCAGCTCCGCTTCCGCTCGATCATGGTCGACGAGTTCCAGGACACGAACCGCCTGCAGTGCGAGCTGATCGACCTGCTATCCGATGGGCCCGGCGAGTGCGAGCGGTTCTTCGTCGGGGACGAGTTTCAGTCGATCTACGGCTTCCGGCACGCGGACGTGCAGGTGTTCCGCGAGCGGCGCGCAGCGGCCGGCGACGGCGTCCTGCCCCTGACGATGAACTACCGCTCGCGGCCGGAGGTGCTCGCAGTGGTGAACCACCTGTTCGAGCCGGACTTCGGCAACGAGTTCCAGCCGCTGACGGCGTCCGGCGAGTTCCCGGACCCCGTGTTCGGCCCACCCGTCGAGCTGGTCGTGACCGACAAATCGAGCTACTCCGACACCGATGTCCACTGGCGTCGCGGCGAAGCGCGTGCGATTGCGCGCCGCATCCGGGAGCTGATCGATGCGGGCGACGCAGCGCCCGGCGAGATCGTGCTGCTCTTCGCGGCGGGTACCGACGCGGAATGGTACGAGGAGGAGCTGCGCATGCTCGGCGTGCCGACGTATCGGGGAACCGGGCGCGGCTACTTCGGACAGCAGCAGGTGGCGGATCTGCTCGCCTATCTCCGGCTGCTTCGCAACCGCTATGACGATGAAGCTCTCGTCAGCGTTCTCGCGTCGCCGCTCGTCGGGATCTCGAACGATGCGCTCGTCCTGTTGCGGCGCGCGGCACCGAAGCGGCCGCTCTTCGTCGCACTCGAGCGCGACCTCCCCGAGGCTTTGCCCGAACGCGAGGTTCAGCTGCTCCGCGCGTTCCGCCAGCGTTACGACCGTCTCACTACGTCGATGGCGCGGCTGTCGCTCGAGCGCCTTTGTGAGCGCGTCGTCTCCGAGCACGATTACGACCTCGCCGTCCTTGCGCAATGGGACGGTCGCCGCCGCTACGCCAACCTCCGCAAGCTCGCGCGGCTCGCGCGCTCCTACGAAGAGCTGCGAGGGCCGGACGTCGAAGGATTCGTCCGCTTCGTGCGGGACCAGGAAGGGGTCGGCGCACGAGAGATCGAGGCCGTCGCCGAGGAAGAGGGCGCAGATGCGGTGCGACTCCTGACGATCCATGCAGCCAAGGGCTTGGAGTTCAAGGTCGTTGTCGTCGCCGACGCCGGACGGGACAAGGCGCCGCCGCCCTCCGACGAGATCCTTGCGCTGTCCGACGGGCGTTTCGGATTCCGCGTCGCCGATCCGGTCACGAGCGAGCGGCGCGGGGCGTACGCCTACGAGGCCGTCAAGGAGGCGCGCAAGGCGGAAGAGCGTGCGGAGCGACTACGCCTCTACTACGTGGCGATGACGCGTGCGATCGACCGCCTCATCGTCTCGGGATCGATCGACCCGACGCGCACCGCGGACGAGACGACGCCGATCGGGTGGGTGCTGAAGCACCTCGACGCGCGCGGAGAGATCGAGGCGGCCGCCGACCAGCCGGTCGAGCTCGAGCGGGACGGGGCCCGCGTCATCCTGCGCGTCGATCGCCATGCCGAGCCGGCGGTCGCGGAGGCCGTCGTCGCCGAAGACGGGCAGCTCGCCCTGTTCGAGGACGGCGCAGCGGGCGCGTTGCCCCCGATCGTCCCAGCACTGGCTCCCCTCGCGGAAATCCCGCCGCCGCCCCTCCATCGCGTCCGCCGGCTGTCGTTCAGTGCGCTCGCCCTCTTCGAGCGCTGCTCCTACCGCTACTACGCCGAGCGGGTCGCCGGAATGCGGCCGACCGACGCGCGGGCGGCTACGACGGGAACGCCCGGGCTCGCGGCGACAGAGATCGGCGACGCGGTGCACCGGCTGCTCGAGCTCATGAGCCTGAGCGACCCGCTTCCTCCTGTCGAGCTCGAGCGGCTCGTCCGCGGCTGGTACCCGAGCGTCACGGACGAGGAGATCGAACGGATCCGAGGCTTCGTTCGGTCCTACTGCGAGTCGGAGCTCGCGCGCCGCGTCTCGAATCTGCCGGATGCGCGGTCCGAGCGGCCCTTTGCCTTCGAGCACGACGGCGTTCTACTGCATGGCCGCCTCGACGTCCTGCAGCTCGACGGGACGCGCGCGCTCGTCGTCGACTACAAGACGAACTCGTTGGAGGAGGGGACGCCGGAGGAGATCATCGAGCATGACTACCACCTTCAGCGCCTCGTGTATGCGCTCGCCTGCTTCCGTGCGGGTGCTGAGGAGGTCGAGGTCGTCTACCACTTCCTCGAGCGCCCCGACGCGGTTGTGGCAACGCCGTTCGAGCTCTCTCTGGTGCACGAGCTCGAGAGCGAGCTCAGCGCGGCGATCGCGCAGATCAACGCCTCGGAGTTCAAGCCCACGCCGGACGAGTTCATCTGCGCGGGCTGTCCGGCGCTCGACGTCGTCTGCGCCGGGCCGCGCTTGCGAACGAGCGGCTACGCAGAGCGGCCCCTCGCTACCGTCCCGTAAGGTGGCCCGCAGCTACGTCCACGAGGCGCGACGTCGCGTCGGTCCGAAGCGCGTGCGGATCCGGCCGATCATCGAGCGGCTGGCGGCGGCGCACCCTGACGCCACGATCGCGCTCGAGTCGCGCACGGACGTCGAGCTCCTCGTCGCCGTCATGCTGTCGGCACAGACGACGGACGTCAATGTGAACCGCGTCACGGAGAAGCTGTTCGAGAAGTACCGGCGGCCCGAGGACTACCTGGCCGTGCCGCCGGAGGAGCTCGAGCGCGACATCTACGCGACCGGGTTCTACCGTCAGAAGGCGAAGTCCCTGCGCGGCACGATGAAGATGCTGATCGAGGAGTTCGACGGACGCGTCCCGCGACGTCTCGACGACCTCCTCAGGCTCCCCGGCGTCGCGCGAAAGACTGCGAACGTCGTCGCCGCCGAGCTGGGAGAACCGCAGGGGATCGTCGTCGACACACACGTGCGGCGCCTGTCGGAGCGCCTGGGCCTGACGCGGCAGGAGGACCCGGTCAAGATCGAGCGCGACCTCATAAAGATCGTGCCGCGCCAGGACTGGGGCCGCTTTCCGCATCTGCTGATCTGGCACGGGCGCCGCGTCTGTCTCGCGCGCATGCCCCGCTGCGAGGCATGCGTTGTACACGACCTCTGCCCTTCGTCGCGTGTCTGAGCTCCAGCATCCGGACTCCCGCCCGTTCGAGCTCGTCGCAGATCTCTACGAGCGCGTCCGGCCCGGCTATCCGCCGGAGGCGGTTCGTTGGATCGCGGAGCGGCTCGACCTCCGAAGCGGTCGCATCGTCGTCGACCTCGGCGCCGGAACCGGCAAGCTGACCCGTTCACTCGTCGAGACCGGCGCCGAGGTGCTGGCCGTCGAGCCCGGCGACGCGATGCGCGCCGAGTTGGAGCGAGTCCTGCCGCAGGTGAAGGCGCTGCGCGGGTCCGGAGAAAGCATTCCGCTGCCGGACGCAACCGTCGACGCGATCACCGTCGGCCAGGCCTTCCACTGGTTTCGGTTCGACGAGGCGCTTCCGGAGCTTCACCGCGTCCTGCGCCCGGGTGGAGGCGTCGCGCTGATCTGGAACGGTCGCGATCACGACTCGCCTCTGCAGAACGAGATCAAGGCGCTCCTCGAGCCCTTCGTGCCGTCCGACCGTGCCGTCGCACCCCGTACGAGCAGTCATCTCGCCGAGAGCCCGCTCTTTCACTCGTTCGAGCAGCGCACCTTCCGGTTCGTACAGGAGCTCGATGCAGACGCTCTGGTCGGGCGGATCTCGTCCATCAGCTTCGTCGCAGGCTCGACTCCCGAGAAGCGCGCGGAGCTGGAGCGGAAGCTCTGCGAGCTCGCCGCGAGGAGCGGAGGTGTCGTCGAGTTTCCCTACGTGACCGACGTCTACGTCAGCCGCGCGGCGTGAGTGCGACGAGCAGCCCGCCGTCCTCGTCGTACGCCGGGAAGAAGTCGGCGGTAATCGCCTTCTGCTGTCCGGCCCGCGTACGCAGCTGCAGGCGCTCCCCCAGCCGGCGCACGCCCCACTCGAGCGCGACCGCGGCCGGATTCCGGTCCCCGTTCCAGCCGTTCAGTCCGAGCCGCTCGACGAGATCGGTGCCGAGCAACTCCTGCTCTCGGTAGCCGCAGAGCTCGAAGACTCCTCGGCCTGCCGCGAGGACGCGCCCCTCCTGGTCGCAGACGACGAAGCCCGTGTTCGGCGCCGGGTAGTAGTCGTCCATGAGCTCGAAGAGGAACCCGAAGCCGCAGCGCTCGCAGGCCACGGGGACGTCATCGAGCTCCTGCAGCCGGTCATGGTCGATCGAGCGGTTCTTGCAGTTCGGGCAGATGAAGAAGGGCATGGGCGAAAGGTAGCTCGGCGATCAGAGCCAACGCTTGCGCCTGAAGTAGACGACCTGCGCAATCGTGACGACCACGATCACCGCCCACGAGTACGCGTACCCGAGCCGCCAGTGAAGCTCGGGCATGTGGTCGAAGTTCTGGCCGTAGACGCCGACGACGAAGGTGGGGAAGAGGAGGATCGCCGCGATCGCCGTCAACCTTTTCGTCACCTCGTTCTGGTCGTTTGCGACCTTGTTCTGCTGGTAGTCCCGCACGGCGCCGAGGAGGTCTCGCGAGAACTCGAGCGACTCGCTCGACCGCAGCAGCTTGTCGAGAACGCCGCTGAACGCGCGCTCCACGTCGTCCGGGAAGACCTCGCGCTGCACCTGCCCCTGCGCGATGTCCACGCGACCGTCCACGACCCGCCGAACGGCGTCGCGTGTCGGCGAGAGTGTGCGGCGGATGTGAAGCAGGTCGTGGCGAAGCTCCGACAGCTGCACCCTGACTCGCTCCGGCGTCCAGTCGTCGACGTGCTCCTCGAGCTCGTCGATCTCGTCGTCGACGTCGTCGAGGAGGGTGAGATACCGCTCGGCGACCTCGTCGACGAGATGGAACGTCACCATCCCGGGATGGACGTGACCATGTGCGTCGCAGGACTCGCGCACGCCGCTGAGATCGAACGGCGGGTACCCGGGAGGAGTCTTCCGCACAGTCACGATCGAATCCCGCGTGATCACGAGATCGATCTCCTGATAGACGAGAACGTCCCGGTCGCGATCGAAAAGCGGCACCAGCAGGATTCCGAAGATGTAATTGCCCGCGCTCAGCAACGTCGGTCGCGTGGCGCCTTCGGGATCTGCCGGTCGCGCGAGCTCCCGCGCGATCTGCGGGCCGAGGTGGACCGGCGCGGCCGCTCGAACCTGAGCCTCGTCTGGATCGAGCAGATCGGTCCAGGCGGGGCCGTCGCTCATGCCCTGCGAGCGTACCGTGGGCCTCGGCTGTACTTCTCTAGCGCGGTGCCGTCAGTGCGGCCTGCTCGTGGCCCTCGAGGGCGGCTAGGTAACGCTCGGCGTCGAGGGCGCCCATCGAGCCGGAGCCGGCGGCAGTCACGGCCTGGCGGTACACGTGGTCCTGCACATCGCCGACCGCGAACACGCCCGCGATGTTGGTCTCGGTCGAGCGCGGCTTCGTGATCAGGTAGCCGGCCTCGTCATGGTCGAGCTGGTCGAGGAAGAGCTCCGTGTTCGGGTCGTGTCCGATCGCCGCGAAGAGACCGTCGGCCTCGACGTCCCACGTCTCGTCCGTGTTGACGTCTCGCAGCCGGACGCCGGTCAGCCGGTCTTCGCCCAGGACTTCATCCACGACGGCGTTCGTGATCCACTCGATCTTCTCGTTCGCGCGAGCGCGGTCCAGCATGATCTGGGAGGCGCGGAACTCCTCACGGCGATGCACGATCGTGACCTTCGCGGCGAAGCGCGTCAGGAACGTCGCCTCCTCCATGGCCGAGTCGCCGCCGCCGACGACCACGACGTGCTTCTCCGGAAAGAACGCCGCGTCACAGGTGGCGCAGTACGAGACGCCGCGGCCCTGCAGGCGCCGCTCGGACTCCAGACCCAGTTGGCGGGCGTGCGCCCCGGTGGCGATGATCACGGCCTGGGCGCGGTACTCGTCGTTCCCGATCCAGACCCGGAAGGGGCGCTCGGAGAAGTCGACCTTGGTGACGTCGTCGGTGATGAACTCCGCGCCGAAGCGCTCGGCCTGGCGGCGGAAGTCCTGCATCATCTCCGGCCCCAAGATCCCATCGGAGTAGCCGGGGTAGTTCTCGACGTCGCTCGTGATCATCAGCTGCCCGCCCCAGTTGAACCCTTCGATGACGAGGGGCTTGAGATTCCCGCGGGCCGCGTACAACGCAGCCGTATAGCCGGCGGGGCCTCCGCCGATGATGATTACGTCGCGGACGTCGTTTTCGACCACGGTCATAACGTTCCCCATTTACCTGTATTTAACGATATGCGTCGGTCGAACCTTCCTCAGCCGACGAGGCTCCCGCAAAGGAAGAGCGCCCCTGCCCGCACCTCCGACTCATCGTAGAGCCGATGGCCCTCACGCCTCCCGGGCGCAACCAGGTGCACGACGGTCGAGCCGCGCGCCGTCAGGAGCTCGGCAATCAGGCGCCGGTGGCAACGCTGCCACGACGTCTCGGCGCACATGAAGCACGGCGAGGGTTGGGCGAGCTCGTACGCCAGGGCCTGCTGCCACTCGGGAGTCCCCATCCGGGCTGCATAGCTTCGGAAGGCGGCTACGCGGAGGCAGCTGAACCGCTCCTCCCCGGGCTCGTTCCGCAGGCGCCCCCCGAGGTCGACGGCATGGCGGTACGCGATGCCAGCGCCCTCGAGCGCGTCTCGGAGCGGCTGCTGGTTGTACTGGGGATTCCGTCTCGACCCGGGGAAGCGGCGAACGTCGACGAGCGTCTGCGCGCCCGCGTCCTCGAGCATCGCGATGAGCTCCTCGACCGGGCGGACGCCGTGACCGATCGTAAGGACGCCCTTTCCATGCATAGAATCGCCGCTTCGATGGTACGTAGGGGTGGGCGATGGCCGGAGTTGTGACGTGGTCGCTCTTGCGGGAGCTCGCGGGCTTCCGCACGGAGAAGGGCTGCGCCACGAGTCTGCACCTCAATCTCGATCCGTCCGAGGTCCCGACCGCCGGCGATGCGCAGACGAGGATGAATGCGCTTCTGAGCGCCGCGGAGAAGGCGGACCGCACCGAGCTGACGCACGAGCAGCGCGCGGCGGTGAAGGCGGACTTCGAGCGAATCGCTCGCTGGTTCGACGACGACTTCGACCGCGACGGCGCGCAAGGGCTCGCCGTCTTCGCGGCAGGGCTCGACAACTTCTGGCGGACGCTGCAGCTGCCGGCGCGCGTGCCCGACCGCGTGAAGGTCGGACGCGACTTCTATCTTGCGCCGCTCGTCGGACTGGTGGGCCGAGCGGACGGCACCATCGTGGCCGTCATCGGCCGCGAACAGGGGCAGCTGTACCGTCTCGAATCGGGACGGCTGGAGGAGATCGCAGAGCAGTACGACGAGCAGCCCGGCCAGCACGACCAGGGCGGCTGGTCGCAGGCGCGCTATCAGCGTCACATCGAAAAGCTCGTGCAGGAGCACCTGAAGGGGGTTGCCGAGCAGCTCGATCGAAGCCGCCGCCGACTCCAGTCCCCGAAGATCGTGCTCGTCTGTGCGGAGGAGATGCGCTCCGAGTTCGCCGACGCTCTCTCGAAGGAAGCGCGCGAATCTCTCATCGGATGGGCACCCGCGCAGGCGCACGCAAGCCCCTCGGAAATCCTGGCTGCCGTGAAGCCCGTCCTCGTGTCCGCGGAGACGAAGGACGAAGGCGAGACGCTCGCGCGCTGGCGCGAGGAGGTCGGACGCAAAGGCCGTGCGACGGCCGGCTGGGAAACGACGCTCGAGGCTGCGTCGGACGCACGCGTAGAAGTGCTTCTCTTCCAGGACGGGGCGGACCGGCCCGTCTGGCGTTGTCCGGCGTGCGGCCGCGCCGCCGCGGTGGAGGGCAGTTGCCCGCTCGACGGGACGCGGCTCGAACCGGTCGCCGAAGGGCTCGATCTCGCCGTGCACCAGACGCTGGCGCACGGCGGCGCCGTCTGGGCGATCCGGCATCACGAGGATCTAGCGCCGGTCGAGGGCATCGGCGCCCTCCTGCGCTTCTAGATGCGGTAGGCCGCCTCTGGTAGATCCACCCGCCGTCGAGGAGTGGATCCGCACGTACGCCGAGCCGACCGGGACGATCGAGCTCGTGCACGAGCGGCCCTGGGCAACCGTAATGCGGGTGCCGCTCCCTGACGGGGTCGGGTGGTTCAAGGCGTGCGCGCCGGTACAGGCCTTCGAGCCACGCCTCACGGCCGAGCTTTTCGGGCGGTGGCCTGATCGCGTCGCGGAGGTATTGGGCTACGACGAGGAGCGTGCCTGGCTCCTCCTTGCAGACGCGGGCAGGCCGGTGGGGGCATTCGGCAATCCTCCGGAGACCTGGCTCGCTGCGTTGCCGCTCTACGCCGAGCTCCAACGCGGGGAGGCGGTGCACGCACGAAAGCACCTCGACCATGGCGTCCCTGACTTGCGGCTCGGCAGCTTGCCGGCGCGCTACGACGAGCTCCTTCAACTCGACCTCCCGCTCGAGCGGAAGGAGATCAGCGAGTTGCGACACTTCGCGTCTCGCTTCGCGGAGCTGTGCGACGAGCTCGCGGCGCACGGCGTACCGGAGACGATCCAGCACGACGACCTCCACCACGCGAACCTGTACGCCGACGGCAGCCGGCTACGCGTGCTGGACTGGGGCGACGCCTCGATCTCGCAGCCGTTCGCGTCGCTCGTCGTCACCTTCCGGTTTCTCGGGGAACGCTCGGGGCTAATGCCGGGCGATTCGTGGTTCGCGCGGCTGCGCGATGCGTACCTGGAGCCCTGGGGGCCCGGGGATCTCCGCGACGCATTCGCGCTCGCCGTCCGCGTCGGAACCCTCGCACGCGCGATTGCGTACGTGCGGCAGCGCGCCGCGCTGGCGCCGGACGAACGACTCGGCTTCGACAGCGACTTCGCGGTCGTGTTGCGTCGCGCAGTCGCCGAGACGGTCGCCTAGCGCGCTAGGCGGCATCGGCGGAGACGCCGGGTAGCTCGAGCACGGTCTCGGCTTCGAGCTCCAGCTCCGCCTGTTCTTCGACCGCGCGTTCGAGCTTCGTCTCGAGGCGGTCGAGCCGCTTCCCCGCTTCGTGGTACTTCGACTGCGCGTGGCCGAGATGCGTGCCGATCTTGTCGAAGTCCTCGCCAAAGCGGTTGAAGTCCCGCTGCAGGTCTGCGACGTACGCCATCACTTCGTGGGCGTGCTCCTCGATCTGCATCCCGCGCAGGCCGAGGGCGATCACCTGCAGGTACGCGGTGAAGGTGGTGGGTGAGACCGGGAAGACGCGCCGCTCGTGCGCGTACGAGAGGAGCGCCCCGGTCTTCCCGCAGGCGAGCTCGTAGTAGACCGCCTCCACGGGGATGTACATGAACGCGAAGTCGTAAGTGCCTTCGTCCGGCCGGATGTACTTCGCGGCGATCGCGTCGATGTGCTGTTTGACGTCGCGGCCGAACTGGCGCTCGGCGAGTTGCCGCTCGTCCTCGGTCTCGGCCTCGACGACGCGCACATAGTTGTCGAGCGGAAACTTCGAATCGACCGGGATCGTGCGCTCCGCGCGGACGAGCGCGTCGACGCGCTCGCCGGAGTCGAACGTGTACTGCATCTCGTACGCGGACGGCGGCAGCCGGTCGCGCAGCAGGTTCTCGAGCAGCAGCTCGCCGAACCCGCCGCGAGCCTTCGGCGGCCGTAGGGCCTGCTCGAGCCGCGCGAGGTCCTTCGCCCGCTCGAGCATCTGCGTCGTCGCCTCGTCGACCTTGCCCAGCCGCTCGTGGATCCTGCTCGTGGTCTGCGAGGCGCTCTCGAGGCGGCGGTCGACCTTCGTGTCGAGCTCCGCGAGACGCCGGTCCATCGTCTCGACGATCCCTCGCAGGCGGAGGTCGACCTCGGCGTTTCGCTCGGCGAGCTGCGTGCCGGCGTCCGTTCGAAGTGACCCGAGCTCGCGCAGCAGCGCGCGGCCGAGCACGGCCAGTAGGCCGGCGAGCGCCGCTCCGAGCAGCAGGATGAGAATGACGTCGACCATCGGGCCGACGAACGGTAGAGAGGCGATCGGACGGCGCAGCCGCGGCGGCTACGCCGCCGTCACCTACGGATTCTCGCGCTTGGCCTGAGCTTGCGCCGCCTGTTCGCGCGCGTCCTGCGCTTTGTTCTCGAGGTCAGCGGCTCGATCTTCCGCGTCGGCCTGTCTCTCCTGGGCTGCCCCCTCGGCGCGCATCGAGGCGTCGCCCTTCATGTCTCCGGTCGCTTTCTTCCCGCGACCGAGCAGCTTGTCGAGAAATCCCATGCTTCCTCCCAGAGATCGGCGGGCACCTTCGGGTGTCCAGTATCCGTCACCGACGGAGAAAAGCAACACCCCCGCGATCCGGGCAAAGAAACGCCAAAGCCGGCGAACCCGAAGGTTCATCGGCTTTGGCGGGAGGACTATATGGCCGCTCGATCCCGCGCGTCAAGAGTGAGCGAGTGCGAAAAATCGCGCACGTTGCGGCCTTCCTCGGGCTGCGGCGGTTCCGGAGCGGCGTCGGTACCCTGATGCGCGCTGTGGCGAAGAAGGTCCGGACACCACCCCCGCCGAGGCGCGTCCAGGCGCCTCAAAGGCGCGACACTCGCAAGCCGAAGCCCTCCGCTGCCGCCCCGGGGCGCCCGCCGTGGGTCTACATGGCGATCGGCGCCGCGGTCGCCGCGCTGATCGCGGCCGCGATCGTGGGCGTCGTCCTCCTCCGGGATGGCGGAGGGAGCGCGACGAAGAACGCCGCCACGAACTACAACAACCTCCCGGGCATCCGCAAGACGAAGGCGCCGTGGCCCGTCGACTACAGCACTCTCGCGGATCGTCTCGCGCCGCTCGGCCTGACGACACTCGCGGGCCACAGCGGGCTCGTCGAGCACTACCACGCCCACCTCGACATCTTCGTCGACGGCAAGAAGGTGAGCGTTCCGCAACTGATCGGGATCAACCCGGGCGCCGGCTATCTCACCGAGTTGCACACGCACGATGCCACCGGCGTCGTCCACATCGAGAGCCAGCAGCAGGGCGACTACACGCTGGGGCAGTTCATCGCAGAGTGGGGTGTCTACCTCGACTCGCGCTGTCTCGGTGCGTATTGCAACGGGCTCAAGTGGTACGTGAACGGCGAGCGCCAGACGGGCAACCCGGCAGGTCTGGTGTTCAAGCCGCACCAGGAGATAGCGCTCGTGATCGGCAAGCCGCCGGCAAAGATCCCGTCGAGCTACCAGTTCCCAGCAGGCGAGTAAGTCGATCTTGATCCGCCGCGAACGGCGGCTAGCCGGCGTTCGCCGAGTTCGCTCTCCGATAGCGCCTCCGCTAGGACCTCGCGGAAAGGGTATGCCGGGGGCGGGATTCGAACCCGCACGCCCCGCTACGGGGACACCCGATTTTAAGTCGGGCGCGTATCACCAGTTTCGCCACCCCGGCGGGCCCCAGGATAGCCCGGCGCCTGCACTGACCTAGACTCCGAGCGTGGCTGAGGTCGAGGAGCTGTTGGCCGAGCAGGCGCGGCTCGAATGGGACACACCGCTCTTTCGTACTGCGCTCGCACAGTTCGAGCAGGCGATCCCGTACGCGGACGTCAACGAGTCGATCGCCGAGCGGCTGCGGTACCCGGAACGCGCCGTCATGGTCGCCGTGCCCATCCGGCGGGACGAGGGTCATGTCGACGTCTTCCCTGCGTACCGCGTCCAGCACTCGAGCGTGCTCGGCCCGACCAAGGGCGGGATCCGCTACGACCCGCACGTGACGCTCGGCGAGTGCACGGCGCTCGCCGTGTGGATGACCTGGAAGTGCGCGCTGCTCCGGCTGCCGTACGGAGGTGCGAAGGGCGGGGTGCGCTGCAACCCCCGTGAGCTGTCGGCTGTCGAGCTTCAGCGCCTGACTCGCCGTTACACGAGTGAGCTGATGGGCGTGATCGGCCCGCAGGAGGACATCCCCGCGCCGGACATGGCCACGAACGAGCAGACGATGGCGTGGATGATGGACACGTACTCGATGCAGGTCGGCCATGCGGTGCCGGAGATCGTCACGGGAAAGCCGGTTGCGCTGGGCGGGTCCCTCTTCCGCCACGAGGCGACCGGGGCGGGAGTCGTGATGGTCGTCGAGCGCGCGTGCCAGCGCCTCGGCTGGAGGCTCGCCGAGCAGAGCTGCGTGGTGCAGGGCTTCGGCAACGTCGGCGGGATCGCGGCGCAGGAGCTCGCCACCCGAGGTGCACGGGTCCTTGCGGTATCCGACATCTCCGGCGGCGTCTATTCGGAGCTGGGGCTCGACCTGGACGACGTGCGGGCGTGGCTGGCGGATCACCGGACGCTCGAGGGCTACGCCGACGCTCAGCACGTCTCGAACGCGGAGCTGCTCGAGCTGCCGTGCGATGTCCTCGTGCTCGCAGCGCTCGAGGACCAGCTGACGGCGGAGAACGCGCCTCGTATCGATGCGAAGCTGATAGCCGAGGGGGCGAACGGGCCGACTTCGATCGAAGCCGACGCAATCCTGGGCGAGCGGGGAATTCGGATCCTGCCCGACGTCCTCACGAACGCCGGCGGCGTGACCGTGTCCTACTTCGAGTGGGTCCAGGACCTCGGCCGGCTCTTCTGGACGCGCAACGAGATCCGCGCCCGGCTCGCGGACAAGCTCGGCGATGCGTTCGACCGGGTCTGGGAGCTCTCGGAGGAGAAGGGGATCTCGCTGCGCCAGGCAGCCCTCGTTGCCGGCATCAACGAGGTGGCGGGGGCGCTCAAGGCTCGCGGCATCTATCCGTGAGCCGGGTCCGCGATGCGATGGTGCCGGAGCCTGGCGCGCTCGACGCATCGGCCACCGCGCAAGAAGCCGGCAAGCGCCTGTCGGATCCAGCAGTCCGGGCCGTCCTCGTCTGCGATGAAGGCGGGAAGCTCGTCGGCGTCATCACGCGGAAGACGCTGGTTCGCGAGATCGTCGCGGCCGGCAGCGATCCCGCGGCCACGCCGCTCGGCCAGATCGCCGAGCCGCCGCTCTTCACGCTCGACGCCTCGATGGATCTCGACGAAGCATTCCGGCTGCTCGAAGAGCAGGACTTCGAACGCGTCCCGGTCGTGGAGGGCGGCCGGCTCGTGGGCATCCTGTCGCGGACGATCGTCCAGCGGCGCCTCGCCGAAGACGAGCCGCCTCCGGATCCCGAGACGGCCTCGTAACCAGGTTCAGCAGCAGGTGTACGCGCCCGGCGGCGCGGCGCCTTCTTCTGCCTCCGGCAGCTCGGCGGCGGCGAGCGCTGCGCCGTCGAGGATGTCCCGCTCGCTGATCTCGAGCGCGTGGAGATCGAAAAAGGCGAGTGTCTGCTGTGCGATCACCGCGCCCGCAACGATGACGGGCGCGCGGTCGGGCTCGAGCGGGTGGAGCCTCCTTCTTTCCTCGACCGGGACCGCGGCCAGACGTCGCAGCTGCTCGTCGAGCGCTCGAGCACCGAGCCGGAGTCCATGGACGCGGTCGCGATCGTACTCCTGCAGTCCGAGGGCGAGCGCCGCGATGCTCGTGATCGTTCCCGCAACGCCGACCGCTGAGCGTGTGGCTCGTCGGATCTCGTCGGGGACGCGTTCCGCGAGCAGCGCTCTCACCGCGGCGGCGCATTCCGCGAGCTCGGCGTCCGTCGGCGGATCCGAATGCAGGAACCGCTCGGTCAGCCGGACGGAGCCGATGTCCAGGCTGTCGTGCCACAGGACGCCGTCGGGGCCGCCCGCAACGAGCTCCGTCGAACCGCCACCGACGTCCACGATCACAGCCCCGTCGCCGAGTCGGCGCTCGGCGGTCACGCCACGGAACATCATCAACGCCTCGTCGTGTCCCGACAACAGGCGCGTCGCGAAGCCGTAGCTCCATTCGACCTCGCCGAGGAACGCCTCGCCGTTCTCGGCGTCGCGGACGGCGCTCGTCGCGATCGCCAACGTTCGCTTGGCGCCGAGTGACTCCAGCGTCCGGCGGAAGTCGGTGAGGACGTTCCGCACGCGCGTGACGGGCAAGGGCAGGAGACGGTGGCGCCCGTCGACACCCTCACCTAGCCGCGTGACCTTCGTCGTCCGGACGACGTCGTCGACGCGACCGTCATCGACATCTGCGACCAGAAGACGCGTCGAGTTCGTCCCTAGGTCGACGGCGGCAACGCGAGTCATGCAATCGACTCTAGTCACGGTGTCCTGGCGCGCCGCCCGCGCCAGCCGGGCGAGCTATACTGGCCGTCGCGACGCGGGGTGGAGCAGTCAGGTAGCTCGCCGGGCTCATAACCCGGAGGTCGCAGGTTCAAATCCTGCCCCCGCTATAACCCGACGAAGTCCGCCTCCGCTCCGCTGAGGCATGACGACTTCGTCGGGTTCGTTAGCTGACGAGGGGCGTCTTGACCCGACGCCGAGCGGGCGCGGCGAATGAGGCGCGGATTGAACGTTCGCACGCTAGCCGGGCTCGTTGCCCTGCCTGTGTCGGCGGGAATGGGGCGTCGCCATCGGCACGCTCGAGCGGTGCATCGGCGCGGCGGCGGGTGGGCCGGCGGCGGCGAGGGCGATCACGGTGTCTCCCGGGCGAATGTCGGGAGGGCGGCCGTCAGCTGCGACGCTCAGCCGTCCCTTGCGCGCGACCGCGAAGAGCGGTAGTTCGGTCCGCGTGCCTTCGGCACGAAGGCCGTCGCCGGCGCTCCTGCTCACGATCCGTGCGCCGGCGGCGAATTGGCGGTCGAGCTCGGCGAACGTGAGCGAGAGGTCGCCGAGGATGCCGACCTCTCTCGACGGAGGCAGCAGATCCGGCTCGTCGGGGCGCGGCGCGACCCGATAGACGTGCCGGTGGCCGAGCTCGTCCCGCAACTCGGCGGCGCCGAGGGTATTGAAGTCGTCGCTTGGCGTCAGCATCAACGCATCGGTCACCTCCTCGAGCTCTGCCTCGCGGCTGATCGCGTCGACCATGATCCGCCCGCGGTCGGCATCGAGGCCTGCGTCGCGGGCGGCCGTCTGATGATCGGGTGGCCCGACCCACATGCGCACCGCGACCCCCGACCGCCTTAGCGCTGCCCCGATCTCGCGCGCCCACGGATGGCCGCCCACGATGAGCACCAGTCGGCGACCTGCTCCCGCCACCTCGAGCATCCTGGCGACCGGAGCTGCGCTGAGCCCGTACACCACGACCGTGCCGAAGATCGCCACGAACACGATGGGAAGGACCTTGCCCGCCCCGGCGATCCCTTTCTGCGCCAGCTCGGGGCCGAACGCGGACGCCGTTGCCCCGGCGACGATGCCCCGCGGTGCCATCCAGGCGACGAACCCCCGGTCATGCAGGGTGAACGGCGAGCGCAGCGTCGTCAGCGCCACGACGGCGGGCCGGATGACCAGGATCATGACGGCCACGAGCGCCAACGCCTCCGGCAGCACCGATCTCACCTCGTCCGGAGAAACGGACGCCGCGACCAATACGAAGAGCACCCCGATCAGCAGCTGGACGAGCCTCTCCTCGAACTCGTAGAGCGAGAGGCTGATGTCGATGCCGCGTTGATTAGCCACGACGATCCCCATCAGCACGGCCGCCATGAGGCCCGCGTCCTCGCGGATCAGGTCGGCGGCCACCACGGCAGCCACGACGACCATCAAGGTGGCCGGGACGACCATTCGCGGCGCGCTTCGATGGACCTCACGGAGCAGCAACCACAACGCGGCGGCGCCCACCGCAGCCACCAGCGCGCCGACGCCGACGTCGATCAGCATCGCGCCGGGCTGCCAGCCCTTCCCCGAGCTCACTCCCACGAACACGAGCACGCCGAGCAGCGCGCCGATCGGATCGACGAGCGTCCCCTCCCACTTGAGGAGGGAGCGGACGTTTCGGGCCGGCCGGATGAACGCAAGCAGCGGCAGCACGACGGTCGGCCCCGATACGACGAGGATCGCCCCGATGAGGAACGCCACGCTGTGGTCCATGTCGCCGTAGAGGAGCGTCACCGTCGCTGTCGTCGCGAGCCACGTGAGGAGCACGCCCACGGTCACCAGGCGCACGACCGCCTTCCGGACCCCAGGCCCGACCTCCTCGAACGAGAGCCTCAGCCCGGCCTCGAACAGGATGACGCCCACGGCGATCGACACGAACGGCTGGTAGAGCGAGCCCAACAGCCTGTCTGGATGCACGTCGTCGGTCGCGACCCCGGCGAGGAATCCCGCCGGCAGCAAGACGACTAGCGCGGGGACCCTCACCAGGCGCGCAAAGAGCTGGGAGCCGACGGCCAGTACCAGCACGAGACCGAGGCCGAAAAGGATCTGATTGCTAGACATGAGGCAGGCCCGGTCGGTCGCCTGCCACCCGTGGAGGCCGGTCGCGATCGGCGACCTCGCGTCTCGAGACAGCCTTCCGCGTCATCTATGTGTGCGGCGTCACGCCGGGCGGGGCGGTAGACATGACCGCCGTCATCGCGCGACGGACGGTGCTACGACTCGATGTACAGCGTCAGAGGCTGCACCACCCCGTGTCGGTCGATGTCCTCGACGGCGTGGGTGATCACGACCTTCGGCATGTCGACTCCCTTCGGGACGAGTAGCGGTCAGTCGCTGACCCTACTAACTGCGGCTACCCCGGCGGTGGAGCTCGCTCCAGCTCCAACGGCTCGTTTCTGCTATTCGCAAACCGGGGGCAGGAAGTCGTTGATGGCGGCCCCCGCTACTGAGCCAGCCTAGTGCGGGCTCACTTCTCCGGCGGAAGAGAGTTATCGTGAACCGCGGAGATGCATGAACGTCCGATCAACGTCGGTGTCATCTTCGCCGTCGTCTACCCGGTCGCGACCACGTCTGTCGCTGCATGGCGCCCGGCGCTCGGCCGCACGGCTGAAGTCCTCCGGTTCCAGTGAGCGCGGGTCGCGTCGTCCTCATAGTCCTCGGCAGCATCCTGGTGCTGTTCGGGCTCGCCCTGCTGGCGGGGGGTGGCTTCCTTCTCTGGGCCGACCGCACGCAGCGCGAAGACGGCTACGTGACGACGCCAAGTGAGCGGTTTGCGACTCCGACATACGCCCTGACGCGCACGCGGCTCGACGTCGATACTGACGGACCGGGCTGGCTCTTGAATGAGAGCTGGTTCGGCAAGATTCGGATCCGCGGCGAGAGTCCCGGCGCGAAGATGCTCTTCATCGGCATTGGGCCGGAACCGGCTGTCGCCAAGTACCTGGGAAGCGTCGCCCACGCCAGTGTGGTGGACATCGACTTCGATCCCTTCCGAGCCAAGTACCGTCCAATCGCAGGAGGCGCGCCGCAAGGGCCGCCCACGGAGCAGCGCTTCTGGGCGGCCTCGGCCTCGGGGGCGGGAGCGCAAACGGTGACGTGGACCGTGCGGGATGGCGATTGGTCGGTCGTCCTGATGAACGCCGACGGCTCGCGTGGCGTCGTTGCCGACATCGACCTCGGCGCCAAGCTGTCTTTCCTGCTCTGGGTCGCGATCGGGTTGCTCCTCGGCGGCGTGCTCGTCGTTGCGGGAAGCACCGCGTTGATTGTCCTTGCTGCGCGGACGCGACAGCCATCGCCCGCGCCGCCGGTGCCTCCTACAGCAGGCCGCTGAGCCGCGGGACGTCGCCGACGGCGTACATCACGGTCGCGCGCATCAAGAATCAGCTTTGGCTGTGTCCGGTGCCGATGCGTACTCGGCATCCGTGACGTGGTTACCCCATGTTGCCGGGTTGCCCTCCGAGTCGACCTCAAGCATCGCGATGTGCGTCATGAAGCGCGTCGGCGCGGCGCCGTGCCAGTGGTCCTCGCCCGGCTCGAAGAAGACGCGGTCACCGGCGCGGATCACCTCGATCGGACCGCCCCGCCGCCGGCAGAGCCCGACACCCTCGACGACCCAGATCGTTTGGCCGTTCGGATGCGTATGCCACGCGGTTCGCGCGCCGGGAGTGAAATGCACGACGCTGGCGCTGATCCGCGACCCGTTGGACGGCGCAGCGACCGCGTCGATGTAGACGGCGCCGGTGAACCAATCGCTTGGGCCTCGGCCGGTGTCCGTGGTGTTCCGGGTGATTTGCATCGCTCTCACTCCCTTCTCGTTCCCTGATCGCTAGTCGTCGTCTTCCCCGTACGCTCCCTTGGGGGTGACGGAGAGCTGGAGAACGCGGGCGCTCTCGAACCGTTCCGCGAGCGCTGATCGACACGTCTCGGCAGCTTCTGGCCTTGCCCAAACCACGACGGACGGGCCGGAGCCGGAGAGCGTTGCGCCGAGAGCTCCGGCCGGTAAGTCCGCGCGGATTTCGCCGAGCAATGGGGATCGATACGGCTCGTGCAAGCGGTCTGCCAGAGCGGCGGCGAACAGGTCGGGTGAACCTGCTGCAAGGGACGCGCCGAGCAGCGCGCTGCGCGCCACGCTGTAGGCCGCGTCGGCGTGAGGAATGCGCTCGGGCAGAGCCCTCCTCGAATCGGCGGTCTTGACACGCGTCTCGGGCACGACGACGACGGCTGTGGCGGGGACGTTGTCGGCGATGCGAGCTATGCGGCCGTCCCAGGTGAGGCAGACGCCGCCGGCGAGTGCGGCGGCGAGATTGTCGGCATGCCCCTCGAGAAGCACTCCGTCGGCGAGCAATCGCTCCGGCTCGGGCGCGACTCCTGCAGCAATTGCTCCGGCAACGAGCCCAAGCGCGACGACCGAGGCGCTCGAGCCGAGACCGCGTTCGCGTGGGATCTCGCTGCTCAAGGTGAACTCCCGGCCTTCGGGCGATGCGAAGCAGGCGAACGCGCGCACGACAAGGTCGTCGCTCGGCGGCCGGCCGTCGGCTTCCGTGACGCAAAGCTCGTTCCACAGATCGAATGCGGCGCCCGCGCAATCGAAGCCGGCGCCGAGATTCGCCGTCGTCGCGGGCGCCCAGGCTCGGATCATGCCGAGGCTACGATCTCGTCCGGATCCGGTCCGACGATTCGCGGAGGAGGCGTCTGCTGCGTCGCCGTCTCGGGATCCTTGAGCCCGTGTCCTGTGATGACGCAGACGACGCGAGTGCCGCGGGGAAGGTCGGCGAGAGCAACAGCCGCAAGCGACGTCGCCGAGGCCGGCTCGCAGAACAGGCCCTCTTCCTGAGCAAGCGCGCGCCACGCGTCGAGAATCGCGTCTTCGGAAAGCGAGTAGACCGCACCCCCGGATGCCTCGAGCGCCTCGGCAACATCGGCGGCGTGGACCGGGTCGGCGATCCTGATCGCGGAGGCGAACGTCTTCGGCCGTACGTTCGACTCTGCCGCGAGGATGCGAGGGACGCCGACCGAAAGCTCGGTGAACCCCCTGAAGTACGCCTTGGTGTTTCCGCCGCCCCCGTAGGGCAGGACGAGCACGTCGGGCGGTGCGCCGAGCTCGTCGACGATCTCGAAGGCGGCCGTCTTCTGGCCCTCGATCCGATAGGAGTTCAAAGAGTTGACGAGAGCATGAGTGCCGCGTTGTTCGAGCTCTCGGGCAGCGGCGAGGATCTCGTCGAAGGATCCGCGAACCTCGACGACCGTTGCGCCTGACGCTCGTGCCTGCGCGAGCTTTCCCATTGCCACGGCACCCGTGGGTTGCAGGATGAGACTCTCCAGGCCCGCACGCGCCGCGTATGCGGCGGCGGACGCGGCCGTGTTGCCCGTCGATGCGCAGACGATCGCTTCGACGCCTTCTTCGAGCGCCTTCGAAACGGCGATCGTCATTCCGCGGTCCTTGAACGAGCCGGTCGGGTTCACGCCCTCCCACTTCAGCCAGATCTCGACTCCGAGTCGCTGCGAGAGCCGAGGAGCCGTCAACAACGGCGTCGAGCCCTCTCCGAGCGACACGATCGGCGTGGACTGCGTCAGCGGAAGCCGCGCTCGAAAACGCTCGGCGAGGGGGACGGGCACCTAGACCCCGCGCTTGGCGACGACACCGAACAACTCGGCGCCGCGACGAGCGATCAACTGCTTGTTCGCCGAAACGACCTGCTTCGCGGCACGGACAGCTACCCGGCGGCGAACTCGTCGAGCGGGCTGGCGTGCTTCGGCTGATACAGGCCGATCGTGCCCGCGCCGCCGGGGACTTTCAGCGTTGCGAGCAGACCGAAGTCCTCCTCGCTGATCGGCGCCTCGAACTCGACGCCTTTCGCCTTCAGCTCGTCGACGGTGCGCTCGATGTCGTGGCACATCAGGAACAGCTCGTGCTGGCCGACCTGTCCGCTCCAGCCCGGCCCGGGATGGATGCCGAGCTCCGTCGGCGGGAGCGCGAAGACGAGCCAGCCGTCGCCGTTGTCAACGAAGGAAAAGCCGAGAACGTCGCGGAAGAACGCGCGGGTGGCGGGGGCGTCGTCCGCGAAGATGAGCGCGTGAACTCCCGCGATCACGACCGCAACCGGTCCCGGAGCCACAGTCGCGACAGCAGGAACGTGGGGACGAGCCAGACGACGAGGAAGCCGACCACGATCGAGGCCGAGGCGCCGTGAATGAGCAGTGTCAGGCCGAGGACGAAGAGAAGCGCAAGACTGAACAGGAGGTAGGCGCCGGTGAAGAGCACGAGCAGCGCACCGCGGACCGCTGTCCCTACGACTGCCCGACCTTGCGCCGCGAGCTCGCGCCCATCCAGAACCACGGGGAGATTTGCAAAGACGCCCTGGGGGAGGCCCGACAGCGCACGCGCAAGCTCCTCCCTGGAGCGGGCGGCCAGAACGCTTGCCGTGCGACTCGAGAACTCCTCCAGCGTGAGGCGGCCGCCGACGTAATGCTCGCGCAACGTGACCGTCGCGCGCTCGCGGTCACGATCGCCGGCGAACATCGCCCCATCGTAACGCCGGTGGGTTTCGCGCTGTGATCGCGAAGCTCACGCGCACCATTCCGAGCGCAGTCCAGGGATTCTTCGCCGATCAGTGCCCGCAGCAAGCGGCGGCGATCGCGTATCGGGTGCTGTTCTCCATCGCACCGCTGGCGATCGTGCTCGTCTCGATCTTCGGGCTCGTGCTCCAGGACGAGAGCCTTCGCCAGGATGTCGTCGACGCGATCGTGGATGCCCTGCCGGTGTCCGCGGCGGGCAGGAAGGACGTCGAGGACGCGATCACGGCGATCGCAACGCCGGCGAGCGCCGCCGGTTTCGTCAGCGTGATCGTGTTCGCCTGGGCTGCGACCGGGATGATGACCGCCATTCGGCGCGGCCTCGAGTCCGCGATGCATGTCAGCGAGTCGCGGCCGATGGCGCGCGGCAAGCTCGTCGACCTCGCGCTGATCGTCGGTGCCGCCGCGCTCGTACTCGTCACGGTCGGACTCACCCTGCTCGGCAATTTCGTGCAGAGGAAGCTCGGGAACGTAGCGGGCCTCGGCGCCGGCACTCTCGCAGCCGTCCTCGTGCACGCCGCGATGTTCGTGCTCTTGGTCCTGGTTGTACTCCTCCTCTACAGGTTCGTCCCGGCGCGCGGCCTGCGCATCCGCGACGGCCTCGTCGGAGCGATCGTCACTTCGGTGCTCCTGCTGCTCATCTCGCTTGCTTCCGGCTTCATCTACGACAGGACGACCAGCCTCAGCGTCGTCTACGGCTCGCTCACGGCGGCACTCGTCTTCCTGTACTCCACGTACCTCTACTCCTCGGCCTTGCTCCTCGGCGCGGAGGTGGCCGCGACCTGGTCGCGCCCGCAAACCACGAACGGCGAGCCGCTCGTCACCCAGCTGAAGCGGGGTGTCGCCGGCCTCTTCGTGAAGCCGAAGGTGCCGCCCGCGGATCGGCCGAAGCCCGCCCCATCCCGCGAGGACCCCGTACGTTGAAACACTGAGCCGCGCGGCTCGGGCTCGCTGGCCAAGATCGGTAGCCCGCCCGCCGAAATTCGTGACGAGTCGACCGATGAGTTCCGGGCCCGGATACGGTCTAATGGCCAAAGACTCCGACGGAGGTGGAAGGAATGGCGAAGACCGTGCTCGTCGTGGGCACCCGCAAGGGCTGCTTCCTGCTAGAGAGCGACGAGGCCCGGCGCGACTGGGAGGTGCGCGGGCCGTTCTGCGAGGCGTGGCCGATCTACCACGCGGTCCTCGATCGTGAGAGCGGCGCGATCTACGCCGCCGCCGCGAGCGAGTGGCATGGCGCCACCATCTGGCGCAGCCCCGACCTCGGCGAGACGTGGACGCAGTCGAGCGAGGGGATTTCGTACGAGGGCGACGGCGACCGCAAGGTCTCGAAGGTCTCCTCCCTGGCGGTCATGCCCGGCCGTGTGCTCGTGGGCGTCGAGGCGCCGGGGATCTTCGAGAGCCGCGACGAGGGTGCGACCTGGAGGCTCCTGTCGACGCTCGAGGGCCAGCCCGGGAGCGAGGGGTGGGACGACCCGCAGAACCAGCCGCCGGGGCACCTCGGTGTCTCGGCGCTCATGCCGGACACGGACGACCCTTCGCGCTTCTGGGCAATCGTCCAAGGCGTCGGCATCTTCGAGACGGCCGATGACGGGCAGTCGTGGACGCCGAGAAACCGCGGTCTCCGCGCAGACTGGCCGCGCGAGCACGAGGAGGTCGGGTTCTGCGTCCACAAGCTGACGCGCTCGCCGGCAGACGGGAGCCGCATGTTCCAGCAGAACCACGTCGGCATGCACCGGAGCGACGACACCGCTCGGACGTGGACGGAGATCACCGAAGGGCTTCCGACCGAATTCGGATTCGCCGCCGCGGCTCATCCGCACGATCGCGACACGTTCTACGTCATCCCGCTCGACCCGGGTCATGGGCGCTCCATGCCCGAAGGACGCGCAGCCGTGTGGCAGACGCGGGACGCCGGCTCGACTTGGCGCCGGCTCGAACGCGGCCTGCCGCAGCAAGACGCATACGTCGGCGTCCTCCGCGAGGGCATGGCGATCGACTCGTACGACCTCCCCGGGCTCTACTTCGGCACGAGCACCGGCCAGGTGTTCGCGAGCACAGATGAGGGCGAGAGCTGGAGCGAGATCGCCAGCTACCTGCCCGGCATCAGCTCGGTCGAGGTCGCGCAGGTCGAGTAGCGATGGCGGAGCTTCACCTCCCGTCGACCCTGCCGCCGCTCTTCCCGGGCCTGCCTCGTCGGCTCGATGTCGACGCGACGACCGTCGGGGACGCCCTGGCGCGACTGGAGGAGCGCTGGCCCGGCCTGCACGACCGTCTCTGCGAGCCGGGCCCGGCGCTGCGACCGCACATCCACGTCTACGTCGACCGTGAGCGCGCAGAGCTCGTCACCGAGCTCGGTGACCGCTCGCGGGTGGACGTGATCGCGGCGATCAGCGGCGGCTGACGTCGCCGTAGTCGCCGCCGGCAACTAAGACGTCGTCCAGCGTATCGGCGCCATTTCGCTGCCGGCGGCGCAGCGTAAGATCAGTGACGGATGGCCACCGCGCCAAGCGCATCGGTGCGTGAGCCTGCGGCCGTCGCCCGAACGGGCAAACTGATGCTGTGGCGCGCGGCGGTCGTCGCCAGCATTCTCGTCTGCGTGGCCTACGTGCCGGTCGCGGCCACCAGTGTCGTCGGTCGCAACGTCCTCTACAACACGGCCGAGCTCGGCGCGATCGTCGCGATCGTCGTCGGCGTCCTTCGGTACCGGCCTCACGGCGCGCGCGCATGGCTCTTGGTCGCCGGCGGCCTCTCCTCGTTCTGGATCGGCGACTTCATCTGGGCTTGGTACGAGATCGGCGGCCGGAACCCGTATCCCTCGTCCGCGGACATCTTCTACCTCGCCGGTTATCCGCTGCTCGCAGGCGCCCTTGTCGTCGCGACCAAGCGGCGGATGCCGATCATCGACCCACGAGCGCCGATCGATGCGGCGATCGTCGCGGTCAGCGTGCTTCTGTTCCAGTGGTTCTACGTGATCGCCCCGACGCTGTCGGACTCCACCTTGTCCTCGAAGGAGAGCGCCGTGACGATCACGTATCCGGTTGCAGACGTGATCGTCCTCGCCGTCGCCGTGCGCTTCGTGGTGAGCCGGGGCTGGAACGTCACGGCGCTCAGGCTCCTCGTGCTCGGGCTCGGTCTGACGCTGTTCGGCGACATGCTCTTCTCGCTGGACGTCGGCTCTCGCCTGAACAGTCACATCAACGCGGTCGACACGATGCTGCTGGCCGGCGTGCTGCTCATCGGCCTCGCCGGCCTCCATCCCTCGATGACCGAGTTCACCGCCGTGGCAAGCGAGCCCGACGAGCGAGCGCCTGTCGGTCGCCTGATCCTGATCGCGAGCGTCTGCCTCCTTCCGCCGGTCGTCTTGATAGTGCAGGCGATCCGAGGCAAGCCTCTCTACCTAGCAGCGACGTTCACAGCCATGGTGCTCCTGGCGGGGCTCGTGATCGCCCGCTTCACGTACATGACCACGCGCGCGAGCCGTGCGGCCGACCGCGATGCCGCTCTCAGCAGGTACTCGGCCGAACTGCTCCGCTCCAGCGGAACGGACGAGCTGCTCGCCGTCGCGAGCCGCGCGACTGTCGAGCTCGTGGGAGATGGGCAAGGCCGGCTCGTCCGAACTGATTCCGAGCAGGCTCCCGAGGACCACGCGATTACGGTGCCGGTCGAAGTTCTCGGCGGGGAGCCTGCCGTTTTGGTCGCCGACGTGAAACGGGCGCACGTCCGCCGGGTCCGCGACTCGCTCACCACGATCGCGGCTGGGCTTGCGCTCGCGCTCGAGCGGGAGCATCTCATGGACAACCTGCGGCATGCCGCGGACGCGTTGACCGAGCAGAACGAACGGCTGCGCGAGCTCGACCGGATGAAGGATCAGTTCGTGGGCTCGGTTTCCCACGAGCTGAGGACGCCTCTGACTTCGATGATCGGGTACCTCGAGCTCGTCCTCGACGGCGAAGCCGGGCCGGTGGAGGGCGACCAGCGCCGCTTCCTCGAGATCGTCAACCGCAACTGCGACCGTCTCAACCGGCTCGTCGACGACATTCTCTTCGTCGCACGGGTCGACGCGGGTCGCCTCTCGCTCGAGCGCCAGTGGGTCGACCTCGGCGCGCTGGCAGCGGAGTCGTTGGAGACCGCGCGTGGTGCGGCCGCGGGCAAGCAGATCGACCTCCGTCTCTCCGCCGACGAGAGCTTGCCCCGCATCTGGGTGGACCCAACGCGCATGACGCAGCTCTTCGACAACCTGCTGTCGAACGCGGTCAAGTTCACGCCGGAGCACGGCACTGTCTCCGTGACGATCGGTCGACGAGGAGAGATGGCCCATGTCGAGGTCCGCGACACCGGCGTCGGCATTCCCGAGCGCGAGATGGGGAGTCTGTTCGATCGTTTCTTCCGCGCGTCGACTTCGACGGCCGCCCCCGGAACCGGCCTCGGCCTGTCGATCGTCAAGTCGATCGCCGAGGCGCATGGAGGAACGATCTCCGTGGAAAGCGAAGAGCTCGTCGGGACGACGTTCTTGGTCGACTTGCCGCTGGATGTGAACGTGCCGCTCGAGCCGGAACCAGAGGAGGCGACCGCATGACGGACGAGTCAGCCAACCGAAACCGGCCGGTCGTTCTGGCCGCAGACGACGACGAGGACATCCTCGAGCTCGTGGCCTTTCGTCTCGAGCGGTCGGGCTACAAGGTCCTTCAAGCCCGCGACGGGGAGCAGGCTCTCGAGCTTGCGCGAGCGGAAAAGCCGGATCTCGCGGTCCTCGACGTGATGATGCCGAAGCTCGACGGGTTCGAGCTGACGCGTCGCCTTCGCGCGGAGGAGGCGACGAGCCGGATGCCGATCATCCTGCTCACCGCTCGAGCGCAGGACACCGACGTCGACCGCGGATTCCACTCGGGCGCCGACGACTACCTCCGCAAGCCCTTCAGCCCACAGGAGCTCAGCACCCGGGTCCAGGCGATCCTCGGGCGCCGCTGACGCGATGATCCGTGCGCTCGTCATCGTCGGGCTCGCCTTCCTGGCCGCCGCGCTGCTGCTCTTGGTGTTGCTGGCGATTCGCCGAACCGTCCTCGCCCGGCGTGATCGCCGGTATGCAGAAGCAGAACGGCGTGTCCGCCCGCTCGCGATCGCGCTCGTCGAGGGTCAGGGCGGGGAGCAGCCGACCCTGAGCCCAGGCGACCAGGCGGTCCTCGCAGACGTGCTCCGACGCTACTCGCGGAAGCTCACCGGCGAAGCCGATGCTCGGATCGCGGCGTACTTCGGCGGCAAGCCTGCGGTGCACGCGGCCGTGCGGGACCTCGGCAGGCGGCGTATGTGGCGCCGGGCGGCGGCGGCGTATCGGCTCGGCGACATGGCCAACCCGGAGGTGGCAGCCGCCCTGCTCACCGCGCTGGACGACCGCAGGCGCCCGGTGCGCGCGGCCGCCGCGCGAAGCCTCGGTCGGCTTGGGATCGTCGATGCGGCGCTCCCGCTCGTCGAGGCGCTCGTCTCGGGGCGAGTGCCGAACGGCGTTGCAGGGCAGGCCCTCGTCGAGCTCGGCCCGACGGCGGTGCCGGAGCTCCGGCGCATCGCCGAGCACCAGGATCCGCAGGTGAGGGCGGCGGCGATCATCCTCATCGGCCTCGTCGGCGACTCCCGCGCCACGGAGCTGGCCGTCCGTGCGCTCGAGGACCCGTCCGCGGACGTGCGCCGAGCCGCGGCCGAAACGCTCGGACGCATCGGCGGGCCGTCGGCCGAGGTGCCGTTGCGTGCCGCGCTCGCGGACAGGCTCCACTTCGTCCGCGCGGCCGCTGCCACTGCGCTCGGCGCGCTGCGCTCCAGCGCAGCCGTGCCTCAGCTGCTCGAGATGGCGCGGACCGACCGGTTTCGTCCCGCGCGCGCGGCTGCACAAGCGGTCGCGCGGACGGCGCCGCGGGAGCTCACTATCGCCGCTGCCGAGCCCGGCGCGGGGCCCCACCTCCACGAGGCCGGGGAACTGGGAGCGCTCTGAACGCGATCAACTCGATCATCCACGTCGTCTCCTGGATCGCGTTCGTCTACTTCGTGGTCCTCAGCCTTGCCTATTTGATTTTCACCCTCGTTGCGTGGAAAACGCTCGCCGCCCACCGTCGCGCCCGTACGTACTTCCCGCTCGACGAGATCTACTACTCGCCGTTCACGCCGCCTGTCTCGGTGCTCCTGCCGGCGTACAACGAGGAGACAGGAATCGTCTCTTCGGTCACGTCGCTGCTCGACCTGCGGTATCCGCGACACGAGGTGATCGTGATCAACGACGGCTCGACGGACGGCACGCTTCGCCGTCTCCGCGAGGCCTTCGATCTCGTCCCCGCGCGAGTCGCGATGCGCACCCGGATCGCGACTTCGCCGATCCGGGCTGCCTACGTTTGTCGCAGTCACCCCAATCTCCTGGTCCTCGACAAGGAGAACGGCGGCAAGTCCGACGCGCTCAACGCCGGGGTCAACGCCGCCTCGCACGCCCACCTCTGCGCCATCGACGCAGACGCCGTTCTCGAGGAGGAATCACTGCTCCGCATCATCGAGCCGTTCGTCGACGACCCCCAGCTGGTCGCGGCCGCAGGCGGCATCGTCCGGGTCGCGAACGGATGCGTAATCGAGGCGGGAAGGCTGGTCGAGTTCCGGCTACCGCGAAGCATCATCGCCCGCTTCCAGGTGCTCGAGTACTTCCGTGCGTTCCTGATCGGCCGGATCGCTTTCGACAGCATCAACGGCGTGCTCATCATCTCGGGCGCGTTCGGGCTGTTCCGGGGTGAGCTCGTGCAGGCCGTTGGCGGCTACTCGCGTGACACCGTCGGCGAGGACATCGACCTCGTGCTTCGGCTCCACCGGTACCTGCGCGAACGGGGCGAGGAGTACCTCATCAGGTTCATCCCCGATCCCGTGTGCTGGTCGGAGGCGCCGGAGGACGTCGAAACGCTCGGACGTCAGCGTCGTCGCTGGCAGCGGGGCCTGGGGGAGACGCTGTGGCGCCACCGCAGCCGGATCGCGAATCCTCGTGCGGGCGCGTTCGGTCTCGTGACGCTGCCTTACTTCCTGTTGTTCGAATTTCTCGGCGCGATTGTCGAGTTGCTGGGCATCCCGATCGTCATCGCCGCCTGGTTCCTCGGCGTTCTGTCGGTGTGGTTCTTCCTCACCTTCCTCGCGGTCTCGGTCCTCCTCTCGGTGCTGATCTCCATCGCCGCCATCTTGCTCGAGGAGTACGCGGTTCAACGTCACAAGCGCCCTGGGGATCTCGCCCGCCTCGTCCTCTACGCCCTCCTCGAGAACTTCGGCTACCGGCAGATGACGGCCTTCTTCCGCTGCCGCGGTGTGGTCGACCTCGTCCGCGGGCGCCACGAGTGGGGGGAGATGCGAAGACGTGGTCTCGAGCGCAAGCCCGAGGTGCCGCTTCCGCAAGAGCGCGCATCCGCCTAGGAATGATTCGCCTCGCTGTTCTTGGGCTCGCGACTGCCCTCGTCGTGGCCGGCTGCTTCGGGGGCGGCGCAGGAAACGGCGCCTCCCAGCCGTGCGCGACGCACGCACGAAACAGCTCTTCCTCACGCGGGAAGTGTCGATAGACGGTTAGGCGCTCGACCCCCGCCTGGTCGGCGATCGCACTGATGGTCGTCTCTGCGGGGCCGACGGTGGTGTGGAGTCGAATCGCCCTGGCGCTCAACTCTCGGGACTCGGTGCAGACCCTCGCAGTCATGGACGCGGCGCGGCCCGTTCCCCAAACCGAGACGCAAGCCAGGTTCGTGCGCGACTTCGTGGAGCCGTCTGTTGCTCAGTACCGCGCCGGTGAGCAGTCGCCGATGCGGACGCCTTCTTCACGCAGGAGCTGCCCGCCCTGCAGTGTCGGTCGTTTACGCAGGAGGACGCGAGCTGCGTCACACAGCCGGTGCTTGCCGTTCTCGGTGAGTGGAGCGTTCCGACCTTCGACGAACGGCGGGAATTGCTCCTCTCCTGGCTACCGACCGTCGAGCCGTTCGACCTGCCCGGCGCGTCGCACCTGCTTCACGTGCAGAACCCTCACGGGCTGGCCGACGCTCTGAGCGGCTTCTTTGCGCGGCATCGGGGCTGAGGCCGCGAGCGACGTCGTCGCTGCCGACACCGTCGGCGTGGCGTAGAGTCGTCGACCCGTCGTCGGAAAGGAGATCATGAGCGTCCAACAACGTGAGGGTCGTTGCGCCTGCGGTGCGGTTCGGTACCGGCTTACCTCGGATCCCATGTTCGTTCACTGCTGTCACTGCCTGAACTGTCAGCGCCAGACGGGAAGCGCCTTTGTCATCAACCTGTTGATCGAGGCCGATCGTGTTGAGCTGCTCGCGGGTGACCCGCAGCCGGTCGACGTGCCTCGCGACGACGGCAGCAAGCAGCGGATCTTCCGATGTCCCGACTGCCAGGTCGCGGTGTTCAGCGAGTACGGACGCCCAGAGGTGCGGTTCGTTCGCGCAGGAACGCTTGAGGAGCCCTCAACGGTCACACCCGACGTTCACATCTTCACGAAGTCCAAGGTGCCTTGGGTCACGCTGCCGGACTCGACGCCCGCGTTCGAGGTCTACTACGACAGCAAGAAGTTGTGGCCGGCTGCGAGTCTGGAGCGGCTAGGAGCGGTGCTGGCGGCGGCTCGAGCGTAGGCGCCGCCGACCAAGGATCTCGCGCGCGGCATTGAGCCCAGGGGTGCCCATGACACCGCCGCCCGGGTGGGCGGCGGCGCCGCAGAGGTACAGGCCTGGGAGCGGCGTCCGGTACTGCGCGTAGCCGGGCACGGGACGGAAGGCGAACAGCTGGTTCGGAGTCATCGCGCCCTGAAAGATGTTGCCTCCCGTGAGGTTGAAGACGCGCTCGAGATCGGGAGGCGCGAGCACCTGGCGCGCGATGACCGAGCGCTTGAAGTTGGGCGCGTAGTCGTCCAGCAGGTCGAAGCAGCGATCGGCGAACGTCTCGCGCTCGTCGTCCCAGGACCCGTGGCGCAGATCGTATGGCGCGTACTGCACGAACATCGACATCAGATGACGGCCGGGCGGCGCGACCGTTGGATCGACCACTGAGGGAATCGTGCATTCCAGCACCGGCTCCGCAGAGGGGCGGCCGTATTTGGCGTCGTCGTAGGCGCGCTCGATGTAATCCTGGTCGGGGCAGATGTGGATGGTGCCGCGATGCTGAGGCCCCGCCTCCGTGCCCGGCAGGGCTCGGAAGCTCGGGAGCTCGGCGAGGGCCACGTTGATCTTGAGCGAGGCGCTTGCGTAGCTGATCCGCTCGACGTCGGCGACGAAGGCCCCGGGCAGCGCGGTGCGGTCGAGCAGGCGCAGGAAGGTCACGCGCGCGTCGGCGTTGCTGGCGACGACGGGAGCGTGGAACTCGTCGCCGGTTGCCAGCGCCACGCCGACAACCCGGTCGTCGTGCACGACGATGCGTGCGACCTCCGCGTCGCAGCGGATGTCGACGCCGAGGTTGCCGGCGGCTGTGGCCAATGCCTGCGTGAGCCCGCCCATCCCACCGCGCATGTATCCCCAGACACCTCGTGCGCCGCCGGCCTCGCCCATGACGTGGTGGAAAAGCACGTAGGCCGTGCCCGGCATGGACGGGCTCGCCATCGCGCCGATGATCGCGTCCGTGGCCAGCGTCCCTTTCAACCCCTCTGACTCGAACCAGCGATCGAGGATCGGGCGAGCCGCCCCGGTGAGAATCTCCACGCCCTCGCCCGCGCCGTCGCCGAGCCGCCGAAACTCGCGCCCCAGCGAGAAAAGCGTGCGGAGGTCGCGGAGCCGCGGCTTCTGTAGATCGGGTGGCGCGATCGTGAGCGTGGGCTCGACCACCGCTGCCACTCGCTCGAGCATCGCTTCGTACTGCGGGTAGCGTTCGGCGTCGCGGGCGCTGAACTTCGCGATCTCCCCGCGGGTCAGCTCGGCGTCGGGGCCCATCATCAACGAGCGCCCGTCGGGAAACGGCGTGAACGACGACGGGCCTCGCGCGAGGACCTCATAGCCGTAGTCGGCCAGCCGCAGGTCGCGGACGATCGCCGTGTGGAAGAGGCTGTTTACGTAAGCGGCGGTCGAGACCTTGAAACCCGGGAACGTCTCCTCGGTTACACACGCACCGCCGACGACGTAGCGCCGCTCGAGCACCAGCACACGCAGCCCTGCGCGCGCCAGATAGCACGCGGTCACCAGGCCGTTGTGTCCGGCTCCGATCACGATCGCGTCGAAGCGCGAGGGACTCACCGCCATGCTGTCAGTGTCTCACCGGAGCCGTGTGAGCATCTTAGTGCAAACGATGTTGATGCTATGATGCCCCCCATGCGGACGACGGTCACACTCGACGACGACATCGCCGAACTGCTCAAGAAGCGGGCACGCGAACGAGACGTGCCGTTCAAGCGTGTGCTGAACGAAGCGATCCGCGCCGGGTTGGCAGGCGGTGCACCCGCTGCGAAGCCGTATCGCATGAAACCGCGAAAACTCGGCGTTCGGCCTGGCGTCGATCTCACCAAGGCGTTGCGGCTGGCCGCAGAACTCGAGGATGCCGAGGTCGTTCGCGAGCTCGAACAGGGCCGTTGAGGATCCCGGACGCGAACGTCCTGCTCTACGCCAGCGACAACTCCTCGCGGAACCATGCCGCCGCGCGCGAATGGGTCGAGCGCGCGTTATCTGCCACCGAGACAGTCGGCTTCGCCATGGTGGTTCTCCTCGCCTTCATCCGGATCTCGACGAGTGCGCGAATCGTGGCCACGCCGCTCTCGCCCGCCGCCGCGTTCGACCAGGTCGAGGAGTGGTTAGCACAGCCCTCAGCCACGCTCCTTCACCCAGGGCGGAGGCATCTCGCGCTTTTGCGGGAACTCGTCGAGGCTTCTGGCACGGCCGGCAACCTGACGACAGACGCCCATCTCGCCGCGCTCGCGATCGAACACGGCGCGACGCTCGCCAGCTTCGACGGGGACTTACACCGCTTCGCAGGGCTCGAGCTCGAGTACCTGCGCTGAGCGCCGCCCGGAACGGCTTCGCAGTCGCCGCTGGCCACGTCTGATCGCCGTCGCCCCGGC
>JBKPDB010000126.1:0-14663 GCA_046727655.1 Actinomycetota bacterium
ACGCTGCGCGAGCGCCGGCTGCTCGTCGATGTTGACCTTGACCAACCTGAGCTCACCGTTGCTCTCGTCCACGATGCGGTCGAGAACGGGCGCCACCGCGTGGCACGGGCCACACCACTCCGCCCAGAAGTCGACGATCACGGGCTTGTCGCTCTGGAGCACGTCCTGGTCGAAGCTCTGTTCCGTTACAGCAGTAGCCGTTGCCATTGAGTCCTTTCTAATAGATCCCCCGGTCGTACCCTCGGAGAAACGCATCGGAACCTCGATTTAGTCCCACCCTAGAATCGGTTCCATGCCGTTCCAGCCACTGGCACAGTACCCCGACCACCTCGCCCTCGAGGAGGAAGTACTCGCGTGGTGGGACGCCGAAGGCATCTTCGACCGGCTCCGCGAGCGGAACAAGGGCGGCCCGCGGTTCAGCTTCATGGACGGCCCGATCACGGCCAACAACCCGATGGGCGTCCACCACTGCTGGGGGCGGACGCTGAAGGACGTCTTCCAGCGCTACAAGGCGCTGAGCGGATTCGACCAGCGCTACCAGAACGGGTTCGACTGCCAGGGCCTCTGGGTCGAGGTCGGCGTCGAGCGCTCACTGGGGCTCAACTCGAAGCGCGAGATCGAGGAGTACGGCCTCGCCGAGTTCGCCGAGCGGTGCAAGGAACGGGTAGCGGAGTACGGCGAGGTGATCACGGACCAGTGCCGCCGGCTCGGCATGTGGATGGACTGGGACAACGACTACTACACGTTCTCCGACACCAATATCGAGTACATCTGGCGCTTCCTGAAGGAGTGCCACGCGCGCGGGTGGCTCTACCTGGGCCACCGCTCGGTCGAGTGGTGCCCGCGCTGCGGCACGTCGCTCTCACAGCACGAGCTGATCAACTCGTACGCCGAGCTGACCCATCCGTCGCTCTACGTCCGCTTCCCGCTCAAGGGCCGCGACGGCGAGGCGCTCGTCGTGTGGACGACGACCCCGTGGACGCTGCCGGCGAACGTCGCTGCCGCGGTCAAGCCCGACGCGGAATACGGATTGACGGGGGAGGGGGAATGGTGGGCGGTCGAGCTGAAGCCGGACGCCGAATTCGTGAGCCGCGTGCGCGGTGCGGAGCTCGTCGGGCTCGAATACAAAGGACCGTTCGACTCCCTGTCTGCGCAGAAGGGCGTCGTTCACCGCGTGATCCCGTGGGATGCGGTCGATCTCACGGAAGGAACGGGGATCGTTCACATCGCGCCGGGCGCGGGGGCGGAGGACTTCGAGCTCTCCGGGGTGCACAACCTACCGGTGCTGACGCCGATCGACGAAGCGGGCAAGTTCTACAAGGAGTACGGCGAGTTCGAGGGACGCTCGACCGAGGAGGTCGAGGGGCCGATCGTCGTCGAGCTCGAGCGCCGAGGGCTGCTCGTCGAAGCAACGTCAACGGTCCACCGCTACCCGATCTGCTGGCGGTGCTCGACGCCGCTCGTGTTCCGCATCGCGGACGACTGGATGATCAGCGCCGACGAGGTCCGGCAGCCGATGCTCGACGCGAACGCGACCGTCCAGTGGACGCCCGACTTCTACTCGAAGCGGATGGACGACTGGCTGCGCAACATGGGCGACTGGAACATCTCGCGCCGCCGCTACTTCGGGTTGCCGCTCCCGTTCTATCCCTGCGAGTCGTGTGGACAGCTGACCGTGATCGGGTCGCTCGACGAGCTGCGCGAGCGGGCAACGAGCGGCCTCGACCAGCTGCAGGAGCTGCACCGGCCCTGGATCGACAACGTCCCGATCAGATGTGACTGCAGGGCAGAAGTGCGCCGCATCACCGAGGTCGGCGACGCGTGGCTCGACGCCGGCATCGTTCCTTTCTCGACGCTCGGCTGGCAGAACCCCGAGTGGAAGCCGCACGGGTACGCGACGGGAGCCGCCGCAGGCCTCACCGGCGCAGACCTCCCGGACCATGCGTACTGGGAGAAGTGGTACCCCGCCGACTGGGTCTCGGAGATGCGCGAACAGATCCGGCTCTGGTTCTACTCGCAGTCGTTCATGTCGGTGGCGCTGCTCGGCCAATCTCCCTACCGAGCGGTGCTCACGTACGAGAAGCTCCTCGACGAGAACGGGCGCGAGATGCATCGCTCGTGGGGCAACTCGATCGACGCTGCCGAGGCGCTGCAGAACATCGGCGCGGACGTCATGCGCTTCATGTACTGCGAGCACGTCCCGAGCCAGAACCTCAAGTTCGGCTACGGCCCCGCCGGCGAGATCAAGCGGCGGCTGCTGACGCTGTGGAACTCGGTGAAGTTCTTCGTCGACTACGCGAACATCGATGGCTTCACACCCGGCACCGACGCACCCGGCGAGCTGCGGCCGCTGGACCGCTGGTTGCTCGAGCGGACCGAGCAGCTTCTCGCCGAGACGACGGACGCGTATGAGCGCTACTGGACGCCGGCGGTCGTCCGGTCGTTCGACTCGTTCGTCGACGATCTCTCCAACTGGTACATCCGGCGCTCGCGCCGCCGCTTCTGGGACGGCGACGAGGTCGCGCTCTGGGCTCTCTGGCAAGCGCTCGTCCGTTCGCTGCAGGTGATCGCGCCGGTGATGCCGTTCCTCGCCGAGCACCTGTGGCGGATCCTGCGGGCCGACGAGGCAGCCGAGTCGATCTTCCTCGAGCCGTGGCCGGAGGCGCGTGCGCGGGACGACGAGCTGCTCGCCGAGGTCGACGAGGTGCGACGCGTCGTCGAGCTCGGCCGACAGGCGCGCGGCAACGCCGGCATCAAGCTGCAGCAGCCGCTGCGACGGCTGGTCGTCCAGGGCGCAGACCGCGCAGAGCGTCACGCCGACGAGATCGTCACGGAGCTCCGCGTGAAAGAGGTCGAGTTCGGACCGGTCGAGGCAACCGAGGTCCGGGTGAAGCCGAATCTGCCGCTGCTCGGGCCGAAGCTCGGGAAGGAGCTCGGGCCGGTTCGCGCCGCGCTTCAGGCGGGCGAGTTCGAGCAGCTCGAAGGCGGCGGCGTTCGCGTCAACGGCCACGACCTCGCCGCCGACGAGGTCCTCGTGGAGCGACGCGCGCGCGAAGGCTGGGCGCTGGCCGAGGACGACTCGCTGACCGTCGCGGTCACGACGGAGCTCGACGACGAGCTACGACGCGAGGGACGTGTCTACGAGCTGATCCATCGGATCAACACGATGCGGAAAGATGCCGGCCTGGAGCTCACCGACCGCATCGCCGTGACGTTGCCGGAGTCGGACGAGGACCTCCTCGACTACGCGGACTGGATCAAAGAGGAAGTGCTCGCGACGGAGATCCGCACGGACGGCAGCGGCGAGCCGCGGATCTCCAAGGTCTAAGCAAACGCGTCGCGTAACCGCTCGAGGCCGAGGTCGAGCACCTCGTCCGTGACGGCGAGGGAGAGGCGGGCCCAGCCCACGCCGCGGGCACCGAAACCTTCGCCCGGAGCAAGCGCGACGCGGTGCTCCGCGAGCAGCTGCGCGACCGTCGCGTCGGCGGGCAACCGGAACCAGACGAAGAAGGTTCCCTCGGACTGCGCCTCGAGCCCCGACAGAGCGTCGAGCGCGCGGTCGCGGCGGGCTTCGTAGGTCGCGCGCCGCTCCTCGACCGATTCCTGCGGCCCGGTGAGCGCGGCAATGCCGGCGTCCTGCACGGGTCTGAAGATCCCGGCGAAGACGTGGTCCTGGAGCAGCTCGATGCGCCGCACGAGCTCCGCGCTGCCGACGGCGAAGCCGAGCCGCCAGCCGGCCATCCCGTAGCTCTTGGACATGCTGAAGAGCTCGACGCCGACGTGGCGCGCGCCGTCGACGGCGAGGAAGCTCCGGGGCTCGCGGCCGTCGTAGAGGAGGTCGCCGTAGGCGAAGTCGTGGAGGATCCACGCCCCGTGTCGCGACGCCCACGCGACCGCCTCCTCGAAGAGCCCGTCGGGCGCGGCGGCCGCAGTCGGATTGGTCGGAAAGTTGAGGTACATCGCGTCGGCCGGCTCGGAGAAGCCCGAGAACGGAACGTGCCGTGCGCCGGCGAGCGCGACGGCGGAGAAGTAGTCGGGATACCCCGGGTCGGGAAGCACGATCGTCCCGCCGCGTTCGACGGCGCAGAGCGCGAACTCCATCAAGCCCGTCTTCGATCCCGGCAGCACCGCGACCTCGCGTGCGGGGTCGATGTGCACGCCGTACACCTCGCCGTAGCGCTGCCCAATCGCCTCCTTCAGCGCGGGAAGGCCGGCGAAAGGGGCGTAGCCGTGGACGTCGGGCCGCGTCGCCGACTCCGCGAGGGCGTCCACGACGTGAGGCGGCGGGCCCGTTTCGGGATTTCCGCGACCGAGGTCGACGAGCGGCTCGCCCTCCTCCGCAGCGGCTGCCGCGACGCGCGCCAGGAGCCCCGTGAAGTACTGCCGAGGTAGGCGCTCGAGGCGCTCGGGAGGCTCGCGCACGGCCGGATCGTATGGTCAGGTCTAGACAGCCGAGGTCTCGGCGCGCCGCAGCTCGACCGGCAGCCGGAAGACCACGTCCTCGAACTTGCTCGAAAAGGGAGCAATGTCGCTGATCCCGCGCGAGCGGAACCACTCGCACACGCGCTCGACCAGTCTCTCGGGGACGGAGGCGCCCGACGTGATCCCGACCGTCTCGGCACGCTCGAGCCACCGTTCGTCGATGCTCTCCTCGTCCTCGACGAGATGCGCAGCAACGCCGCCGCTCCGTGCGACTTCGACGAGGCGGTTGGAGTTCGACGAGTTGCAGGAGCCGATCACGAGGAGAAGGTCGACCTCGCTCAGGAACTCCTTCACCGCCCATTGCCGGTTGGAGGTCGCGTAGCAGATGTCCTCACGCTGCGGCGCCCGGATCTGCGGAAAGCGCCTCTTCAGCACGTCGATGATCTCCGCCGTCTCGTCGACCGAGAGCGTTGTCTGCGTGATGTAAGCGACCGGTGCGTCGCGCGTCAGCTCGAGGGCCTCCGCGTCGGCGACCGTCTCCACGAGCGTGATCGCGTCGGGCGCCTCGCCCATGGTCCCGATCACCTCTTCGTGGCCGGCGTGTCCGATCAGGACGACGCGGCAGCCTTCGGCTGCGTAGCGCCGCGCCTGCACGTGCACCTTCGTCACCAGCGGACATGTCGCGTCGATCGTCGTCTGGCCGAGCGCAGCCGAGCGCTCGTACACGGACGGCGCAACCCCGTGCGCCGAGAGGACGAGGATCGATCCCTCCGGAGCTTCGCTCTCGTCTTCGACGAAGACGGCTCCGCGCTCTTCGAGCTCACGAACGACGTGGGCGTTGTGGACGATCTGCTTCCGCACGTACACGGGTGCGCCGTACAGCGAAAGGGCGCGTTCTACCGTCTCCACGGCGCGCTGCACGCCCGCGCAATAGCCGCGGGGCGAGGCGAGCAGGACTCGCTTGACCAAACCGGCAGCCACGGTACCTGCGTCCCCGCGGGAGCGCTCGAAGCAACCTGCAGAGGCGGGCGCGCAAGGAGGGTGCCCGTCGCTCGGGGGGTCGGTGGCGACGGGCTTCCTCCTAGTGCTCACCGCGGACTGCAAGGCCAGGAACGCACCGCGGTTCGCATCGCCCAGTGCTTGTGACGCTAGCGCGTCTTCAGGCCGTTTCCAATAGGCCGAACGGCCCATCTTTAGGACCGGTGGAGGCCCGAACGGAGGGCGTTCCGCGCCCTACAATCCGTACACGCGGTGTCACAAGCCAACCAAGCTCTCTGGTTCAACGGGGTGCCGCTGCTCCTCGTTGCCGCGGCCAACCTCGGAGCTTCCGTTCTGCTGGGCCGGAGGCAGTGGTCGGAGCGCCGCCGCGCGGACCGCGCCGGTCTCGCAGCGCTGCTCGTGTTTCCAGTTGTCGGCGTCGTGGCCCTCGTCTACGGGGTGGTCGTCGTCATCGACAAGGAGCCATTCGCCGGCCATGTCTGGCTGAGCTTCGCGGCGATCGTGCTGCTCGGGACGCCGGCCGTCCTCGCGCTCCTCCGTCCGGAGACGTTCCTCGTCCCAGCCGTCGTGGACGGCGAGCAGGCCGGTGAGTCGGAGACAGCCGTTGCGAGGGTCGTGGCCGGCCACGACCCGGCATCGGTTGCCGACGGTCTGCTCCGAGAGGCCGAGCAGCTCGTGCACGCCGAGATCAGCGGGCTCTTCCTCGTCGACACGGACAGCCGAAGCGCTTCGGGAGTCGCCGGACGCCTCAACGGTGAAGAGCTGTCGTGGTTCCCCGGCGTCCGCATCGATCTCGACAACGAGCCCTCGGGTGTCGCGACGGCAACATTCGAGGCGGCGCCGTTCGCGGTCTACGACGCCTCGGCGTCGAAGATCGTCAGCCCTCGGCTCGTGCAGGCGACCGGGACGAAGAGCGTGGCGTTCGTGCCCCTCATCGCTCACGAGCGGGTGATCGGGGTCCTCGTCGCCGGCACGGTCTCGGGGCCGCATGCCTTCGAGAGCGACGAGCTTGCGCTCCTGCAGAGGGTCGCAGGCAGGGCCGCCCCGGCATTCGACCGCGCGCGCTCGACCTCGGCGCTGGCAGAGGCGCTCGAACGGGAGCGTGTCGTGGCGCGGATCGCGTCGGGGGTCCGCTCGGAGCTGGACATCGACAAGGTGCTCGCTGTCGCCGTCGAGGAGACTGGCAAGGCCCTCGGCGTCGACCGCTGCCTCGTCCGGCACGGCGCGGCCGAGAACGAGCTCACCGCGCAGTGGAACGTGCCGGAGCTCGAGCCGGTGCCGCCGGGTGGTGCATTGACCATCTCGAATCTGGCCGGCCGGAAGCGCGAGCCGATCGCGATCCGGGACGTCGAGACAGCCCCCGAGCTCGACGACCCAACGCTCGGAGGGCTCGAGCCGTTGCGTGCGCTCCACACACGCGCGGTGCTCGCGGTCCCGATCGTCGTCTTCGACGAGCTCCTTGGCATCCTCGCGCTCCATCGCACGACACCCGCGCCGTGGACGCAGGACGAGATCGCACTCACGGAAGCAGTCGCGCGCGAGGTCGGGCTGGCGCTCCGTGTCGCGAGCCTGCTGCGGGAGAACGAACAGCGGGTCGCCCAGCAAACGGCGCTCTTCCGGATCGCGGAGCTCCTCGGGGAGCCGCTCGCCCTGTCGGAGACGCTGCGGGCTCTGTCGCTGGCCGCGACGGAGGCGCTCGCGGGCTCCTTCACCGCCGTGCTGATGCCGCACGGCGCTCGGCTGAGGCTCGCCGCAGGCACCAAGCTACCCGACTCGCTCGCCGCCGCACTCGAGCACGACCTGCCGAGCTCCGCGGACTGCCTCCGCGGCGCCGCAGAAGACCGGCGCGTCCTGGCTTCACCCGATGTCTCGCGCGATGACCGCTTCGAGCCCGGCTGGCGAGAAACCGCCGACGCGGCGGGCTATCGGGCCCTGCTTGCGTTGCCCGTGGACAGCCCGCGTGCGGAGCGCTCGGGGCTCGTCCTGGTCTTCTTCGAGAGCGACCGGCTCTTCGCGGACGAGGACATGGAGCTCGCATGGCGGCTCAGCGACGCGGCGCGCGGCGCGCTCGAGCGGAGCGAGCTCTTCGAGATGGAGCGCACGACTCGGGCCCTCGCCCAGCAGCTCGCGCGTACCGGCGGAGCGCTCGCGATGGCGCTGGACGCCGCTGCGCTGCTCGAGGAGGTCGTTCGCCAAGCTCCCAAGCTCCTCGGCGCCGACGCCTGCGCGGTGCGGACTCTCGAAGGGGAAGATCTCGTGGTCGGCGCGGCCTTCGGCAGCGGAGCTGAGGAGGCGATCGGCGCGCGGACGCCCGCGACGACTTGGCTCTCGGGCGACGTCTTCCAGTCCCGCTCGCCCCTGGCGATCGAAGACACGGCGGCGGACGAACGGCTGCGCGAGGCAGACCCGATCGTTGCCGCCGACTATGCGGCGTATCTCGGCGTGCCTCTCTCGGGCCCGGAGGGGGCGCCGGTCGGCGTGCTCGCGGTCTACTCGCGCCGAGAACGGACATGGCGGCCCGAGGAGATCGAGGCGCTGCTCGCGCTCGCCGCGAACACGTCGGCTGCGCTTGCGAACGCCGAGCTCTACTCGCGCGTCTCCCTCGAGAAAGAGCGGAGCGTCGCGATCCTTGCGAACATCGCCGACGGCATCGTCGCGCTCGACCGCGAGGGCAATGTCGTCCTGTGGAACGCGGCTGCAGAGGCGATCACGGGCGTGCCGCAAGAGGAGGCGATTGGGCGCACGACGGCACAGGTGCTGCGGCGAACGCTCGAGTCCGAGGACGACGACGCGCCTAGGAGGCAACGGCTGGTCTCGATCCTCCGCGGCGGCGAGGAGGTGTGGCTCTCGCTGAGCGAGGCGGTCATGCGTGATCCGCTCGGCGCCGTGTCCGGCAGGATCTTCGCCTTCCGCGACATCTCGGCCGACCGCATGGTCGAGCAGGTGAAGTCGGATTTCGTCGCGGCCGTGTCGCACGAGCTCCGAACCCCGCTGACCTCGATCTACGGGTTCGCGGAGACGCTTCTGCGCGAGGACGTGCTGTTCGGCGAGGAGGAACGGCGGACGTTCCTCGGCTACATCGCCTCGGAGTCCGAGCGGCTGACGCAGATCGTCGACGAGCTCCTCAACGTTGCACGCCTCGACGCCGGCGACCTCCACGTCGATCTCGGTCGAATCGATGTGGGCTCGGTCGTGTCGGAGATTGTCGGAACGACGCAGGAGAGCGGTGCGCTGAACGGACACCGGTTCGAAGTCGACCTGCCGGACGAGCCGCTTCTCGCCGAGGCCGACCCGGAAAAGTTCCGTCAGATCTTCAACATCCTCGTCGAGAACGCGCTGCAGTATTCACCGCATGGTGGAAGGGTGATCGTCGGCGCACGGAAGAATGCGGATCGCGTCGAGGTGCGCGTCGTCGACGAGGGAATGGGGATTCCCGCGTCGGAGCACGAGCGGATCTTCCGCAAGTTCTATCGAGCCGAATCTGCGGCGCGTGACGGGGCGGCCGGGACAGGACTTGGTCTCTTCATCGCCAAGGAGCTCGTGACGGCGATGGGAGGGCGGATCTGGGTCGACTCCACGGAAGGGCAAGGCTCGAGCTTTGCCTTCGAACTCCCGGCGGCGCGTGACTAGTGAAGCGGGCGTATGGGTATAGCGCCGAAACGGCTGGGAACGCGATAACCAAGGTTCTCGTCATCGACGACGAGGCGCCGATTCGCCTGCTTTGCAGGGTGAACCTGGAGGCGGAGGGAATGCAGGTGATCGAGGCGGCCGACGGCCCTTCGGGCGTCGACAAGGCCCGCGACGAAAGCCCGGACGTGATCCTGCTCGACGTGATGATGCCCGGCCTCGACGGCTGGAAGGTCGCGGAGCAGCTCCTGCAAGACGACCGCACCGACGGCATTCCGATCGTCTTCCTGACGGCGCGCGCAGAGTTTCGCGATCGCGCGCGGGGGCTCGACATCGGCGGCGTCGACTACGTGACGAAGCCTTTCAATCCGCTCGAGCTCGCGCCGCTCGTGCTGAATTTGTTGGAGCGGATCGACCGTGGCGAGCGGGACGAGCTGCGGGCGGAGAAGCTGTCCGAGCTGCGCTCGCTGATGGAGACCGATTAGGTAAGCACGGCAGTCACCTCGCTGTCTGGGCGAGGCCGATGCCGGCGAGCGTGAGCGCCGCGCCGGCGAGCTGCACCGGCTCCAACGACTCGCCGAGCCACGCCCAGGCGACGACGATCGCGACGACCGGCTCCAACATCCCCGTGACTCCGGCACGGGTGGCGCTGATGTGGCGGAGCGCGGAGACGACGAGAAGGAACGGCACGATCGTGCCGAGTACGACCATCCACAGCATGAGGAACCACACGGGCAGGTGGTCGGACGCGAGGTTCCCGAGCAGCGAGACGTCGTCGTCGACGCGGCCCCCGGGGAAGTTCCACCACGGGGCGAGGATGGACCAGAAGAGCGTTGCGAAGAAGAAGCCCCACGCCGAGAGGGAGATCGGGTCGCGCTGTCGCACGCCGCGCTCGGCGAGGAGGAGGTATGCGGCGTAGGTGATGCCCGCGAGGGCGGCGGCCGCGAGCCCGGCGCCGCTGAGGCGGCCGCCGCGCCACACCTCGACGATGAGCGTGAGGCCGGCGAGGGCGAGGCCGAGGGCCAGCCAGATGCGGCGGCGCACGGGCTCTCGGTAGACGAAACGCGCCCACAGCGCGACGAGGATCGGCCCGACGAACTGGATGAGCAACGCGATGCCGATCTCGAGCCGGTGGATCGCGAAGAAGTACGACCATTGGACGAGCGCCAGCCCGACGACGCCCAGTGCCACGAGGAGCGGCAGATCTCGCCGCCGCACGTGCAGCGACGACGGTCGCGTCGCGGCGGCGAGGAGCACGAGGCCGGCGACCGCGCCGGCGCATCTCACTTCGGTCAGTATCTCCGCAGTGATTCCCGAGCCGAGGATGACCTTCGAGACGGTGCCGTTGACGGCGAACAACGTCGCGGCGATTGCGACGAGTGCGTAGCCGAGGGTCGGCCGAGCAAGATGAGGCTCACCGGGCTGCGCGACGATCGGCTCGACCATCGCGCGAACCTAACGCGAACTTTGATCCGGTACGCTCCTCCGCGAGACGCGGGGCGTAGCTCAGCCTGGTTAGAGCGCTGCGTTTGGGACGCAGAAGTCGCTGGTTCGAATCCGGCCGCCCCGATTTGGTCGTGCTGCTCGCCGCGGGCGCGGCGCTCTCGTTCGGCGCGCTTGCCGTCACGATCCGGCTGGCCCTCGGCCCGGGAATCGAGGCCGAAGCCGCGGCGCTCGTAACGACGGTCATTGCGGGTGTCATCTGCGCCGCTCTCTCCATTGCGGCCGGCGATCTCTCCGGGCTCGACTGGGCGGACACGTGGCCGTTCGTCGTCACCGGGTTGTTCGCGCCGGGGATCAGCCAGATCTTCTTCACGCGCGCCATAGGCCTGATCGGGCCGTCGCGAACGGCCGTCCTCGTGGGCATCTCGCCGGTGTTGTCGGCCGCGATCGCCGTGACCGTTCTCGACGAGCCGCTTCATGTCGCGCTCGTCGTCGGGACGGTGCTCGTCGTCGCCGGCGGAACGCTGCTCGTCCGTGAACGCAGCCGTCCAGTCGGTTTCGCGTCGCTTGGCATCGCGCTCTCACTCGGTGCCGCACTTCTGTTCGCCGTCCGCGACAACCTCGTTCGCTGGGCTGCGCGCGGCAGCGACGTTCCGGGCTTCATCGCGGCGTCCGCCTCCCTGGTTTCCGCCTCGATCGTGATGCTGCTCTTCGTCCTCTCGCAGCCCGACGCCGGGGAGCGCGTCCGGCGAGCATCGCGCCCGTTCCTGCTGTCCGGCCTCCTCTACGGGATCAGCTACGGCTGTCTCTACTCGGCGTTCGACCGCGGGCGCGTGACGGTCGTCGCGCCGCTCGTCGCTACCGAGTCGTTGTTCGCCGTGCTCATCTCGATGCTCGTCCTGCGTCGCAGCGAGCGCATCGGGCCGAGGCTCATTCTCGCCGCGACGCTCGTCGTCGCGGGCGGCGCGCTCATCTCGGGCTTTCGCTGAAGACGCCCGCGATGTGCTCCGTGCGCAGGAAGCGCATGAAGAAGTAGGCGAAGACGGCGAAGAAGACGACGGCTTGCTCGACGGCCATCGTCAGGCCGGCGATCTGCTGGTCGGCGAGGTCGGAGAGGCCCCACAACTGCGGCGCGCCCTTGTAGAAGTCGTAGACGGGTCGCGGGAGTAGCGCGAGCAGCAGTCCGAGCGGCGAGGCGAGCACGAACGCGGCGAACAGGTAGAGCGCCTTGAGGCCGTCGGAGAAGCGACCGTGGATCACCGGCCACCACATCAGCAGGCCGGCGGTGAAATACGTCAGGTGCTCGAGGTGCAGCAGCCAGCCCGAGTGCTCGAGCGCCGTGTCGTAGATCACCGGCACGTGCCAGACGAAGTACGTCGCGAGCCAGGCGGGTAGCGCGAAGAGGGGATGGGTGATGACGCGCACCACGGCGATCCGCTCGGCGGCTCGCGCGAAGGCGGGCGAGAATGCGAACACGACGAGCCCCGGCGCCCACTCGGCCGTGACGACGTTCTGAAGCAGGTGCACCGAGAGCAGGTAGTGGAGCGCGATCGTGTGCAGCGGCGTCACATAGACCGCGAGCAGCAGGATCACCGCGACCTCGAGCGCGGCACGGCGCCGGGGATCCGACGGCCAGCGACGCTGCGTCCAGACATAACCGCCTGCTAGGAGCGCGATCGCCAACAGGACGTCCCAGTGCAGCGCCCACGAGTAGGGATCCACGCCGCTACGCTACTCGCGGCAAGCGCGCCCGTGGTGTAGTGGTAGCACCGGAGACTTCCAATCTCCTGGCACCGGTTCGAGCCCGGTCGGGCGCTTCAATCACCCAGTTCGTGGGGTTCCAATACCCAGGCTAGTGCGGTCCGATCTCTGCGCTATGTTGTCAGAGATGAAAACGCACGAACGAAATCTCGCCCGAGTCCTTCGTCGCGTCGAGGGACTTCCGATCAATGAGATCGCCCGTCGCCTCAGCGTGTCGAAGTCGTCGGTGAGCTACTGGGTCAGGGACCTCGAGCTGACGACTGAGCAGCAAGAGAAGCTCCGGCAGATGAATCCCGCCTATAACCGCCAGCTCAGTGGATCGCGGAACAATGCCGCGCGCCATCGCGCGAACCGCCTTGCGGCTCAGGAGAGCGGCCGCACTCTCGCCCACCAGGGCGATCCGATCCACATGGCGGGGTGCATGCTCTATTGGGCGGAAGGCTCGAGACACCGGAACCAGATTCGCTTTACGAACTCTGATCCGGAGATGGTTCGGTTCTTCGCGGCGTTCCTGAGGACGTACTTCTCTCTCCGCGATGAAGAGATTCGAGTCTCCTGCAACCTTTTCCCTGACCATCTCGAGCGGCAGCGTGAGATCGAGCTGTTCTAGCTCGAGGTCGTCGGCGTCCCCAAATCGTCGCTTCGCAAGTCGACCGTCAACACGTATTCGAAGTACAGCAAGAAGAAACGGCAGAACAAGCTCCCCTATGGGACCTGCCGTGTGATCGTCTCGCAAACGCGGATCGTCCAGAGCATCTACGGGTCGATTCAGGAATACGCCGGTTTCGAGCGTCCAGCCTGGCTGGAATAGAAGCGTGTGCCCGAGGAGAGCAAAGAGGATCGTCGCAACCGCGAGCTGATCGAGCTCCTCAACGAGCTCCGCGTCGCGCTACCCGGGGTTCAGGTTCTGTTCGCGTTCCTGCTCGCGGTCCCGTTCGCGAACGGCTTTCCGAAGCTGAGCAGGCTCGACCGTGACGTCTTCTTCGTTGCCTTCATCACGACGGCGCTCTCGACGGTGCTGTTGATTGCGCCCAGTTCCTACCACCGTCTCCGCTGGCGTCAGGGGGACAAAGAGCGGATGCTCGTCGTTTCGAACAGCTTGACAATCGCCGGGCTGGCGTTGCTCGCGGTCGCGATCACCTGCGTCGTCTTCGTCATCACCGACTTCCTCTTCCACCACGCGTGGGCCGCGTTCTTCACGGCGCTCGTGGCGCTCGCTTTCCTCGTGTTCTGGTACGGGCTACCGGTTGCCGCTGCTATTCGGGATCGTCAGGCAGTTCGATCCGCTCGATAACGACGTCGTCCCGCGGCTTGTCGCGAGCGTCGCGAGGCAGCTCCGAGATCCGGTCGGCGACCTCCATGCCGTTCGTGACGCGCCCGAAGACCGTGTGCTTCCCGTCCAGCCACGGGGCCGACTCGGTCGTGACGATGAAGAACTGGCTCCCGTTCGTGTTCGGGCCGGCGTTCGCCATCGCCAAAGCGCCGCGCTCCACCTTGTGGTCGTTGATCTCGTCCCCGAAGGAGTAGCCGGGCCCGCCGGATCCTGTCCCGGTCGGATCGCCGCCCTGGATCATGAAGTCCGGAATGACGCGATGGAAGATGACGCTGTCGTAGAAGCCGTCGCGCGCCAGCTTCGTGAAGTTGTCGACCGTCTTCGGCGCGTCGTCCGGGAAGAGCTCCAGCTCGATCGCGCCGTGATTCGTGTGCAGCGTGGCGTTCATCGCAGCGTGTCCGCGAGCGGCTCGATTGCGGCGGCCGTCGGCTCGATTCGGCCTGACTCGAGACTCGCGGCGATCTCGCGCGCAAGGTCGAGGGCTTCGTCTTCCTGGTCGGGATCGAGCACGGTGTTCACGGCCGCAAGGACCGTGCCGACGGAGTGCAGCTCGACGTCGACCGTCTCGAGCTCCGAGCGCTTGATGTAGGGATCCTCCGGCACCCCGACATGCACAACGACCTTGCGTCCGTCAGGGAGCGTCGCGTGCTGCTCGATTGTGCGACCCCGAAGGCTCACGGCGGTGGAATGTACCGTCCGGCGCCCCCGCGATGCTCCACCCGTGCCGGAGCCGCCCGAGCGGGTCGTTCAGTTCCGTCCGCAGACCATTCTCATGGTCCTGGGCATTCTGATCGCCGTAGCGGTCACCTTGGAGGTCGTGTGGATCGCGCGACATGTCATCTCGTGGATTCTCATCGCGCTCTTTCTCGCTCTAGCCCTGAACCCTGCGGTCGACCGGTTGGAGGACCGTATGGGGCGTCGAGGTGCGGCGACGACCGTCGTCTATCTCGCCGCCCTTGCAGCGCTCGTCGGGATCGGTTTCCTGTTCATCCCGACTGTCGTCAACCAGGTCAACGACTTCGCGCACAAGGTGCCCGACTACCTGGACGACGTCACGAAAGGCCGCGGCCGTCTCGGG
>JBKPDB010000127.1:0-10014 GCA_046727655.1 Actinomycetota bacterium
TTCGCAGGGAGAGGGTCGCGTCGACCGCAGGCCTGTCGTACCGCTCCGCGAGCTTCGCGACGAACGGCGTGATGGAGCTCCCGGGCGCGTTCACCCCGAGCGGAACGGCCGTGTTCTCGGGCGCCACGAGCGCGCGCTGCACCGCCCTGTCGACGCCGGCCGTCGCGCCGAGCACATCCGGTGTGACCGAGATCCGCGTTTGTCCGAGCTGGAGCCGCAGCGGCCGGGCAAAGGCCTGCTGCACGGCGACCGTCGCGTCCGCAGGCGTCAGGCCGCCGACGGGCAGCGAGCCGATCGTCACGCCGAGCGGGATCGTCGCCGGGACGTCGGCCGCGCCGGGCGCCGCGGCCGGCGCGCCGGAGGCAACGGCCGCGGCCAGGGCGAAAAGCAGGAAAGAGCGTCTTTTCACGCGTCGAACATCGTAAAGATCCGCGGATCGTTGGTGATGATGCCGTCCGCCCCCGCGCGGGCCAGCTCGGCCGCGCGCCTGGAGTCGTCCACCGTCCAGACATAGACCGCAGCTCCAACCTCGTGGGCTCGTTCGATTGCCGCAGGCGTGGCGACGGAATGGTGCAACGTCGCTGCGGATGCCCCCGCGCCGGCCAGGAGACCCGGGAGCCGACGCGGCAGCGCGGCGCCGAACGAAGCCAGCGAGCGGCGCACGACCGGCGCGAGCGGCCCCCGTCTGGAGATGCCGAGCCGATCCCGCGGAATCGTGTAGGACCGAGCCAGCTCCGGCTCGAGCTCGCCGACGCGACGGAGCGCCGATGCGTCGAATCCGCTCACCCACGCTCGCTCGACGACACCGTGCCGGCGCAAGCTGTCGACCACCGCACGTTCGAGACCGCGCCGCTTGAGGTCGACCTGCAGCGCGACGGTCGGAAAGCGCTCGGCACAGAAGGCGAGCGCCTCGTCCAGTGTCGGCAGGTGGGGCGCGACCGTGCGGAGCGCAGCGAGGCTCCGGCCGCGGACGCGTCCACGCGTCGTGCCATGACTCACCTCACGCAACCTGTTCGAGTGTGCGAGGACGACGGTCCCGTCGACGAGGTCGAGGACGTCGAACTCGAGCATGTCGCAGCCGAGCTCGACGGCGAGCTCGAGCGCAGGGAGCGTGTTCTCCGGTGCGAGCGCCGATGCTCCGCGGTGACCGACGCGGGCCAACCGCCCGGCCGGCCGTCGCAGTTCGATCACGCGGTTCTCTTCACGACGACGACGGCGCAGTCGTCCACCAGCTCGCCGCGCGCGAACGTGCGGCAGTCCTCGAGGACCGCCTGCGCAATCTCGGCCGCGGGCCGGTCGTGGTGTGCGGCAAGCGTCCGGTCGAGACGCTCGAAGCCGTACATCTCACCGTCGCGACGCGCCTCGAGCACTCCGTCCGTGTACAGCGCGACCGCGGCCCCTGCATCGAGGTGCGCGCGAACCTCGTCGTAGCGCTGTCCCGGCTCGATGCCGAGGACCAACCCGCCGGCCTCGAGGCCGGTGACGGTCCCGTCTGCCGCGACGAGGCGCGGCGCCGGGTGGCCGGCGACTGCCGCCGCGAGGCCCCCGGTGCCGCTGACGAGGAGGTACACCATGGTGATGAACTTGCCGGGAGCGATCTCGGTGAAGACGACCTCGTTGGCCGACTGCAAGAAGTCCGCAGGCTCAGGATGCTCTCGGGCGAGCGTCCGGAACACGAACTTCGCCATCGCCATGTCTGCCGCAGCTTCGATCCCGTGTCCGGTGACATCCCCGAGCGCCACCGCAAGACGTCCGTCGGCGAGCTGCATGTAGTCGTAGACGTCGCCGCCGACCTCGACTCGCGCGGACGACTCGTAGGCGTCGCCGAGCTCGAGCCCTTTCAACGTCGGCACGGACCGCGGCAGGAGCGAGCGCTGCATCGTGTCGGAGAACTGCTTCTGCTGCTGATAGAGCCGCGCGTTGTCGATCGCGAGCGCGGCCTGTCCGGCGATCGCGGTTGCCTCCTCGATCTTTTGCGCCGTAACGGGGGAGCCCGGGCGGACGGAGATGATCGTCAGCGCGGCGAGGACCTCGGCCGGCGTCGCGATCGGGACGACGGCACCTGTCCAACCACGTTCGAGGAAGGGAAGGAGCGCCGTGGCAGGCGATCCGATTGCTTGCGCCGTGGCGGGCGTGACCGGCAGCGACTCTCGGAGCCGGAAGAGCCGCTGCAACGGCTGCACGCCGAACGGATGAGCCAGGAACAGCAAGGACCGCACCGCTTCCTCCAGTCGCGGCTCGGCAACCTTCAGTGTCCGCGGCACGAGCCACTCGCGCCGCTCGTCGGGCATCCGGATCAGGGCGACGTCCACGTCGAGCACGTCGACGACCGTGGCCGCCACCGCGTCCAGGGTCGCCTCGAGCGAAAGGCTCTGCGCGAACGAACGCGAGATCTCGTACAGCGCACGCACCTGCTTCGACGCCGCCAGCTCCGCGTCGAGCGCGCGCTTGCGCTCCGCGCCGAGGTGTTTCGCCTGCTCGTGGAGCTGCGCGTTCTGGACCGCAACTGCCAGCTGTGCCGCGAGCGCCGCGAGCAGAGTCGCGTCGCTCTCCGTCGGCGCAAACCCTCTCGGCGGAAACACCGCGAGCAGCCCGACCACCTCGTCGTGCGCCAGGAGCGGCAGCGCGATCGCCGCGCCGATGCCGGCCTCTGCCGCTGCGGTGGAAACGCCGGTGAGCCGAACGTCGGAACCGACGTCGGACGCGACGACGAGCCCGCGCGAGCGGAACGGGCCCAGGGCGAGCTCGAGCAGCCGCTCGGCGACCGCGACATGCGGACCGGCGAGACCGACGGCCGCTGCCTCGTGCAGACGCCCGTTCTCGCGGAGGTAGATCGCGAGCCGGTCGGCGTCGAGGAGCTCGGCGATGCGCGTCACGGCTGTGTCCAGGGTGTGCGCAAGTGAGAGTTGCGAGATCGCCTGGCCGACGACCGTGAGGAGCGCCCGCGTTCGTTCGAGCTCGAGCGCCGTCGTCCGGGCGCGAAGGCTCGCCCGCAGTGCATGCGCCGCGCGGACGGCGAACGTCGCCAGCGTCGCCAGCTCGACCCCACTCGGCTCGTTCTCGGGCGGGAAGAGGAGCTGGAGAGCGCCCACCTGCGGTTGGCCCAGCTGCAGCGTTGCAGCGACGGCAGCTCGCTGGGCAAGGCCGGCCTCGAGCTCTGCGACAACGACTCCGCTGGGCCCCACGACCGCAGCCTCGGCTGCCGCCCTGGCTGCGGAGACGGTGCCGTCAACCTCGTCCAGCCCCGTCGATGCGAGTAGTTCCAACGGCTTACCCGGCTCGGTTCGCCACAGCAGCGCGGCGTCCGCTCCCGTGGCCTCGGCGGCGAGCCGGGTCAGCTCTTCGGCGGTCCTCGACTCGTCGGCGCCTGCCGCCAGGGCCTCCCCGGCGACGCTGAGGGCCGCTCCGGGATCGAGCGCGTGAGCCGCGGCGCCGTTGCGGCCGAAGGCGCGGATCGCGAGGCCGGCCTGCGCAGCTCCCAGGCGCGCGAGTCGGAGCTCCAGCTCCGAGAACGGCGGTCCTGTGCGCAGCAGCTCGAGTGTTCCTCGCAGCGCCATGTCGACGTGCACGGGGAAGAGCGCCGCATGATCGGCTCGGATGCGCTCCGCCGCGCGTCGAACCGCATCCGGCAACCGCTCGCGGTCGGACTCCTCCGCCTCCGGCGCGTCGGCGAGCGGAAGTCGCGAGCCCTCCAGCTCGGCGCTCAGCGCCGGTGACCGAGTCGCGACGCCGAGCGCGTTCAGGGTCCCGCCCGACTCGTCCGCGGCCCGTGCCACGACGGCGTCGGCGCCCGCCGCCCGACGGACCGCGTCGGCGATCGCCTGCAGGGCTTCGGTGAGCGTGCCCGCGAGACCGAGTCCCACGCTCGATTCCGCGAGCGCATCGAGGCCGCGTTCCATGTGCCCCGCCCCCGGCTGACCTTGTCGCCCCACCATCGGATCTGCTCGAAGTATCGACAAACCCCGAACGTCGCTCGCGCTGCGAGTGGTTCAGACCACGGGACGAGGGCTGACTAGAATCCCGCAATGGCACAGCCCGCCCGTCGCGCCGAGCCGCGCGACGATCCCCCTGTCGATCCCGAGGCGATCAGCCGCGCGTACCACTATCACCGCGCACGGCGTAACGCCCGCGTTCGCAGGAGGCGGGAGAAGGCGCGCGCACGCCTCCGCTTCATCATCGCGTTCACGCTCCTCGTGGCGCTCGCGATCTTCCTCATCCTCACGATCTGGAACGAGGTCCAGAAAGTGTTCGGCCTGTAGTGCGGCTCACGACGAGGGGTGGGGTCAGGGGGACCCGCGCCTGGCGGATTGCTCCGGCGCGCGAGGCGCCCGTCTGCTTCATGATCTGACCCCTAGAGTAATCGCCTGCCGTCGGCTTTCCTCGATCTCCCCATACTGAGCTGATGCAAACGCCAGACCCCTACACCCCGACGCCGCCGGAACGAGACGACTGGTCGAGCTCCCGTCCGCGTCCGAGCCGGCCGCTGGAGGAGGTCTGGGCCTGGGGCGAGACGCTCACCTGGGTCTCGGGCCTGGTCCTCGCAATCTCCGCGTTCACGGGCTGGTACGTCGGCTCCGGCGAGGGGCCGACGACGAGCGTGATCGGCTGGCACACCGGCACGCTCGGCAAGCTCGTCTTCTTCATTGGCCTGGCCGTCCTAGCCCTCGTCGCGCTGCGACTGGCGGGGATCGAGCTGCCGGCCACCGTCCCGGAGAGCCTCGTCGTGATCGCGCTCGGAGCTCTGGCCACGGTGTTCGTCCTGATCCGCCTGATCGTCATCCCGGACGAGTTCTTCGGGTGGCGCGGACGCGGGATCGGGATCTTCATCAGCTTGATCGCGGCCCTCGCCGTGATCGCCGCCGGCCTGCTCAGAGCGGGCGAAGAGCTCTAGCCGAAAGACGCGCTGCGCCACGAACCTGATCGCGAACGCGATCAGCACGCCGAGGAACGCTCCGCCGATGACGTCCAGCGGATAGTGGACACCGACGTACACGCGCGAGAACGCGACGGCGCTCGCCAACAGGAACAGCGCCGGTCCGAGTCTCGGGAACGCAAACGTGAGCATCGTTGCGGCGGCGAAGCTCGTCGCAGCGTGCCCGGACGGAAACGATGCGTCGTGCGCCGTCTTCACCAGCGGTTCCGGCTCGGCGTACCGCAGCGACGGCCGCTCCCGATCGAACACCGCCTTCAGGCCCGACGCCGACCAGTCGGCGACGGCAACGGCGATCGCCGTCGCTGCCAAGACGCTCCAGCGCCGATAGAGGACAGACAGGACGAGCGCGAGGGCGATCCAGAGCAGACCGAGCCGCCCAGCATACGTCAGTCCCTCGAAGACTGGGTTCAGCCACCCGGCGCGGTGGTGAACCACCCAGCGCTCGACTTCGCGATCCGTGGAGATCAGGCGGGGACGATCTGCTTCGTCTGGTCGATCAGCGCGCGCAGATCGAACGGCTTGCCGACGAATCCCTGCGCGCCACGCTTGGCGGCCTCTTCGCCGGCGTCGAGCTGTCCGCTGAACATGACCACCGGGATGGAGCCGACACCGTGTCGCTCCTGGACCCGGCGGAGCATTTCCCAACCGTCGACCTGCGGCATCATCACGTCGAGCAGGATCAGGTCCGGCGCCTCGTCTTCGAGGGCGGCCAAACCGTCCTCAGCGTTCGCCGCCTCGCGGACCGCGTAGCCCTCCATCTCCAGGTTCAGACGCACGACTTCGCGCACCTGCGAGTCGTCGTCCACGAGCAGGACCAGGGGGCCGCGTGCAGGCTTTCCCGGCCCAGAGCGTTCGAGGAACGCCTCGAGGTCGACCCGCTTGTACCTGCGGTGCCCACCGGGCGTGTAGAACGCCGGCACGCGGCCGAGGTCGGACCACTTCCGGATCGTGCTCTGCGCGACGCCGAGGAACTTCGCAGCCTGGCCGAGCGTCAGCCAGTCGCTTTCACCACCTGCGACGCGTCTTGCACCCTCTTCGTGAGACGCCATTGTCTGCGAATCTAACCAAACATGTGCCTTCTTAACACCGGAGGGCCCTACGGAGTGGCGGTAGATCCGGGATTTCCGCTCGTCGGGACGCTGAGCGTCCGCTCCAGCGTGGTGGTCTCCCCCGGCTTGGGGTTGTCGTGAAGGGCCTGGCCGACGGCGATCCCGAGGGCGAACACGACCAGGACCACGGCGAGGCGTATGGCCCAGCGCAGGAGGTCCTCACGCCGCCTGCGCCGACGACGCCGGCTGCGCTCGGCCGGGCTCAGGCTCGTCACGGGCCGTAGTCGACCGCACCGCGCTGATACAGGTAAAACGCAGCGTCCTGGACGAGCGCGAGGTTCCGCGGCCAGCCGGGCGTCGCCGCTCGCTCCGAGACCGCGTCGCGTACCCAGTCGTCGGCTCGTGCGTAAGCGTCGGCAAGCTCGTCGAGCGTGAACGTCTGCCCCACGCGCTTGCGCAGCTCGTCCATCACGACCTCGAGCTGGGCCTGCAAGCGGTCACCCGCGACGGGCTCTCGCGCGGCAACCTGAAAGCGGCGGTGACCGTCCTCCCACTCACGCCGCAAGGCCTCGATCGCTATCGCCACGGCGCGTTCAGTATCCGTCACTCAGAGCAGCAAACAGGCGGCCAGCGCGGTTCGATCTCGGCGATGACTCGCTCGCCGAGCTCGTATCCGGGGCGAGCGAGCGCGAAGGCGACGTGGGCGTGCAGGCACTTCAGCCTGCCGGCATCCGGGCGGGATCCGCCGACGCCGAGATCGAGCTCCGGCCGGATCCGCCGCTGCTCGGCGTTGGCGCGGCGCAGGCTCGAGGCGAGCTCGGCATCGTCAGCCGCGGCGCGCGACCAGCGTTCGACACCACCGGCGGCCTCGAGCCGCGACACGGCGGCAACCAGATAAGGGCATGTCAACCAGAACGTCGTCGGAAACGGGCGCCCGGCGTCGTCGTACGCGGACTGCTCGGTCACGGCCGGTTGCCCGTATGGACAACGGACGACGACGCGTCGAAGCGCGCGCGGAGGGCGGCCTAGCTGGCGCTCGACCGTAACGCGATCTTCGTCATCATCCGCGAGCGAAGCGATGCCGAAACTCTAGCCCGCTGAAAATGCAGAGCATTTTCAGCGGTTGGTGATGGTATGCGCCTTCTTCCAGGCTGCGATCCCTTTCACGATGAAGAGATGCTCGCCCGGGCGAACGTAGCCGAGGCGGCGCGCTTCACGTGCGAGCGCCCCGACGCTCGTCGACGCCCGCAGCCGTTCCTGAAGCGCCCGCTTCTGCTCCAGGAGCTGCGCCACCTCCGCCCGACGGGACGAGAGCTCGTGCCGGGTCTCGAACCAGCTGCGCAGCGGGTGGTAGTACGCGTACCCGATCAAGAGGACCGCAACGACCGCCAGCCAGCGCCGGGCGAGCGTCGTCGCAGGTGGCCGTCGAGCCGCCATGGCGCCCAGGTTCGCGGCGCCGCAGCTTCCTCCTCTCTCAGACGATGTCGACCTTGATGACGTTCGTCGAGCCGGGAATGTTCACCGCCGTTCCGCCCGTGATGACGACCGTGTCGCCGGACACGACGATCCCGGCCTCTTTCGCCGCCTCGATGGAGCGGTCCCAGAGGTCCTCCACGTCGCGGCACTCCGGGATCGCGACCGGGGTCACTCCCCACTCGATCGCCATCTGGTGCACGGACCAGAGCTTGTGCGTCAGCGCGACGATCGGACGGCGCGGGCGGAGGCGCGCGACGGCCGAGGCGGTGCGGCCGGTGAACGTCGGGACGAGCATCGCGGCGGCGCCGAGCGCCTCGGCAAGATCGCAGGCCGCGTTCGACATCGCGTTGCCGATCGTCGGCTGCTCCGTCGCGTCGGGGATCTCGTGGCGGTAGCCGAGGCTCGGCTCGACCGCCCGTGCGATGCGGTCCATGGTCTGAACGGACTGGATCGGGTACTCCCCGATGGCCGTCTCTCCCGAGAGCATGACGGCGGACGTACCGTCGAGGATCGCGTTTGCGACGTCACTCGCTTCGGCGCGCGTCGGCTCCGGATGGTGGATCATCGACTCGAGCATCTGGGTGGCGGTGATCACCGGCTTTCCCCGCTCGAGTGCCTTCAGGATGATCCGCTTCTGAACGAGCGGAACGAGCGCCGGGCCGATCTCCACGCCGAGGTCGCCGCGCGCGACCATGACCGAGTCCGCCTCGCCGAGCACGTCGTCGAGCGCGTCGACCGCCTCCGCCTTCTCGACCTTCGCGATGATGTGGGCCGTCGAGCCGCCCTGCTCGAGCAGCGCGCGCAGGTCGCGAACGTCTGCCGCGGACCGCACGAACGAAAGCGCGATGAAATCGCACCCGAGCCCGAGCGCGAACTCCAGGTCCTCGAGATCCTTACGCGTCAGCGACGGGATCGGAATCGGAACGCCTGGAAGGTTGACGCCCTTGTGCGAAGTGATCGACCCGCCGACGACGACGCCGCAGCGGGCGCGTCCGGCCTCCACCTCCTCGACGCGGAGGCGCACCATGCCGTCGTCGACCAGAACCTCGTGCCCGGGACGCCAGACCTCACCGATCGCCGCGGGCGCAATCGGCAACTCGCCGTCCCGGACGCCGTCGTCGGTGGCGACGACGGTGACGTCATCGCCGGGGGTGAGCACGATCGGCGCGTCGAGGTTCCCCACCCTGAGCTTGGGGCCCTGCAGATCACCGATGACGGCGATCGGTCGGCCGGCCTCCCTCTCCGCTGCGCGGACGAGCTCAGCGCTCCTGGCATGGTCGTCGTGTGTTCCGTGCGACAGATTGAGACGGGCGGCATCCATACCGGCCTCGACCAGTGCGCGCACCAGCTCCGGGGTCGACGACGCGGGACCGACCGTGGCGACGATCTTGGTGCGGCGCGGGCTCACACGAGCCATGCGCTCAATGTAGCGCCGCAAGGTGACGCTAACGCGACTCTTTGCGGTCGTCAGCCCGCAGGTTTCGCGCCGGCCGTTGTCGAGCGTGGAAACGCTTCCCAGCCGGGGTACTCGGCTGTGTCGCCGAGCTCTTCCTCGATGCGGAGCAGCTGGTTGTACTTCGCGACCCGGTCCGTTCGAGACGGCGCCCCGGTCTTGATCTGGCCGACGCCGGTTGCGACGGCGAGGTCGGCGATCGTCGTGTCCTCCGTCTCACCCGATCGGTGCGACATCACGCAGGCGTACCCGTGCGAGCGGGCCAGCTCGACCGTCTCGAGCGTCTCAGTGAGCGTGCCGATCTGATTCACCTTGAGCAGAATCGCGTTCGCGACCCCCTCCCGGAGACCACGCTCGAGCCGCTCGACGTTCGTGACGAAGAGGTCGTCGCCGACGAGTTGCAGGCGGTCGCCGAGCCGGTCGGTCATGTCCTTCCAGGCACCCCACTCGTCCTCGGCAAGGCCGTCCTCGATCGAGACGACCGGATAGCGATCCGCGAGCGTCGAGTACATGTCGATCATCTCGTCCGCGCTGAGGATCCGCCCTTGGCGATCGAAGTGGTAGCCGCCGTCGCGATAGAGCTCCGTCGAAGCGGGATCGAGCGCGATCGCGACACGATCGCGATGGCCGGCGCGTTCCGACGCCTCGAGCACGGCCTCGATGGCCGCTTCCGTCGAGTCGAGCTCGGGAGCAAAGCCGCCTTCGTCGCCGACGCCCGTCGCAAGCCCACGCTCATGGAGCACGTCCTTCAGCGCATGGAACGTCTCGGCGCCTACGCGCAGAGCCTCGGCGAAGGAGTCGGCCCCCGCCGGGACGACCATGAACTCCTGCAGATCGAGCGAGTTCTGTGCGTGCGCACCGCCGTTGACGACGTTCATCATCGGAACGGGAAGAACGTGAGCGTCGACGCCGCCGACCCAGCGGAAGAGGCTCGAGGCGGCGTCCGCGGCGGCTGCCTTCGCAACGGCGAGCGAGACACCGAGGATTGCGTTCGCCCCGAGACGCGACTTGTTCTTCGTCCCGTCGAGCTCGATCAGCGCCCTGTCGACCACGCGCTGCTGCGCGGCGTCGAGGCCCGTCACCGCTTCGGCGATCTCCGTGTC
>JBKPDB010000128.1:0-9459 GCA_046727655.1 Actinomycetota bacterium
CTCACCGTCGGGTTCGGATCGTCGGCGTCGGTCGCCGTGACCGTGTACGTGACAACGGCGCCGTCCGGGCGATCGGCCGGAACCACGATCGGGAATTGCGGCAGCGACAGGGCCGGCGGCACGTCGTCGCCCCACGTCACGGTCGCCCGGAACACGTCCGACACGCCATTCGTGTCGTTGGCGACGAGATCGTTGCTGCGTGACGTGAAGGCGACCTGACCGCCGTCCGCAGTCAGCGAGGGAAAGACACTGTCGTCTTGGTTGTAGTCCTGACCGAGCGTGAGCGGCTTGGTGACGTTGCGCGCCACGTCGAAGACGACGATGTCGGACGTTCCGAAGCCACCTCCGGGAGACAGGTTGCCGGCGTTCGAGTGGAAGGCGACGAAGCGGCCGTCGGCCGAGATCGAGGCGCCGGTGCTGTCGCCGCCGTATGCCTGCTCTCCTGTCGAGGTGACCGACGCCATCCGCGTCGTCCCTGCGACGCGGTCGCGAACGAAGACGTCGTAGTCGTTGAAGTCATCTCCCGGCACGAGGTCGCGCGCGTTCGAGCTGAACGCGACGTAGCGGCCGTCGGCGCTGATCGACGGCCCCTCCGACTGCGGTCGCCAGCTCAAGTACTGGGGCAGGGCGCCCGCTGACGACACTGACACGGCCTCCGTCGTCCCGGTGACACGGTCGCGCACGAAGATGTCGGGACCAAGATTGTCGTCGCCGGGCACGAGCCCTTCGGAGTAGGAGACGAAGGCGACGTAACGTCCGTCCGCTGAGAGCGACGGCTGAGCGGCCGGTCCGTTGCTGGTTTGGCCGTCGGGCCGCTCCGACACGATCTCCGTCGTTCCAGTCAACAAGTCGCGCACATAGACGTGAGTCTCGAAGATCTGCCGGCCCGAGATCAGGTTGCGCCCGCTCGACATGAACGCGACGAAGCGCCCGTTTGCGGAGATCGCCGGGTCGAGGCTGTTGCCGAACTCGGTCCCGTTTCCGATCGGCGTCTCGCCGTCCGAACCCACCGACACGCGCTCCGTCGTTCCAAGCTCGCGATCCCGCACGAAGACGTCGCTGTTCGTGGACGAGTCGTTCGGGACGAGACCGGCCCCGTCGGACTGAAAGACGACGAAGCGGCCGTCTGCCGAGATCGCAGGCGCGTCGCAGTTGAAGCCTGTGTCGACCTGCGCCTCCGTCGACGACACGGACACGCGTTCAATGGCGCCGTTCGAGTTGTCGCGGACGAAGACGTCGCAGCCATTGTTCGTGTCGCCGGGAACAAGGTTCGAGGCCAACGAGACGAACGCCGTGTAACGGCCGTCCGCCGACATCGAGGCCGAGAAGCTCGCGTCATTCGCCTGCTCCCCCGCCGCCGACACCGAAATCCGCTCCGCGGTTGCGCCGAACGCCGGCCCCACGAAACAGAGCACCGCCAAGACCGCCGCCGCAGCGACGGCAACTCTGCCTGCTTTCACTTTTCCCCCCTTGCCGCCGCTGGCGGCCCTCGGATAAGGGCCGGAGTGTAGCGCCGAAATCGCGGTCTGGCCGTGTCCGATGGGTCGTCCAAACCGTTAAAGATGTGTGAGCACCGCGAGAAGAGCCTTCGTCACAAGCGTGGTGGTCGTCGGCGTCGTCGCCGGCGCATTGGCGCTCTGGCACCTACGCCTGCTGCTCTTCCTGCTCTTGCTGGGGTTCACGCTCGCGGCCGCGATGCGTCCGGGAGTGGAGCGGCTGCACGAGCACGGCGTGCCGCGCGCGGGAGGAGTGATTCTCCATTTCGCCGCGCTGGCCGCTGTCGTCGGCCTCTTCCTCTGGCTCGTCATCCCGAGGGCGATCACGCAGGTCGAGGCGGCAATCGGTGACGCTCCGACTTCCAGCGCGGAGCTTCGCGACGCTGCCCGGAACTCGACCGGGATCAAGCACGAGTTCCTCGTCAGCCTGCAGAAAGAGCTCCAGAAGCTTCCGTCAGGCTCGGCCCTCGTCCACCCGGCGCTCACCATCACCACCAAGGCGCTCGAGGTCCTCATCGGCATCTTCTTCGCACTCGCGACGGCCGCGTACTGGATCTTCGAACGTGAACGTGCGGAAGGGCTGGTGATCTCGCTGTTACCCAGGAAGCACCGGCGGGTCGTACGCGAGACGTGGAACCTCATCGACGTGAAGCTCGGGGCCTACGTACGTGGTCAGCTGATCATGATCTCGTTCGTCAGCACCGTGCTGTCGACAGCATTCGCGCTGATCGGCCTGCCGTTCTGGCTCCTCCTCGGCGTCTTCGCGGGAATCGTCGAGATCGTCCCGGTGATCGGTCCACTCGTTGCCGGCAGCCTCGCCGTTGCCGTCGGGCTCACGATCGACTGGCAGCACGCCGTCTTCGCGGCGATCGCGGTTTGGGGCCTGCGACTGCTGCAGGACTACGTGATCGGCCCGCACGTCTTCGGTCGGGCGGTCGGGCTCTCTCCGCTGATCGTGCTCGTCACGGTGAGCGCCGTGGGGCTCCTCTTCGGCGGCGTGTACGTGTTGCTCTCAGTCCCGCTCGCCGCGGTTCTTGCGACGCTCGCCGACGTGCTCATCCTCAATCGCGACCCGGCGAAGCAGGAGGTGCCCAGGATCCTCTTCCCTGCCAAGGACGCTGAAACGTGAGCAATGTGGCGTTTCAGCGCTTCGCGCGTGGGAACGGAGGGCACACAGTCGAAATTGCGACAAAAGGGGTTGGGATAAATGGCAGACATCCATGGGTTTTCCGAACGCGTCGTAGATTTGGCACAGCGACTCGAGGACGTCGCTGACGCAGCCAACGGCAAGGGCATCCGGAGAGGGAGCATGGGGACGCGCTGGCTCATCCTCCCGGCGGCCGGTGCGGGTCTCTATGCGCTGGCGACGAACGGCGCCTTCACGCGCCGTGCGAAGGATGTGATGGATCAGGCCAAGACGAGCGCCTCTGAGTTGTCCGACGATTTGCTGGGGCGCGTGCGTCAAACATCGCAGTCATCGGCGAGCCGGAGCGGAAGCCGAAATCGGAGTCGGTCGAACTCCGGGCGCAAGACGAGCTCGAGTCGTACGAGGAGCTCGCGTAAGACGAGCCCCGCTCGCTGACATCGTCACGCCGGCATACCAGCAGCGCGCCTACGATTCGCGGCTAGGCTGCCGCGGTGGCGCCACCACTCCCACCGCGCTACCGATTTCTGCAGCAGCTCGGTCGCGGTGCGACCGCTGAAGTAATCCTGGCTCAAGACCTCGAGCTCGACCGCGAGGTCGCCGTGAAGCTGCTCGCACCCGAGCTCGGCGCCGATCTCTCCGTGCCCGAACGTTTCGCCCGCGAGGCGGTCCTCGCTGCGCGGCTCGGACGGCACGCACACGTCGTCACCGTGTACGACGTCGGAAGCTGGGGCGAACGTCCCTACATCGTCATGGAGTACGAGCGCGGCGGCAGCATCGACGAACGGCTCCGCGCCGGGCGGGTCTCGTCAGCTGAGGCCATTCGCTGGCTGCGAGAAACTGCAGAGGCAGTCGACGCGGCTCATGCCGCCGGCGTCATCCACCGCGATCTGAAGCCGGCGAACCTCCTGCTCGACGAGCGCGACTCCGTGCACGTGGCCGATTTCGGGATCGCGCGGGCCGTCGGGGAGGCGCTGGAGCGACTCACGCTGACCGGCACGATCTTGGGGACGGCCGGCTATCTGTCTCCGGAGCAGGCGCGAGGCGAATCGGCGACGGCGGCGAGCGACATGTACACGCTCGGCGTGGTGGCATATGAGCTACTCCACGGGCACCGACCGGACGGCCGACCCCTCGATCCGGTGTTTGCACGGGCGCTGGCACAGGAGCCCAGGCGGCGATTCCGGACCGCTTCCGCTTTGGTCGACGCGCTCGAGGGACGAGAGTGCGCACCGACGGCGGTGCGGCCGCCGGCACCCGCGACCCCCGACTCCGGCTCGCAGCAGACCGCGATTCTCCGCCGTCACCGTGCGACGGGACGCGCAGTTCGTTACGGCAAGCGGCTCACGGTCGTAACGCTTGTCGGTGCGTTCGCCGCCTGCGCTGCAGTGGCATTTGGCTACGTGCGCGCCGACAGCCCGGCCGCGGTGACGTGCACTGTCTCCCCGAGCGACCACGACGCGAATCTTGTCGTGCACGGCGTCGGAGCCGATAACTATTGCGCGGGCCGCGCCCGCGAGCTCGCGTGGTCGACTCGCCAGGGCTTCGCCCTGCGGAGCCCCGACCTGGGGCAGGAGCTCACCGTCGTCTGCACCGGTCGTGACCGCGGTATGCGGATCAGGATCTATGACGACGGTCGGCAACGCATCGGTCGCGACCTCTGCGACCGGCTCGCACCAGTCGGATGATGTCTCGCGCCGCCGTCTCTTCAGCGTGACGGCAACTGGCGCCAGAGAGGCGCAAGCAGCGGATCGGTGAGCCGCTCCACCACGCGGACGACTCGTTCGATCAAAGGCCGCAAGACGCGTGCGACGAGCAGCGCTGATGCAAGGCCGACGAGGCAACCCGCAAGAACGTCCGACGGGTAGTGGACGCCGATGAACACGCGGCCGATACCGATCACGCAGGCCGCAGTGAGGAAGAGCGACCCGACGAAGCGATCGAAGAGGAACACTGCGAAGGCGATGCTGAACGCCGCGCTCGCGTGGTCGCTCGGGAAGGACGCATCGTGCGAGCGAGTGCCCCACACGTGAGCGGACGGGTGGGCCACGAAAGGACGGGTGCGGTCCCACAGGTGGGAGATCAGCTGGTTGATCAGCAGCGCAACCCCGGACGACGCGAGCGCCGATGCGCAGGCCAGTTTCCACTTCCGGCTCGACCCGGGGCGCGCGAACAGCCACAAGGCAAATGTGGACACGGCCAGCAGCGAAACCGACCAGCTCTCGAGAACGCTCAGCGAGCGGCCGATCCACGAGTCGTCGAGGACGAGCTCGTTGACGGCGTGATAGAGGGTCCAGTCCATTCGCCCGCCACCCACGGTAGCCAGAGGGTCACCAATTTGTCACCTGTCCAGATGCCCATCGGAAGGGTCGTCCTAGCGTGTGACGGCGATGCGGGACGGCCAGTCGTAGTGGCCGTAGTAGTTGATGAAGTCGCTGCCGATCTCCGGCGCGGTGAATTTCAAAGTCGCGACCGCCGCCAACGTCGATCGCCGCAAGAGTTCGATCTTCGCGTGTGTTGTTGTCCACCAAGCGCCGCTTCGGCTGAACGGGACCCGGCGCGTCCGCACGAAGAGGACGTTGCCGTTCGCGAGCAAGTGCGGGAATTCGTCGGTCCAGCCGGGCGGCGGTCGAGTCAACTGACGCCGACTCGGCAAGAGCTGCCAGATCGAGCGGCGTTCGTCACCGAACCGTGTCTCCTCCCAATTGCGACCGGCTGCCGCAACGAGCCTTCGGCCGGTCGTGCACGACGGTGAAACCCACGACCGCGTCGTGTCGTGAGACACATCGCGGCCGTCGAAAAGGATGTGTTTGCCGTGCGTCGAGAAGCGATCGCTACCGGCGGCGACAGCAAGATGGCTGCCGCAGGACGCCACGTAGTCGTCGTACATCAATGCGGTCGCGATGCGCGTCTTGTTCTCATACAACGCCACGCCGTCGGCTGCGATAGACCCCGAGTTCGGCCAGTCCCACCACAACACACGCCCGTTGTGCCACGTCAACGGCACCGGACGTCCGCCGTCGCTCGCCAGCAATCTTTGAAGGGACCCTTGCCGCCAGATCCAGATCTCCGTCTGCTTAGACAGCCCGCAGGCGGCCTGGCAGACCGCACGACCGAGCGCAAGCGAGCCGTCGCGACTCCACACGACTCCCTGGGCTCCCCAGCCGTCCGGGGCGATCCGCCGTTCGCGGCTGGGCGACCACACGCGCACACCGCCCTGCCTCGTGACATACGCAGCCCGCTCTCCCGCCGGCGCCCACGTCAGCTCGGCGGTCGGCAGCTGGATGCCGCCGCTCACGATGTAGCCGCCGAACGACACGAGGTGTCCGTCGCCGCTCCAACGCGGAACGCCCGTCCGCGGCAGCCTGAACGTCTGGCGCAGACCACTGCTCAAATCGATGACGACGCCGCTCCGTCCGTGGACGTAGGCCATCTTGCCGGCGGTTGCCGCAGGCGCGGCGGCCGCGGGGACCGCCAAGACGGCGGCCCCGAGCGCAATCGCTAGCGCACGCACTCCCCGAGGATAGTTCTCCTGATCCGCTCAGCCCCATGGGGCGTGCCGTCTTTAGCCGACCTGGAGGGACGGGCCGATGTGACCGCCGCGCCGCGACCGGCCGGCCGCGCGAAGGACACGCGCATACGCGGCCGCCGGAGTCGCCGCGCCCGCCATCACCTCGCCCGTCGACCGCATCTCCGGTCCGCGCGCTGCAGCGCCTGCGAAGCGGTCGCTCGGGAAGACGGCCTCCTTCGCCCACGCCCGCGTCGGCTCGATCCGCTCCGGGAGGTCGAGGGTGGCGAGCGGCTCGCCGAGGAGCAGCCGGCACGCGTGTTCGACGAGCGGGATGCCTGTCGCTTTGGCGACGAACGGCACCGTGCGCGACGCGCGCGGGTTCGCCTCGAGGACGAGGAGCCCGTCGTCGTCGAGCGCGAGCTGCAGGTTGAGCAACCCCCGCGCGCCGAGGCCGCGTGCAACCGCGGCGGCGAGCTCGTCGATCTCGTCGCGCAGGCGGGCATCGACGCTCGGCGCAGGTAGGACGACGGCTGAATCACCGGAATGGCTGCCGGTTCGCTCGACGTGCTCGAGCACAGCCGCAACCCATGCCCCGTCGCCGTCACAGAGGACGTCGACGTCGAGCTCGACGGCATTGTCGAGATAACGATCGACGAGGCAGGGGCCGTCGACGTCGAGCTCGTCCGCGTTGCGTGCGACATGGACGCCGCGGCCGCCGATCACGTGATGCGGCCTCACGAGCACCGGGTAACCGAGCTCCTCCGCAGCAGCCCGCGCCCGAGTTGCCTCGGCGGCGGCGCGCCAGGTCGGTGTGCGCAGCCCCAGGTCGGCCAGCAGGCGAGCGAAACGCGCCCTGTCCTCGGCCGCGTCGATCGCCTCGAGCGGGTCGCCGAGCAGCGGCACGCCCGCGGCGACTAACCCCGGGGCCAGCCGCAACGGCGTCTGACCGCCGAACGAGACGACGACGCCGAGTGGCCCTTCGAGCGCGCACACGTCGAGCGTGCGCTCGAGCGTCAGCGGCTCGAGATAAAGCCGGTCGGATGTGTCGTAGTCGGTCGATACCGTCTCGGGGTTCGGATTGACGAGTACCGCCTCGTAGCCGAGCGCGCGGAACGTCCGCGCCGCGTGCACGCAGCAGTAGTCGAACTCGATCCCCTGGCCGATGCGGTTCGGCCCCGAGCCGAGGACGACGATCGCGCGCCCCGACGGCACTGGCTCATCGTCCGGCGGCTCGTACGAGAGGTAAAAGTAGGGCGTCCGGGCCTCGAACTCGGCCGCGCACGAATCGACCGCCAGACGGCCCGGCAGCCCGCGCTCTTCCCGCGTTCCCTTCACGACACCGAACCGCGCGGCCGCGCGCGGCGGCAGCCGCTCCGCCGCTGCGATCGCCCGCAGCTGCTCCCCGAAGTACGGATGGATGCCCGGCAGGTCGAGACCACGGCGCGCCGCCTCGAGCAGCAGGTCCCACCGCTCCGGCACGGGCTCGGCGCGCCGGGAGAGATCGAGCTCCCGCGGCGTCCACTCGCGGCCATCGAGCGCCTTCAGGAACGCCTCCGGGAACGTCCGCCCGAGGCCGAGCGACTCGCCGATCGCCTGCATCTCGCTCCCGAGCCCCGCGTCGGCCTCGGGAAACTTCTCGAAGTCGAACCGCGGAGCCTTCACGGCGACGTAGTCGAGCGCCGGCTCGAACGCGGCGGTCGTCTGCTGCGTGATGTCGTTCGGCAGCTCGTCGAGCGTGTATCCGATCGCGAGGAGAGCCGCGATCTTCGCGATCGGGAACCCCGTCGCCTTCGATGCGAGCGCGGACGAGCGTGAGACACGCGGGTTCATCTCGATCACGCGAAGCTCGCGCGTCGACGGCTCGTACCCGAACTGGACGTTGGCGCCGCCCGTCGCGACGCCGACGGCGCGCGCACATGCGAAGGCCGCCTCGCGCAGCCGCTGGTACTCCGGGTCGGGCAGCGTCTGCTGCGGCGCGACGGTCCACGAGTCGCCTGTGTGGACACCCATCGGGTCCAGGTTCTCGATCGAGCAAACGACGACGCAATTGCCGGCGACATCGCACATCACCTCGAGCTCGAACTCCTGCCAGCCGTCGAGGAACTCCTCCACGAGCACCTGGCCGACGGGGCTCGCAGCGAGGCCGGACGCGACGCGTTCGCGAAGCTCTTGCGGCGTCCGTGCGATGCCGCCGCCGCTTCCCCCGAGGGTGAAGGCAGGGCGCACGATCCCTGGCAGGAAGTTCGGAAGCTCTGAGGTGCCGGTGACGACCTCGGAGCGCGGGACCTGCAGGCCTGCCGCGACGACGGCGTCTCGGAACGCCTGCCGGTCTTCGGCGCGGCGGATCGCGTCGACGTTCGCTCCGATCGGCTCGACGCCGTACGTCGCCAGAGCTCCTAGCTCGTGCAACTCGACGGCGAGGTTCAGGGCGGTCTGTCCGCCGAGCGTCGGAAGGAGCGCGTCCGGACGCTCCGCCGCGATCACCTCGACCAAGGTCTCGGCGTCGAGCGGCTCGAGGTACGTCGCGTCGGCCCACTCAGGGTCGGTCATGATCGTCGCCGGGTTCGAGTTGACGAGCACGACGCGAAGGCCCTCGCGGCGCAGCACCCGGCACGCTTGCGACCCGGAGTAGTCGAACTCGCAACCCTGCCCGATGCGAATCGGGCCGGAGCCGACGATCAGGACGGAACGAAGATCCGCGCGCTTCGGCACGTCTCGGCGATCTGGTCGAAGAAGGGAAGTGCGTCCAGCGGCCCCGGTGCCGCCTCGGGGTGGAACTGCACCGTGGCGAAGTCCTCGCCGGCGAGGCCCTCGCACGTGCCGTCGTTGAGGGAGACGTGGCTGACGTCGTCGTCGGCCGCGACCGCGAAGCCGTGGTTCTGGACGGTGACGAGGACCCGTCCGGTGCGCGTGTCGCGGACGGGGTGATTCGCGCCGCGATGGCCGAAGCGGAGCTTGAACGTCGGGTATCCGAGCGCGAGCCCGAGCAGCTGGTGACCGAGACAGATGCCGAAGACCGGCACGCGGCCGAGCAGCTCGCGGACGGTTTCGACCTGCGCCTCGAGCACAGAAGGGTCGCCCGGACCGTTGCCGACCAGTACCGCGCGCGGCGTGAGCTCCATGATCGCGTCGGCGTCCCAGTCGCCCGGGACGACGACGACCTCGAGCCCGGCCGCAGCGAGCCGGCGCGCGATCGACCGCTTGCAGCCGAGGTCGACGAGGACGAGTCGCGGCCCCGCGCCGACGACATACGGCTCGTCGGTCCACGTGTGCCGGTCGAGCCGGCGGCCGTCGATCGGAGGCTCGGC
>JBKPDB010000129.1:0-5289 GCA_046727655.1 Actinomycetota bacterium
CCCGTGTCGGAGGCCAATTACGTCTCGGGCGACGACTACATCGTCGAGTTCCTCGGCTATCGCTTCGGCTTCAACTCGGCCGACTTCGAGCAGAGGGTCACCGCCGCCGCCGTGAAGCTCGGTCTCGTCCAGGACAACGAGCTGGACGAGGACGAGACTGCGGATCTCGTCGAGCTGGTCGAGCGCGACTGGATCGACGAGCCGCGCAGCGGGCTGGGGCGATACCTCGTCCGCCACTGGGAACGCCTGTCGCTCGTCTCGGGCGAGTCGCTCGTCTACTGGTTGAAGAAGCTGGTCTTCCGTGGCGCGTGGCTCGACCACCGCGTCAAGGAGGGCACGCTCGAGGTTTCGTGGGACGAGGACAGTGGAGATTTCGGCTACCGCGATCCGAACGGCGACCGGGCGTTGCTCGAGCTCGCTCCCGTTCCGTCCTGGCACGAGCTGCAGTTCAAGCGGTGATCCGCGCCGGCCTGATCGCCGCGTATCTAGCCGCGCTGCTCGCCGTCGACACGCAGGTCGATCTCCACGGCCAGCTCGTGCTCGGAGCGCTCACCTGGGTGGCTCTGCTCGTCGCAGCGAAGCCGCTGAGCACGGAGAGGCGCGCGCAAGTGGCGGTCGTGATCTGCGCGGCGACGGTCGCCGAGCTGACCGGGTCGATCCTCTGGGGCGTGTACTCGTACCGCCTCCACAACCTGCCGACGTTCGTTCCGGCGGCGCACGGGCTCGTCTTCATGGCCGGCCTCGCTCTGAGCCAGGCGCTGCGTCGCTACGCGCGCCCGCTCGTCGTGGTCGCCGCGACGACCGCCTCGGTCTGGGGCGTGATCGGACTGACGGTCCTGCCGAGAACGGACGCCGCCGGGGCTCTCGGCATCCCGCTCCTGCTGGTCTTCCTGTGGCGCTCGCGCGCGCGCGCGGCGTATGCGGGCGTCTTCCTCGTCGTTGCAGCCCTCGAGCTCTACGGGACGGCCATCGGCACCTGGCGCTGGGCCGAAGAGCTCCCCGGCCTCGGGATTCCGGACGGGAACCCGCCGAGCGGCGTCGCGTCCGGCTACGTCTGGTTCGACGTGATGGCGCTATTACTGGCGCCCTATCTGCTGAGAGTCATGCAGAGCGCGAGGCGCCGCGGTCTGCGCTGGCACGTCGAACCTCAGCAGGTTCCGGTTCGCGCGGAGTAAAGCGGGCTCGAACCCCCCGAAGGGGGGACGAGCAAAGGCCGTTAAGGGGGACGTTTCGGGGACGCGGCTGCGGCATTCTGGGCTACGTAACACCCCGTCCCCAAGCTCTGCCCTGCGGGCAGAGCGGCGGCCCGAGGTGACTTTGCGGCCCGGGACGGATCGGGGTCGGGGTCTATGCGGCGGATCCCGGCCCTACCTAACGTGGCGGCAGCGCGAAGCCTGGCCGACGGTCCTCGTCCGCCGGCCCGAGCTCGATGCGACGAATCGCACCGACCGGCACGATCAGCTCCTCCGCGTCCCGGTCCTCCGAATGGACAGACAGCGTGAGAAAGCCGAAGCCGGGCTCCGCCGAGAGAGATCGCAAGGTCAAGCGCTCGCCGTCGAGGAGCTCGACCTCCACGTGCGACCGTTCGGCCGTGTGCGTCGCCGTGTAGCGCTCGATCCGCTCGAGGATCCCGGCGACGAGCCGCTCCAGGGAAGGCTCCGCCGCACCCGGTAACCACAGGTCCGGGCTCAAAAGAGCTTGGCCTCGTCCGCGACCGAACCGAGATGCTCGCGGCCGAGCTCGGTGACGATGCGTCCGCGCGGTGTGCGCTGGAGGAAGCCGAGCTGGAGCAGGAACGGCTCGTACACGTCCTCGATCGTGTCCGGCTCCTCACCGAGGGCGACCGCGAGCGTCGAGAGGCCGACCGGCCCGCCCGAGAACTTCCAGAGGATCGCGCCGAGCAGCTCGCGATCGATCCGCTCGAGCCCGCTCCCGTCCACTTCGAGCAGGTCGAGCGCTTCCCGCGCCACCTCCGTCGTGATCACGCCGTCGTGCTTCACCTGCGCGACGTCGCGCACGCGTCTGAGGATTCGGTTCGCGATCCGCGGCGTGCCGCGTGAGCGGCGCGCGATCTCGTCCGCCGCATCGTCCGCGATGTCGACGTCGAGGATGTGTGCCGATCGGCGCACGATCGTCGCGAGCTCGCGCGGTTCGTAGTAGTCGAGCCTGAACGTCAGGCCGAAGCGGTCGCGGAGCGGAGTCGTGAGCAACCCCGTGCGCGTCGTCGCGCCGACCAGAGTGAACGGCGGCAGTTCGAGCGTCAGCGTTCGCGCGGCCGCACCCTGGCCGACCACGATGTCGAGGCGGAAGTCCTCGAGCGCCGGGTAGAGGATCTCCTCGATCGCACGGTTCAGACGGTGGATCTCGTCGACGAAGAGGACATCATGCGACTCGAGGCCGGTGAGGATCGCGGCCATGTCGCCCTTCCGCTCGAGCGCGGGACCGGCGACGCAGCGAATCCCGACACCGAGCTCTTCGCGCACGATGAACGCGAGGCTCGTCTTGCCGAGCCCGGGCGGGCCCACCAGCAGCAGGTGGTCGAGCGCCTCCCCACGCGCCTTGGCCGCCTCCAGCGCAATCTCGAGCTGCCCCTTGATCCGCTCCTGGCCGACGAACTCGCGCAGTCGGCGCGGGCGCAGGGACTGCTCGAGCTCGTCGTCGTCGGCAGCAGCAGTCGGTGCGAGGAACTGGGTCTCCGTCACGCCGCCTTGAGCGCTTCGCGAACGCGCTCCTCCGCCGGGAGCTCTGGATCAGTCTTTGCGAGCGCCTGTTCCGCTTCACCGACGGAATAGCCGAGCTCGACGAGTGCCTCCCGTGCGACCAGGTGCGGTTCCGTCCCCGCCGTCGAGGCCACCGGCGCCGCACCATCGCCGAGCTTCTCCTTGAGCTCGAGCACGATCCGCTCCGCCGTCTTCTTCCCGATACCCGGGATCGCCTGGAACCGGGCGGTGTCCTCGAGCACGATCGCCCGGCGGAGGTCGGCCGCCGGCGAGCCGGAGACGATCGCGAGCGCCACCTTCGGCCCCACTCCGTTGACGGAGAGAAGCTGGACGAACAGCTCCCGCTCGGCCCCGTGCGCAAAGCCGTAGAGCTGCAAGGCGTCCTCGCGCACGTGCAGGTACGTGTGCAAGGTGACCTCGTCGGCGCCGTCGGCCGCGCGCACGGCAGAGGGCGTCGCTGCGACGAGGTAGCCGACTCCGCCGACATCGACGACGAGACCTTCCGGCGTGCTCGCGACCGGTCGGCCGCGCAGGCGCGCGATCAACCGGCGATCCTCATCAACGGCGGCGCAAGGGCGTGGCAGATCGCGACGGCCAGAGCGTCCGCGGCGTGCGTCGGCGTCGGCTCGGCGGGCAAGCGGAGGATCGTCTTGACCATCCGCTGCACCTGTCGTTTGTCGGCGCGCCCGTAGCCGCAGACTGCGTGCTTCACGCTTGCAGGGGGATACTCAGCGCACTCGACGCCGGCGCTCGCGGCGGCGACCATGACGGCTCCGCGCGCTTGTCCGACGGAGAGTGCGGTGCGGGCGTCGACGCCGACGAAGGACTCCTCGAGCGCGACGGCATCGGGGCGATGAGCCTCGACGAGCGCGACGACCTCGTCGAAGATCGTCTTCAACCGCAGGTCCGGGCGCTCGCGCGCGGGAGTTTTCCACGAGCCGTGGTCGATGGCCCTTAGGCGCCCGTCGCTTTCGTGGACGATGCCGAAGCCGCAAGCAGCCGTTCCCGGATCGATGCCGATGACCTTCACGGTCAGAGGTTAGGCGCGGTACCGGACGTATCCTTCCCGACAAATGGGGGTCTACAGCTGGCTCACCTTGCCGGATGGGACGGAGCACGAACTGACGGGAGCCGTCACGATCGGGCGGGATCCCAAGAACGACATCGCGTTCCCATCCACGTCCGTGAGCCGCGAGCACGCGGCCGTGGTCTTTCGCGACGGGCGCTGGTATCTCGAAGATCGGGGCAGCTTCAACGGCACGTTCCTGAACGGGACGCGTGTCCAGCCCGGGACGCCCCTGCCGCTCCGCCACTTCGACCGGGTCGGCATCGGAGGCGAGACGTTGCTCTTCTCGTGGCCGGCGCAGCTCGAGGATCCGGACACGACGCAGCCCCTCGAGGAGCCCGCGGCCCCGGACGGGGCACAGTTATCGGCGTTTCAGCGCCAGGTCGTCCAGTGTCTCTGCGCCCCGTGGTTGGCCGGGGCGAGCCTCGAGAGCCTGCCTTCGAACGAGCAGATCGCGGCGCAGCTCGGGACGCCCGGAGCTACGGGCACAGTCAAGGCTGCGCTACGGCGGGCCTACGCCAAAGCGGGTCTTTCGGAGCAGCCGGCTCACGCCAAGCGGCGCGCGCTCTGCCGCGTGGCCCGCCAGCGCGGCTGGGTCTGAGTCGGGCGCTACGGCGCGGGCGACGTCGCGGTCGTCGTGGTCGTCTCGGCGGTCGTGGTCGGAGTCGTGGTCGCGGCTGTCGTCGTCGAAGGAGTCGTAGTCGTCGGGACGGTCGTCGTCGGGGCGGTCGTCGTCGCGGCGGTCGTCGTCGCGGCGGTCGAAGTCCTCGCCGTTGTCGACGCTGTCGTCGTCCGCGGCGCTGTCGTCGCCGTTGACGAGGACGACGAGGACGTCGAGACAGACGTGGTGCGCGCCGTCGTTGCGCTGGACACCGTGGTCGACCGCGACGTCGGTTGCGTGACGGCCGGAGCGGACCCGCCGTTCGTCAGAAGCACCGCGGCCAGGACGCCGCCGGCGGCGAGCAGCAACGCCGCGAAGGCGCCGGCAAGGAGGGGGGTCGGCCGCCGGCGTCGACGGTCGGGCGGCGGTGAGGACGGCCCGACTTCGGTGACGGCGTCGCCCGCCACCGGGAGCGCCTGGGTGACGGCGGTCTCTGCAGGCGGGCCGTCCGGCGCGAGGGCCCGCACGAGGGCCTCGCCGTCCCGAGGTCGCGCGGCCGGCGCCTTCGCGAGCGCGGACATCGTGACCGCCCCCAGTGCGGGGGGCACGTTGCGACGGACCTCTCTGACGTCCGGGGGGTCGGCGTCGCGGTGCATGGCGGCGAGCTCGACCGGGCTCTCGCTCTCGAACGGCAACCGGCCGGTCAGCATCCGGTACAGGACGACGCCGAAGGAGTAGGCGTCGCTCGCCGGCGTCGCGGCCTCGCCGCGCGTCTGCTCCGGTGAGATGTACGCCGCAGTCCCGAGGACCGTTCCGGCATCGGTCAGCGTCACTGCGCCGGCCAGCTGGGCGATCCCGAAATCCGCGATCTTCGCGCGGTCTTCCGCGTCGAAGAGGACGTT
>JBKPDB010000130.1:0-8638 GCA_046727655.1 Actinomycetota bacterium
TCCTTGTGCGCGACGAGGTCGAACGCGAGCTGGTCCCCATGGTCGCGTAGGAAACGGCGCGCGAACAGCTCATCGACGTCGTCGAGCGGAAAGTCGTGCGCGCCGACGAGGCGCGTCACCTCCGCACGCAGGCGGTTGGGATAGCGAAGCCTGCGGAGCACGCCGGCCGCAACGAGCGCGCCGGCCTCGGCATGGTCGTCGTCCGCGTGCGGCTTCGCGAGATCGTGCAGAAGCGCTCCGAGGCGGACCGCGAGCCGCGTATTCGAGTCGGCCGTGGCCTGCACGACGGCAAACGTGTGCTCGTCGAGCGGCAGATTCTGGCGTTCGCTCTCCAGCTCGAAGCCGATCGCTGGCTCGAACTCCGGGAGCAGCGCCCCGAGCACCCCGGTGTCACGCGCGAGCCGAAGCGCCCTCGCCGGCTCGCGGCCGAGCAGGAGCTTCGAGAGCTCGCCCATGCCGTCGGAGCGCAGGCCGCCGCCGATGCGCTCGCCCGATACGAGCCGGACGCCATCAGCCTCCTCTCGCATCTGGTCGAGCGTCGCCTCGTCCGGCTCGAGGCCGAGCTGTGACACGAGACGAAGACCGCGCACCAGGCGCAGCGGGTCCTCCGAGAAGCTGGTCGGCCGCACCGTTCGCAGCACTCGAGCCTCGAGATCGGATGTGCCGCCGAACGGATCGACGAGCTCCCCCGTCTTCAACCGCCGCGCCATCGCATTGACGGTGAAGTCGCGGCGCGCCATGTCGTCCTCGATCGAGAGCGAAGGATCGGCCACGATCTCGAAGTCGTGGCGACCCGGACCGGTGCTGCGCTCGGCCCGCGCCGGTGCGAACTCGATCCCGGCCGGGGCGAGCTTCCGCAACGCGGAGTCGCGCGGATACAGGCGCGCGCCGACGAGCCGCCCGGCAACCTCGAGGTCCTGCACACGCCCGTGTGGCGCGAGCGCCCGGCGCAGGCTGTCGTAGCCGACTCCTGGGACGACGAAGTCGGCGTCCTTCGAGTCGAGCCCGAGCTGCTCGTCGCGCACGGCGCCGCCGACGAGGTACGCGTCCAGCCCGAGACCGCGCACGAAGTCTTCGATCGTTCGGTCCATGCGGACCGTAGTGTGGCCTACAGGAGCGCGATCGCTTCGATCTCGACGAGCAGCCCCGGTGGGAGCTTCGACACTTCGAAGGTCGAGCGCGCCGGCGGTAGATCGCCGACGTGCCGCGCGTAGACCTCGTTCATGCCCTGGAAGTCGTCGAGGTTCGTCAGGAACACCGTCGTCTTGACGAGGCGGTCCATTCCGCTTCCCGCAGCTTCGAGGATGGCGCGGAGGTTCTCGAGCGTCTGCTCCGTCTGCTCCTGGATCGTGTCGCCGACCGGCACCGGGTTATCGGGCGTGATCCCGACCTGGCCCGCCACGAACACGAGCCCGCCCGCCTTGATCGCTTGCGAGTACGGCGCCCCTTGAAACGGTGCCGGCGCCGACTCCGTCCGCACAACTTCCTTCACCCTTCCTCCCTTCTCCTTCGCCTGCATGCCTCGTCGAGCGCAACGCCGAGTGCCTTGAAGATCGCCTCGAGCACATGCTGCGTATCGCTGCCTTCGACCAGCCGGACGTGCAACGTCAATCCCGCCGACTGCGCGAGCTCGTCGAGGAAACGCGCCGCGAGGTCGCCCTCGAGCCCCGCGATCCGCGCCTGTGACAGATCGACGTTCGACACGAGCAGGGGCCGGCCGGAGGCCTCGAGCACGACCTGGGCCAACGCTTCGTCGACCGGAACGACTGCCGAGCCGTGGCCGCACGCACCCTCCGCCCGCAGCGGCTCCGCGAGCGCCTCTCCCAGCGAGCGCGCCGCGGCGAGGATCTCTACCTCGGGATTGCCGGGCTCGACCTCCAGTGCGAGGTCGAAGGATGCGTACGTCGCGAGCAGTGTCAGCATGTGATCGAGGACGGGAACACCGGTGGCGACGTTCGTCTCCCCCCGGCCGTCGAGTTGAACGCGCGCGCTCGCACGTCCCTGTCCGGTCGCGCTAATACTCGACCCGCTCGATCTGAGCACCGAGCAGTCGCAGCCGCTCGTCGATGCGCTCGTAGCCCTTGTCGATCTGGTAGACGGCGCCGATCGTGGACGGGCCGTCGGCACACAGGCTCGCGAGCAGCATCGCCATCCCGGCACGGATGTCGGGGCTCTCCATGCGCTGGCCGCGCAGCTTCGAAGGGCCCGTCACCACCGCTCGGTGCGGGTCGCAGAGGATGATGCGCGCCCCCATGCTCACGAGCTTGTCGGTGAAGAACAGACGGTTCTCGAACATCTTCTCGAACATGAGCAGCGTTCCCTCGGCCTGCGTCGCGACCGTGAGCGCGACCGACGTGAGGTCGGACGGGAACGCCGGCCACGGTCCGTCCTCGAGCTTCGCGACATGCCCGCCCAGGTCGTCCCGAATGACGAGCTCCTGCCCCGGCGCCACGCGCACGAAGCCGTTGCCCGGTTCCACGTGGACCCCGAGCCGGTCGAACCCGTGCAGGATGGACACGAGATCCGCATGCGTCACCCCATCGACGGTGACGTCTCCGCCGGTGATTGCGGCAAGGCCGATGAAGCTTCCGACCTCGATGTGATCGGGCCCGATCTCCCACTCGCCGCCGCGCAGGGACTCGACGCCGTGGATCCGCAGGACGTTCGACTCGATCCCTTCGATGCGGGCGCCGAGCGAACCGAGGAACCGGCACAGGTCCTGCACGTGCGGCTCGCAGGCCGCGTTGCCGATCACCGTCTCGCCGGGCGTCAGCGCCGCCGCCATGACCGTGTTCTCCGTGGCCATGACGCTCGCCTCGTCGAGGAAGACGTTCTTCCCGCGCAGCGCGCCGCGCATCTCGTAACGGCGGCCGACCTCGATCTCGGCGCCGAGCTCGGCGAGGGCATGGATATGCGGATCGAGGCGCCGCCTGCCGATCACGTCGCCGCCCGGCGGCGGCGCGCTGACCGAACCGAGCCGCGCGAGCAGCGGGCCGGTCAGCAGGAAGGACGCGCGTATCCGGCTGCAGAGCTCGTCGTCGAGCTCGCGCTTCGTGATCTCGGCCGCCTGGACGTGCACGTCGTCGCCGATCCAGCTCACGTCCGCACCGACGTCGCTGAGGAGCTCGAGCATCGTCTCGACGTCCAGGATTCGAGGGACGTTCCGCACAACGACCGGCTCGTTCGTGAGCAGGCACGCAGCGAGGATCGGGAGGGCGCCGTTCTTGTTTCCTGCCGCGCGAATGCGCCCGGAGAGCGGTCGCCCACCTTCGATCACGAACGCTTCGGCCGCGCGCCCGATCACGGCGGTCTGGGACATCGCGGTAGCCTACCCACGCGATGGAACCGACTCGGGAACGCGCGTGGGAGACGCTCACGAAGTACACGCAGAGCGAGGCTCTGCGGCGCCACGCGCTCGCGGTCGAGGCGTCGACGGCGTGGTACGCACGTCACTTCGGCGAAGACGAGGAGCGCTGGCGTGTCGTCGCCCTGTTGCACGACTTCGACTACGAGCTGCATCCGACGCTCGACCAGCACCCGCAGGACGGAGCGCCGATCCTGCGCGAAGAGGGATATCCGGAGGACGTGATCGAGGCGGTGCTCTCCCATGCCGAGCATCTGGAGATGCCGCGCGACACGCCCTTGAAGAAGACGCTCTTCGCCTGTGACGAGCTGTCCGGCTTCGTGCACGCGTGCGGGCTCGTTCGCCCGACAGGGATCGACGGCTTGGAGCCGAAGTCGGTCAAGAAGAAGCTGAAGCAGCCGTCGTTCGCGGCAGGCGTCCACCGCGACGAGGTCTACGCCGGGGCCGAGCTCCTCGGCCTCGACCTCGACGACCACATCAGGAACGTCGTCGCCGCGCTGCAGCCGATCGCGCCGGAGCTCGGTCTGCGGACCGCGGAGACCGCGCAGGCGTGACGCCGCAACTCGAAGCGTTCGGCATTGTCGTCAGCGACATGGCTCGGTCGGTCGCCTTCTATCGCAGGCTCGGGCTGGACTTTCCCGAAGGGTCCGAGAACGAAGACCACGTCGAAGCGCAGCTACCGGGCGGCCTCCGCTACATGCTCGACACCGAAGACGTCATCCGTTCCTTCGACCCGGAATGGAAGCGCGGCGAGAGCCACGGCGGGGCGTTCCGCTGCGAGTCGCCCGGGGAGGTCGACCAGGTGTACGCAGAGCTGCTGAGCGCGGGCGCGACGGGGCAGAAGGAGCCATGGGATGCCTTCTGGGGGCAGCGCTATGCGCAGCTGAAGGACCCGGACGGCACCGTCATCGACCTGTTCGCGCCGCTGCCGCAGCAGCAGTAACACCTTCGGCGAGCCGCGCGACGTCGCCCTCGCTCGTCCAGTAGCCGCAGGACGCGCGCAACCAGCCCGTGCCGGGCAGGTCGCGGATGATCACGCCGCCTTCGTACAGGCTTGCCGCCACCGCGACCGGATCGCCGGGCGAGACGAACGAGACGAGCGTCCCCTGATTCGGCTCGCCGATCACCTCGGTGTGCTCGGACAGAACGGCTCGACACGCCTGTGCCATCTCGGCCGCGCGCTCGAATCGCCACTCGGGCGCCTCGTCGAGCGCCGCTTCGAGACCGGCGAGCGCCGGCGTGGCGAGCCAGCCGGAGTCGAACCGCGCGGCGCCGGCTCGCGCGACGAAGTTCCCGCCGTCGTCGATCGACTCCTGAGCGAAGTACGACGGGATGCCGATCCTCAGCTGCTCCGGCTCGCGGACGTGGAGGGCCCCGAGCGGCTCGGGGCCGCAGAGCCACTTCTGGCACGAGACGGTGTAGAAGTCGAGCTCGCCGACGGCGACGGGAACCGCTCCGACCGATTGGGCGCCGTCGACGAGGACCGGAAGACCCGCCTCGCGTTTGAGCTCGTGCACGGGCATCACCTGACCCGTCGTCCACAGGACATGTGAGAGTGCGATCAGACGCGTGCGCGGCGTGATGCAGGCGAGGATCGTGTCCAGCGCGTCGGCGGTCGGCCGCCCGGCGACCCGCGCCAACCGCACGCGCGCACCCGACACGTGCAAGGGCAGCAGCAGCCCGGGATGCTCCGCATCGGTCGTCACCACCTCGCTGTCGGCGTCGAGCCGGAGCCCGGCAAGGACGATGTTGCAGCCGTCCGTCGTCGACGAGGTCAGCGCAAGCTGGTCGGTGCTGCTCGAGATCAGCCGCGCAAGCTTGTCCCGTACGACCGCGCGAAGACCGAGCACGCTCTCGAACCACGCCTTGCCCCCGCGGCCGTGTTCCTGGTCGAAGCGCGCACGTCGCTCCATCGCGGCAAGCGTCCCGCGGGAGAGCGGTCCGAGCGTTCCCGCGTTGAGATACGCGAAGCGCTCGAGGACGGGAAACTGCGCGCGCGCTTCGTCGAAGGTCATTGCACCTCGCGGTCGACGGGAGCATGGTCCGAGAGCACTCGGCCGTCCTTCATGCGGCGCTCGCGAGGCCAACGCACCGGCTCGGCCGCTTCCAGGCCGCGCACGAGGACATGGTCGATCCCGACCGGCGTCGCGCCGGTAAAACCCCACTCGCTGCCGAGGAGCGCGGGTAGGGTCGTCGAGTTCCGCGTCGTGAGGTTGAAGTCTCCCGCGAGCACGATCGGCTCGTCCGGTCGAGCCATCCCGTCGACGAACACCGCTGCACGCAGCAGCTCGGCGTCCGGTATTCGCTTGTCGGTGGAACCGGTGACGTGCACGTTCGCGAGGACGAGCGTCAGCGCTCCCCGCGCGACGCGCAACGCCTGGCAGACGCGGCGCTCCTTGGCCCAGGCGAGCCGCGGAAGGATTCCCAGGTCGAGCCGACGGCCCTGGGAGCGGCGAAAGACGTAGGGATTCAAGGCGACGTGGCGGTGTTCGACGACGCGGACCTCCGGGCTCAGCAGGATCGCGTTCGCCTGCCCGGTGAACGCGGAGCGCAGGAGCGCGTGGTCGAGCTGCGTCAGCACGCGCCCGATCTCGGCAGTCGACGGCAGCGGTCCCAGCCGCGGCCGTTGCGCCACGTCGGCGAGCGCCGTCATCCCGCTCCAGCCTTCGAGCTCGTCGAGAGCCCAGACCGGAAGCTCCTGCAGGCAAACGACGTCCACGTCGTCCTGCACCGCAAGCCGCACCGACTCCTCGAGGAACGCCGCTCGCTCGGGAGGGTCCGCATTGCCGTGAAAGACGTTCCAGGTCCGGACAAGCAGGCGCTCTACTGTAATGCCGATGTATGTCGTGCTTGCGGACCCGCCGGCGTTCACTCCCGCCTACGATCACGGGCTCGCGGCAGCGCTCGCGCGGGCGGGGGTGGGCGTCGAGCTCGTCACCTCACGGTTTCGGTTCGGCGAGGTCGAGCCGCCTGACGGCTACCGTCGCAGCGAGCCCTTTTATCCGCTCTCGTCACGGGTGTTCAAGCGCTCACGGTTGCGGCTCCCGGTGAAGGTGGTGGAGCACGTTCCGGGAACGGCCGCCCTGCTGCGACGCAAGCCTGACGTCCTCCACGTGCAGTGGCTGGCGGCGCCCGAGCTCGACCGGGTCCTGCTCCGGCCACGCTCGCCGTCCGTCTTCACCGCGCACGACCTCCTGCCGCGACGCACCGCGGCGAAGGTCACACTCTGGCGAGAGCTGCTCCGGCGCTTCGACCGAGTCGTTGTCCACAGCGAACGCGGACGCGAGGCGCTCCGCGACCTGGGCGTCGACGCGCGCGTGATCCCACATCCGGTGTTCGCGAGCAATCCGGCTCGATCGGACGACGGCCGGACCCTTCTTTGCCTCGGGACGATCAGGCCGTACAAGGGCCTCGGCGACGCCATTGCCGCGGCGCGCAAGATCGACGGCGCTCGCCTCCTTGTCGCCGGCGATCCGCTCGAGCCCCTGGACGGCTATCGGTCCGCCGCCGGCGAGGTCGCGGAATGGCGCCTCGGTTACCTCTCGCGCGCGGAGATCGACCGCGCGCTCGGCGACGCGACGGTCGCGCTCTTCCCGTACAGGCCCGAGCTCGACCAGAGCGGAGCGTTGCTGCAGGCGCTCGGCGCCGGAGTTCCGGCCGTCACGTACGACGTCGGCGGGATGGCAGAGCCGGTCGAGCGGTTCCGCGCCGGCCGTGTCGTCCCGGTCGGCGACGTCGACGGCCTGGCAGACGCCGCGCGCGAGCTGCTCGACGACGCCGACGAGCTCGCGGCTGCGCGGGCGGGCGCCGTCCGCGCGCGAGAGGCGCTGACGTGGGACGCCTCCGCCGCCGCGCACCTCGACCTCTACCGGGAGCTGACGTGAGGCGGCGCCGGTTCGCCGACCTGATCGGGCGGCAGCTCGACCTCTTCGAGCGCGAGAACCGCGGTTTGATCGACGACTGCGTCGCCGCTGAGCGGGCGTACAACGAAGCGCCGCGCGACGAGGCGGAGGAACGCTACGGCGACTACGTCGACCTCGTCGAGACCGGAACCGAGCTGTTGGCAGACCTCCGCGACAACTTCGCGTCGACCCTCGAGGAGAGCATCGCCACGGAGTACGAAGAGGCCTTCAACCGCGCCGTCGCGAAGCGCTTTCGGCGTTTCGCGCTCGAGATCGAGGATCGCTGATGGCGCGGATCGAGGACTACGGGCTCATCGGCGACCTGCAGACCGCCGCCCTCGTCGGCCGCGACGGTTCGATCGACTGGGCCTGCTTCCCGCGCTTCGACTCGGGCGCGACATTTGCGGCCCTGCTCGGAACGGATGACAACGGGCGGTGGATCGTGTCCCCCAGCGGCGACTTCTGGGAGCGCGGACGCCGCTACCGGCCCAACACGCTCGTCCTCGAGACGGAGTGGGAGAGCGACTCCGGGATCGTCCGCGTGATCGACTTCATGCCTCCTCGCGGCGAGGCGCCCGACATCGTCCGGATCGTCGAGGGTGTCGAGGGCGAGGTCGAGATGAGCTCCGAGCTTGTGATCCGCTACGACTACGGCATGACCGTGCCGTGGGTCCGGCGGATCGACGGTGGGCGGATCGCGGTCGCGGGCCCCGACGGCCTCTGCTTCCGGACGCCGGTCGAGAACCGAGGCGAGAACATGCGCACGCTCGGCGAGTTCACGGTGCGGGCAGGAGACCGAGTCCCGTTCGTCCTGACGTGGTACCCGTCGAACCAGCGTCCGCCCGATCCGATCGATCCCGAAACTGCGCTGCAGGAGACGGTGGACTACTGGACGGATTGGACCGAGCGCTGCGGGTACGACGGCAGATGGAAGTCGGAGATCCTCCACTCGCTGATCGTCCTCAAGGCGCTGACGTATGCACCGACGGGCGGGATCGTCGCCGCGGCGACCACGAGCCTTCCCGAGAAGATCGGCGGCGAGCGGAACTGGGACTACCGCTACTGCTGGCTCCGCGACGCGACTCTGACGCTGCTCGCCTTCCTCAACGCCGGCTACCGCGAGGAGGCGCACGCTTGGCGCGTCTGGCTCCTGCGCGCCGCAGCAGGCGACCCGTCCGCGCTCCAGATCATGTACGGCGTCGCCGGCGAACGCCGCCTCACCGAGATCGGGCTCGACTGGCTGCCGGGCTACGAAGGATCGAAGCCGGTACGGATCGGCAACGCCGCGACAGAGCAGTTCCAGCTCGACGTGTACGGCGAGGTGCTCGACGCGCTGCACCAGGGCCGCGTGCACGACCTCGAGATGTCGAAG
>JBKPDB010000131.1:0-4988 GCA_046727655.1 Actinomycetota bacterium
GATCGGGCCACGGCGATTCACCGTCGGGGCTCGCGAGCACGACCAGGTAGCCGTCAGGGTCACGCAGCCAGATTTCGCGATGGTCCGGCCCGCCGGGTCCATCAGGCGGATTGCGGTGCGGCGGGAACACGACGTCGGCACTCAGCCTTGCGGCGCGCTCGACCGCATCGTCGAAATCGTCGACCTCGAACCAGAGCGCCACGCCGTTGCCGTACGGCCGCGATGAGGGGTCGCCGATCCTGCCGTGGTGGTGCTCGACGTCGAAGCGATGCAGCTGCAGCACGAGCGTTCCATCGCGGAGTAGGCGTTCGTACTCATCGCCGCCGTGTCCCGTCTCGCACCCGAGCAGCTCCTCGTACCAGCGGCTGCTCGTCGGAACATCTGTTACTGCGATCAGAGGCTGCGGGCGCATCGATATACGGATCTTTGGGAAATGATCCTAAGGCAAGCTCAGCTTGCACAATCTCCTCCGCGGACGGCGGGCGGTGAAGCGGGAACAGGGATGGGGTGAGCGGTGGGATCACGAGGGCGCTCCCCAGCACCACCGCGAGAAACTGCCACAGCCCGGCGGACTTCGCGCGTCATCGTCGACGGCCTCAGCCGGTGCAATGCCGCTCGCGTCGATTGGTGATCCGGCTCGGGCCGCAACCCGGCTGAGTCCGCGCGTCCTTTTTCGTCCGGTAGACGCGCGCGAGAAACCTATTCACGGCTCTTGACCTCCGGCGATTCTGTGTGCTCGCCGGCCACCCCTACCGCCGGCCTCGACGCACGGCGAGAACGGCTTGAACTCGTTACCCGACGATGCGCGGACGAGGAGGTCCGTCACCGTGCCGGCATGTGCGAGCCGCAGCCGGCGACGAGCCGGTCAGCCCACGGCTCCACGCCTTGCATGAGATGCATGGAGGCGATCAGGTTCATCAGCATCCCGACCGCGAAGAAGTGCGCCGCCTCCTCGTCCGCGAGCCCGCCGACCCGTTCGACGTAGGCGAAGAGATCGCCGACGCCGTTCCGTACAACGGCGCAGACGTCTGGATCGCCGCAGGCCGCGTACGCCTGCATTTGCACTTGCAGGCTTATCGGGTTGCTCCACAACCGCTCTGCATAGGTCTCGCCGATGGCGTCGAGCGCCTCACGTCCGCGCTTGCCCTCGGCAGCTCGCTGGAACATCTCCAGCGTCTCCCGGAAGCAGCGCGCCGCCACCGCAATGAACAGCTCCTTCTTGGTCGCGAAGAGGCGGAACACGTACGGCTGCGAGATGCCGGCACGGCGGGCGATATCTTCGGTGGACGCGCCGTGCAGGCCCATCTCCGCAAACTCCTCGAGCGCCGCGTCGAGGACCTCGTCGCGCCGAACTTCTTTCGTCTTGCGCGTGCTCATCGTGATCGCTCCCTGCCTGGCCGTGGATCGCGAGCCTGCAGCGTTGCACGGCCCGAGGCGATCAGGTGCACGAACCGGTGGAAGCCGTCGGCACCGTCCGGGGGCGGCAGCGCCAGATTAGGCGGTGGAGATGTTTCGCGGCTGTCGGCGTTGGCGAACATCTCGTCGATCGCGGCGGCGAGACGTGGTGTATCGAGCAGTGCCTCGGAGCCAGCCGCGAGCAAATCGTGCTCGAGCTCTTCCCTCCGGAGCGAGACCGGCGAGCCCGAGCAGACCGGTCCAAACGAGGCGAGCCGCGCCGACCAGATCGAACAGTGCGTACTGCGCGAGCACCGACCAGCGCTCGCGCTGGCGACGTTCGAGCACTTCGTTGAGCACCGCGACGGTCAGCGCAACGACGATCAAGCTCGCAACGAGGGCCGTGAACAGCGTGTGGCGAAACAGAACTCGTCGCTGACGAGGTCCCAGACGACCGCCCCGGAAAGGACGAGCACACTGATGCCGCCGACGATCCTCGTCGAGCGCAGGTACGTCCGAAGCGAGTCGGAGCGGCGCGGGACATGCGCCACCTCCGCGCCGATCGGGAGCGCTTCGCCCACCCGGTCGATGGGACCTACGAGGACCCCGTGACCGCTCGAGGGCCACAAGTGTGTCCTTTGGCTCGCTTCCCGTTCGTCTAGCCCTCGACCAACAACCGAAGGAGGAGACCTATGAGGCAATACATGCTGCTGATTCAACACGGCGGCATGCCCGCGCCGGGATCGCCCGAATGGGCAGGCCTGTCGGCTGACGAGCAGAAAGCCATCTATGCCGGCTACAAGGCGATCGACGAGACCGCTGGCGTGACCCCGGGCCAATGGCTGGAGCATCCTGGGCTCGCGACCACCGTCCGCGAGCAGGATGGGAAGACCCTGACCACGGACGGACCTTTCGTCGCAGCCAAGGAAGCACTCAACGGGTACCTCTTCTTCGAAGCCGAAGACCTCGACGCGGCGATCGAGCTAGCCGCGCGTGTCCCAGTCGTCCGCTACGGCGGTGCGGTGGAGGTTCGCCCGATCAAGGAGAGCTAGCGATCTTCGAGCAGCTCTTCGACGACGAGTAGGGGCGCGGGACCCGCCAGCTCCTAGCGGCCTCCTCAGCGACTTCGATCTCCGGGAGGAGGCCGCTAGGGAGCGGTCCGTGCTGGTTCCCGAGACCGCGGCAAACGAGGCCGTGCGTCGCCGAGTTTCACCTCCACCTCGCCCACTTCTTGGAGATGTCCTCTTTCGCCGCGCCCGTTCGTCTACGCGGGAGGAACCAAGTCAGGAGGCCCTAGTTCCCCTTGGTGCTCCAACACCTCATCCCCTCCGCCTACCGTCCGGTGCTCGCCAACCGGGTGTTCCGCCGACTGCTCCTCGGCTTCGCGATCTCGTACCTCGGAGACGGGATGAGCTTCGTCGCGGTGGCGTGGCTCGCGATCGAGCTCGCGCCGCAGTCGACCGCCGGGCTATGGGTCGGCAGCGCGGTGGCCGCGTACACGTTGCCGGGCGTGGTTGGCGCGCTCCTTTTCGGTCGCCGTCTTCGCCAGGCGTCGGCCCGGCGACTGCTGCTCGCCGACAACGTGATCCGCGCTGCGTTTCTCGGCGCCGTACCGCTCGCCTTGATCGCCGGGCTGCTCACGCTGCCGCTGTACGTCGTGCTGCTCGCAGTCTCGTCGCTGCTGCACGCGTGGGGGAGCGCCGGCAAGCACACACTGCTCGCCGAGCTATTGCCCGAGGACAAGCGGCTCGCCGCGAATACCCTGGTGAGCTCGCTCAGCTTCGCTGCGACCATCGCCGGGCCCGCGATCGCCGGCGTGGTGGTGATGTACCTCAGCTCTGCGCTTGTGTTCGGCTTGGACGCGCTCACCTACGCGCTCCTCGCCGTAATCGTCATGCGCGCGGAGGTGCCACCGTCCAGGCGCGTCTCCCCGATCGACCAGGCGGCCAGCCGGGGCGCGCTCGCGTTGCTTAGATCACACCCCGAGCTGCTTGGGCTGCTGATGCTCACGTGGCTTTCAATCTGCTCTTCGGCCCAGTCGAGGTCGCGCTGTAACTCCACGTGACCAACGACCTGGACGCACCGGGCACGATTCTGGGCCTCTATTGGATGCTGTTCGGCATCGGCGCGGTGTTGGGCAGCCTCGCGGTCGGCACGCTGCGGCAGCTTCCCCTCTGGCCCGTAACCGTCGTCATCGTGGTCGGCTGGGGGCTCTCGCTGGTGCCGTTCGGGTTAGGCGCGCCGACGGCGCTCACGGTCGCATGCTTCATGCTCGGCGGCACCATCTACGGACCCTTCGTCGCCCTCTCGGTGACGCTCATGCAGGCAAAGTCGCCACCACAACACCTCGCCGCGATGCTCGCAGCCCGTAGCGCGGCGCTGCTCACCGCCTCTCCGCTCGGCACCGCGATTGGAGGGCCGCTCACTGCGGCGCTGGGCCCGCGCGCCACTCTCGGCGGCTCGGGACTCGCCACCGTGGCGCTCGGCGCCGCCGCGTGCATGCTGCTTCTTGCTCGACACAGGCACCACCCAGCCCGTCATCCTCGAACGCCACCGGTCCATGCGCATTCCTCGTAGTGGACATGGCGCAGTGGATATGGCGAGAGGTAGTTCGTCTGACAGCTGGTTGTGGCGATCGGGTCTGTCCTTTCGCGCGCGGCTCATCCGTCGTAAGGGCAACCGTGACCCCTCTGAGGAGGAGCGAATCATGACCGCGACTGGACCTGAAGGGAGACGACAAGATGAAGTTCCGAACGTACGTTGAGCCGCCGGAGCCCATGAGGGGGTTGGAGGTTCCCCCGGAGGTTGTGGAGTCGCTTGGTCAGGGCAAGCGGCCGCCGGTCACGATCACGATCAACGGTCACTCCTGGAAGAGCAGAGTCGCGATCATGCGCGGCCGCTACTTGCTCGGCCTCAGCAACGCCAACCGGCGCGCCGCCGGTGTGGAGATCGGCGACGAGGTCGAGGTCGAGGTCGAATTCGATCGCGAGCCCCGGATCGTGGTCGAGCCCTCTGACTTCGCGCGCGCCCTCAACGCCGATGCGATCGCCCGCGCCGTTTACGTCCGTCTGCCCGACGGCCGCAAACGGCAGCTTGTCCGCGAAATCGAGACCGCCAAGAAGCCCGAGACGCGCATCCGGCGAATCGAGAAGGCGCTGGCGACGCTGCGAGGGTCGGCGTGAGCGCGATCTGTCCTTCAAGGCGCCGCTCATCCGTCTAGTGGGCGACCATCGACTTGAGGAGGAGCGGATGAAGTACATGCTGTTGATCCATCACGGCGAAAGCCCGCTGCCGGGTACATCGGAGTGGGAGCGGCTCTCCGAGGACGAGCAGCAGCGCGTGTCCGCCGATTACCAGGCGATCAGTTCCGCCTCGGGCGTGACTCCAGGCGTCTGGATGGAGTCGCCCGAGACGGCGACGACGGTGCGGGTCGAGGGCGGGCGCACGCTGATCACCGATGGGCCGTTCGTTGCTGTGAAAGAGGCGCTCGGCGGCTACCTCTTCTATGAGGCCGACGACCTCGACGCGGCGATCGAACTTGCGTCGCGGATCCCGGCCGCTCGGCTGGGCGGAGCGGTGGAGATCCGGCCGTT
>JBKPDB010000132.1:0-14476 GCA_046727655.1 Actinomycetota bacterium
TCTGGTCGGTGCTGTCGCTGATCGCACTGCTCGGCGGAATCGGGCTGCTCTTCGGGGCGTTCGGGCGCTGGGGCGGCAGGCTCGGCTGGCAGGGGCGCGAACAGGCAACGCTCACCTTCCGCTCCCCCGGCGATGTCGCGCTGACGCCTGCGCAGCGGGCGACCGCGTGGTTCTTCTTCGTGATGGCAGCGCTCTTTTTGATCCAGACACTTGTCGGCGCGGCCTCACAGCATTACCGGGCCGAGATCACGAGCTTCTTCGGATTCGACCTCGCACGCCTCTTTCCCTACAACCTGATGCGGACCTGGCACGTGCAACTCGCGATCTTCTGGGTCGCGACCTCGTTCGTCGCTGCCGGGATCTTCCTCGCACCGATGATCGCCAGGCGCGAACCCAAGCACCAGGGCAAGCTCGCCTTCGGCCTGCTCGGGGCGCTTGCGGTCGTCGTCTTCGGCACTCTCATCGGCTCCTACCTCGGCGTTCACGGAGTCCTCGAGAGCGCGGCCCGCAACTGGTTCGGACTGCAGGGTTTCGAATACCTCGACCTCGCCCGTCTCTGGCAGATCCTGCTCTCGATCGGGCTGATCGTCTGGGTGGTGATGCTCTGGCGCGTGCTCCGCCTGCGCCTGCGCGGCGAGCACCCCGGCAACATGCCCTGGCTCTTCTTCCTCGCCGCCTGCGCTATCCCGGCCTTCTACGCGGTCGGCTTGATTGCACGCACCGGCGAGAACTTCACGACCACGGAGTTCTGGCGCTTCTGGGTCGTCCACCTGTGGGTCGAGGACTTCCTCGAGCTGTTCACGACCGTGATGGTTGCTTACATGTTCGTGCTGCTCGGCGTAGCGCGCGAGCGGATCGCCCTCACCGTCGTTTTCCTCGACATCATCCTCTACTCGGCCGGCGGCGTGATCGGCACGATGCACCACCTCTACTTCTCCGGCGAGCCGGCCGAGCACATGGCGCTCGGAGCTTTCTTCTCTGCCGCCGAGGTGATCCCGCTGACCTTCCTCACCGTCGAGGCGTGGTCGTTCCTGCAGCTGGGCGCCGCCCAGGAGTCACACTCACAGATACCGTTCCCACACCGCTGGGCAGTGATGTTTCTCGTGGCCGTCGGCTTCTGGAACTTCCTCGGGGCCGGCATCTTCGGCTTCCTCATCAACCTGCCGATCGTCTCCTACTACGAGATCGGCACGGCGCTCACGGCGAACCTCGGCCACGCGGCGATGATGGGCGTCTACGGGATGCTCGCGCTCGGTCTCGCGATGTTCTGCCTGCGCTACTTGATCCCGGCGGAACGGTGGCCGGAGCGGTGGGCGCGGATCTGCTTCTGGGCCACGAACCTCGGACTCGCCTGGATGTGCTTTGCGACGCTCTTGCCGCTCGGGATCCTGCAGCTCTACAAGGGGGTCGGTGACGGCTACTTCGAGGCGCGGCAGCTCAAGTTCCTGACCAACCATACGAACACCGTGATCGAGTGGCTGCGCTTCCCCGGCGATGTCGTCTTCATCATCGGCGGCGCAATTCCGGCGCTCTATGTTGCCTACCTCGGCATCCGCCACACGGTCAAACGCGTGGCGCTCGAGGAGCCCGACGACATCCTTTTCACCGAGATCCACGAGCCCGAAGGCACTGCGGGGATCCGCGCCGACGAAGCCGCCGCTGCGAGGATCACGTGAGCCCGGAAACCATTCTCGCGGCCGGCTATGCGAGCTTCCTGCTGCTCTCCGCATTCCTCCTCGAATGGCTTTCGGCGTACACGCACCGACGCGCGCTCCGCTTCCGCACCGCCGGCTTCGTCTACGACGCCGACCGCGACCACTGGCGCTGCCCCGAGGGCGAGCACCTGTGGCCACATCACCTCGACCACGAGCGTCGGCTCGTGCGTTATCGGGCGCGCGCACACGTCTGCAACGCCTGCCCCGTCAAGGAGCGCTGCACCGACTCGGACCACGGGCGGGAGATCGTTCGGCCACTCGACCCCTGGCCGCACTCGGAGGCCGGCCGCTTCCACCGCGTGATCGCTCTCAGCCTGATCGCGATCGCCGCCCTCGTGGCCGTCGTCGAGTTGGGACGGCACCACGGAACAAACGAGACAGCCGTACTAGTCGGCGTGCTCGTGGCGGTCAGCCTGGCAGCCCGCTGGCTCGTCCGCGACCTGCGCGTGCACCCTGCGAACTTCCCCCTGCCGACGGCCTCGACCACCCCCATTGAACGTCGGCTGCCGCGATTCGCGAACCGGCTAGCGCTGGTGCTCGGGAAGGAAGACGCGAAAAGAGGCACCACCGCCCGGGTTGTCCTGGACCCAGGCACGGCCTCCGTGCAACGCGGTGAACTGTGCGACGAGCGAGAGGCCGATTCCCGTGCCCGCGACGTGATCGGATCGAGCTCCACGGCGAAAGACCTCGAAGATGGCTTCGCGGTCCTCTCGCGCGACACCGGGACCTCGGTCGTCGACGGCGATCACAACGCCGCCGCCGTCGGGCTCAACCCGGACGGCGATCTCCGTCCCGATCGGCGTATGGCGCACGGCATTCACGAGCAGGTTGTCGACAATACGCTCGACCTTGGGCGCGTCGACGGCGGCGTGTGCAAGCTGGGTTCGAAGCGCGATCGGGTGCACGTGGTCGCGATGCGTCGCGACCACCTGTTCGACGAGGGAGGCGATGTCGGTCTGGGTGAATCGCGGGCGGACGAAGCCGTGGCGCAGGCGGTCGAGGTCGAGAAGGTCGGAGAGTAATCGTTCGAGCCTTTGCGCCTGCACGAACACGTTGTCGATCAGGACAGCTCGCAGCTTCGGCTCGAGCCTACGCTCCTTCAGCGTCTGCGCGAAGCCGACAATCGCAGTAAGAGGCGTGCGCAGCTCGTGCGAGACGGCGCTGAGGATCGTGTCGCGGAGCTCGTCGAACCGCTTCCGATCGGTGATGTCTTGTGCTGTCCCGAGCATTCGGGCCGGCCTCCCGCTCGGGTCGAGAACAACCCGTCCGCGGCCGTGGAGCCATCGCACGTGCCCGTCCGGGGTAGCGGCACGGTGATCACGGGCAAACGGCCTCGCGTCGACGAGTGCCTGCTCGACGGCGCGGCGCATTCGGTCTCTGTCGTCCGGGTGGATCGCGTCGAGGAACGATTCGTAGGTCATCGCGGTGCCGTCCGCGATCCCGTACAGACGGTAGAGCTCGGCCGACCATGCAACTCGGTCGGTGTCGATGTCCCACGACCAGCTGCCGACGTGCGCGACCTCCTGCGCCTCGGCAAGTCGGTCCTCCGCGTCGGCACGCTCGGCAATCGCGGCACCGAGGATGAGCACGCTGATCGTGATTCCGGCGACTAGGCCTTCGAGTATCAGCACGACCTCGGTTGGGCCCGCGTCGCTGAGCGGAGTGTTCCCGCTGACAGCGCCCGCGATGGCGACCGTCGCGACGACGATGCTGCTTGTCACTGCGCCGACCTGGCGAAAGCGCAGCGTGGCCCAAATGAAGAGCGGGAAGAGGAGATGCGGGTAGCGCCAGTAGCCCTCGAGGAAGACAAAGGCGCTCAGCCCGGCGAACAGGGCGAGCAGCGCAGTCGCCTCGACCCACTTCGGACGTGGGACGACCGAACGAAGCGGAACCGTGAACAGCACGAGCAAGAACGGCGCGACCAGCAAGTCACCCATTGCGTCGCCCGACCACCAGAGGAACCACGAGAAACCGTAGGAGCCCGAGAGATCGTTCCCGATCCACAGAGCGGTGACTCCAGTCGTCGCGCTGACCGCAGTGCTCACGACTGCGCCGAGCAGGATCAGCGCGAGCACGTCTCGCACCCGATCGAGCTCCGGGCGGAAGCGAGCGCGTGCCAAGAGCGCACTTCCGACAACTGCCTCGAGCGTGTTGCCGACCGAGATCCCGACGGCAACCGCAACCGAGGCACCACTCGTTGCGTTTGCGATGAACGCTGCGACGAGAATCGCCGGCCAGAGGCGGCGGCCAAAGAGGATCATCGACGCGAGCGCGATTCCTGTCGACGCCCACACCGGCGTGATCAGACCGTCCGCTACAGACAGCGCCAGCCCGAGTTTCGCAGCCCCGACATAGACGCCCCCGACGGCCACAAAGAGGACCGCGTCGACGACACGAGTGGTCGGGCCGGCCGGCCTAGGTGTATAGAACCGCCGCAGAAGCTTTCCTTCAGTCACGCCGCCTGGCGGACGGTATCTCGCGCTCGGCTACTCCTCAAGAGTGCACCGCGGCGACTTATTCACCTGGTTCTTCCTAGTCGGCGGCCTGTGGCTGCAGCCGCGCGCGCGCCGTCCACGGCGTCCCGGCGACAGCGAGACCGCTCGCCGCCGTCAGCACAGCGACAACGATGATCGCCGTCGACGCAGAGGTGGCGTCGGCGCCGACTCCGGCGATCACCGCGCCGACGACGAAACCGAAGTCACGCCAGAAGCGGTAGACGCCGACTGCTCGTGCGCGTTCGCGCGGCCGGACCGTGTCGGAAACGGCCGCGAGCAAAGTCGGGTAGACCATCCCGGTGCCGACACCGAGCAACACGGCCGCGGCGCGGGAGGGTGCCAAAGAGCCGTCGCCGGCGACGAGCAGGGCGAGTGCGCCTGCCTGCAGCAGCATCCCCGTACTGATGAGCGGCTTGCGGCCGACGTGATCGGAGAGCCAGCCGGTCACGAGCTGGCCCGCTCCCCAGACGAGCGGATAGGCGGCGGCGACGACTGCGATTTGACGGACACTCGCGCCGTGGGCGGCGAGAAACAACGGGGCGAGGCCCCAGGCGAGCGCGTCGTTGAGATTGTTGACGAGCCCCGCCTGGCTGCACGCGCGCAGAACCGGCTCGCGGAAACTCCCGTCCCTGAAGGCCGCACCGAACGATGCCGCCTGCTCTCCGCGACCCGCGCCTTCCTCGAGCCGGACGTGTTCGCCGGTGTCGCGAACGAACGCAACGCTCACCACCAGTCCCGCGGCCGCGAGCACGGCCGCGCCCACCCAGACGACCGTCCGCGGTGCGTAGCTGGCAGCAAGCGCGCCGGTCGCGAACGCCGCCGCGGCGACTCCGAGGTAGCCGGCGGACTCGTTCAGTCCGAGGGCAAGCCCCCGGCGCCTGGGCCCGGCGAGGTCGATCTTCATCACCACCGTCATCGACCACGCCAAACCTTGGTTCACGCCGAGCAGGATGTTCGCCGCGACGATCCACCACCATGTAGGCGCCAGCGCGATCAACAGCGGCACCGGCAGCGCCGCCGTCCAGCCGATGACCAGCAGCCGTTTGCGGCCCACGTGCTCGGCGAGGCGCGCCGGCGGCGAGATTCGTGAACGCCTTGGCCGCACCGAACGCAACCACGAAGGCGAGCACCGCGGAGGTCGAGCGCAGGCCGAAATCTTCCTTGCCGACTAGTGGTAGGACGCTGCGCTCGACGCCGACCATTGCGCCGACAAGCCCGTTGAGCGCGACCAGGAGAGCGAATTGACCGGCGTTCTCTCGCAGGCCGAGCCGAACTGCTGCAGTCATGCGCGCGTGGGCACGCGCCCGAGCGGTTGGCGGCGACGATCTCCTGCGTAGAGGAACCGTCGAAGGATCATCGGTCCCTCCTAGCTCGCGAGCTCGACCGGCAGCCTTGCCCGACCTCGACGACCACGTCCTCTACGGAGCGTTCGCCCTGCGCGAGAACATCGACGATCTCTGCGCGACGTCCACTTCCGAGCGCTGCCGCGACCGACGCGAAGGCATCGAACAACGCGCCCTTCGCCACTTGATCACTCATGAGATCAAACCAACGTTTGAATAGGCGCGTGTCAAGCTGCGCTGCAAGGGCCTCCGATCTGCGTAAAGTCAGCGAAGCTGTTTCGGCACGACGAACGCCTCGAGCGTCGAGCCCGCCGGCGCCACCTGACTCCAAGTCTTGGCCAGAGAGAGCGTCGCGAGCGCGGCGGTTGGAAACTTCGCCTCGAGCCGTTGCAGCTCGTCACCGCTCGAGGCGAGGGTTACGGCGAGCTCGTGGAGGCCCGGGTTGTGTCCGATCAGCATCACGGACGAGACCGAGTCGGGCACGAGTCGAATCCGCGCGAGCAGCTCCTCGGCCGAGGCGCCGTACAACCCCTCCTCGAGCACGACCGTCGCGGTAGCGAGTGCGGGCCGCAACAGGTCGAGCGTGTCGTGTGTGCGAGCGGCGGTGGAGCAAAGGACGAGCTCGGGCTGGACGCCGACCCGGCGAAGGTGTTCGGCGATCCGTTTCGCGTCCCGGCGGCCCCTTGGTGCGAGCGGCCGCTCACGATCCGCGAGCGTCGGGTCGTCCCAGCTCGACTTGGCGTGCCGGAGGAGATAGAGGGCGTGTACGGTTGCCTCGGTTGCTAGCCGATGGCGAGATTGCCGCGGGCGGCGGCCACCATCTCGAGGCGGGAGTGGACCCCGACTACACGAAACATGTGCCGGACGTGGTTGCGCACGGTCTCTCGAGACACATGAAGCTCCTCCGCGATCTGAGCCGTCGTGAGGCCACGCTCCAGCAGCGCCAACACTTCGGCCTGACGCGGCGTCAGGTGGAGCTCCGGGTGCGGAACAGGCTCCTCGGCCACATCAGAGACCTGGCCGAAGACGCCCACAACATGTTCGCCGCAGACGAGCGGTATCGAGCTCACTTCGACCGGGACGCGACCCCCGTCACGGCCGACCACCACCACCCCGGCGTCGGTGACCGACTCGTTCCCCACGATCTTTCGCGCGAACATCCTTTGCGCGCGACTCGTCTCCTCGGGAGCGACGACGGACGTGAATCGACGGCCGCGAACGTCGCCGACAATGCGCTCGCCGGCGGGATTCACCCAACGGATCACGCCCTGGGCATCGATCACGTAGCTCGGCACGTTGACGCGCTCGAGCGCATCCTTGACTCCCATCGACTCCAGGACGGATACGGGCACGCTCTCAGTGTGGCAGACAGCGTCAGCCGCTCTTGTTGTCGAGGTACTACAGGAGCTCGTGGGCCGCGAGCTCGATGTCCTTGTGACGCCACTCTGCAGCCCGGTAGTGGCAGGCGATGAGCCCCATCCGATGGAGACGCCGGAAGTCCCCGTACACGAACGCGTATCGCGCTTTGGTCTCGTCGTTCAACCCTTCGGTCAGTCCCAGATGCCAGGCGGAGTACTCGTCCCATGAGTGCGACTCCAGATACGCGTTCTCGTCGGCGGCCTTCGGTTGCACCTCGTTCCAGACGCTCCTGAGCACGTACTGGCGCGCGTCGATCAGCCGCTTCGCGTGCGCAACCGCATGGTCGTTGACGGTGTACGAGGCCATCGCAGTAAGGACAACCGTACGAGAACAAAGTCATCGGCGCCTGAACCGACTTAGGGTTCGCGGCTAACCCGAAAGGAGAGACGGCATGGAATACGCAAATCTCGGCAACACAGGGCTGCGCGTCTCACGCGTGTGTCTCGGGATGATGAGCTTCGGCAAACACGAGAGCCGCGAGTGGGCCCTCGACGAGGAAGCGGCCGAGCCGATCGTCAGGCGCGCCGTCGAGAGCGGCGTGATCTTCTTCGATACCGCCGACGTCTACAACGGCGGCCAGAGCGAGGTCGTCACAGGACGTCTCCTGTCCAAGCTGTTCCGCATGCGTGAGGAATACGTCGTGGCCACGAAGGTCAACGGCCGGACGATGCCCGGGGAGAACGGCCGCGGGCTGTCGCGGAAACACATCGTGGCGTCGATCGACTGTTCGCTACAGCGGCTCGGGCTGGACTACGTCGACCTCTACCAGATCCACCGCTGGGATCAGTCGACGCCGATCGAAGAGACGATGGAGGCTCTGCACGACGTCGTCCGGGTCGGCAAGGCGCGCTACATCGGAGCCAGCAGCATGTGGGCGTGGCAGTTCGCGAAGGCGCAGCAGGTAGCTCCGACGCGCTTCGTCTCCATGCAGAACCACTACAACCTCATCTACCGCGAGGAAGAGCGGGAGATGATTCCGCAGTGCCGCGACCAGAGCGTCGCCGTACTCCCGTGGAGCCCCCTCGCACGAGGGCTGCTCGCCGGCAGCCGCACGGCCGCAGGGGAGCAGCTGACCACGCGTGCCAAGACCGATCCGTTCCTCGACTCCCTCTACCGGCCCGATCTCGACTTCCCGGTGATCGACCGCGCCGCCGAGGTTGCGGAAGCGCGTGGTCTCTCGACGGCGCAGGTGGCGCTCGCCTGGCTCCTCCACAAACCCGACGTCACGGCGCCCATCGTCGGGGCGACGAAGCTCGAGCATCTCGAGCAGGCGCTCGACGCGGCTGAGCTGTCACTCAGCGACGAGGAGATCGCGAGGCTCGAGGAGCCCTACGTGCCGCATCCGGTTTCGGGGATCGCGCTCTAGACCGTCTTATCGCAGAGACTCGAACTCCGCGTCGCTCAGCTCGATCTCGAGCGCCGCGAGGTTCTGCTTCAGGTGGTCGAGCGAGAGCGTGCCCGGGATCGGCAGCATTACCGGCGAGCGTCTGAGCAGCCAGGCAAGCGTGATCTGCGCGCGCGTCGCGCCGTGTCGTTCCGCAATTTCCACGAGCGTATTGCCGCCGTCACCGCGCAGCGGGTAGAAGGGCACGAATACGATCCCTTCGGCGGCGCAGTGGTCGACGACGTCCTCGTAGCGGCGCTCGGACAGGTTGTATTGATTCTGGACCGCCGTGATCGGCACGATCTCGCGGGCCCGCTCGATCTGGTCGATGCCGACCTCGGAGAGGCCGACGTGGCGGATGTTCCCGCTGTCGCAGTACTCCTTGATCGCAGCGAGGCTTTCCTCGAGCGGCGTCTCGGGGTCGACCCGGTGCAAGTAGTAGAGGCTGATGCTGTCCGTTCGCAGCCGGCGAAGACTCTCCTCGACTTGAGCCCGAAGCGTCTCCGGCCGACCTTCTCCGGCTCGGAATCCCCCTTTCGTCGCCACGACGTATCCATCCGAAACGGCCGAGAGAGCGTCGCCGATCGTCTGTTCGCTGCCTCCTCCGGTGTAGGTATGGGCGGTGTCGATGTGGCTGACTCCGGCGGCGACGGCCTCTTTCACGAAGCCAACGTGCCCCCGCGTGTTCGTGAGTCGATTCGTCCCGAGCCCGATACGTGCCACCTCGGTCTCGCCGAGCTTTAGTTTCGGCGTCGTGTTCACGCCTCAGACACCGCCACTCTCTGCCATGGTCTACCTCCGTTCGGTCTGAGAATCGCGTGGGGCTGTCGGATCATGCCGTGCGGTCTCCCTCTCGAGCGACGCGCGCGCATCGACGACGTGCCGAGCGCTTCTGGCTGGCGTATGAGCGATCACTCCGAACGGGCCGAGAATGCGTAGCTCCATCTGTGCGCGCGTGATCTTAGAGAGCGGCCGCAAGGACGCGACAAGGCGGCCGGCGGCGTGACCACAACGTGTCGACAGTGCGCCGGAACACGAACGGACACTTTCGGCGGCAGCCGGTCTCGTCTATCCAGGACGGCGACCCGTTCTTCGACTGATCGGAGCACTTCATGCCGAAAACCCTCCTGCTCGCGCTGCTCTCGGCGCTCCTCTTCCTTCCTACCGCGGCCCGTGCGTCCACCTCAGGTCTGGTCGTGAGCCAGGTCTACGGCGGCGGCGGCAACAGCGGTGCCAGTGTTCGGAACGACTACGTCGAGCTCTTCAACGCCGGCGCAGCGGCCGTCGACCTCTCGGACTGGACGGTCCAGTACGCGACAGCCGCCGGCACGAGCTGGCAGACCACATCGCTGTCCGGAACGGTCCGGGCCGGCGGGTACTACCTGATCCAGCTTGCGTCGAGCGGGACCGTCGGGTCGCCGCTGCCTGCTCCTGACGCAACCGGTACGAGCAATCTCGCCGCCACGAGCGGCAAGATCGCACTCGTCCACGGTGCCACCGCGCTCACGTGCGGCGCGTCGGCAGGAAGCTGCTCCGCGAACCCGCTCGTCGAGGACTTAGTCGGCTACGGCGATGCGACCGACTTCGAGGGCGCGGGCTCCGCGCCGGCGCCGTCCAACACAGCGGCCGTACGTCGCGCCGACGAAGGCTGTGCCGACACGGGCCAGAACGCAACGGACTTCACGACGGGGACACCCGATCCGCGGAACTCCGCCTCGCCGGTGCACGCGTGCGCTGGCACTGCCTCTGGAGGCGCGACCGCCGCGGTGAACGTCGACCTCGACGTCGCGTCCGTTCTGTCGGTTTCGCTCGATCGCAGCTCTTTGAGCTTCGGCACCGCGGCCGCAGGCTCGACGCCGACCCCACTTCCCGAGAACGTGACGGTGTCGAGTAACAACCTCGCTGGTTACTCACTCGCAGTCGCCCGGACGGCTTTCGCTCCACGGGATCTCCCTCTCGCGATTGCCGCGACCGCACCGTCTGGAGCAACGCTCGGACCGCCGCTCGCCGGCGGGAGCCTCGTCCCGATCCCCATTCCGCCCGCCGGCGCACTCACCGTCGGCACGAAGGATGCGCCGAGCGCCGGGAGCGGAGACATCTGGGCGACGAGAATCGGATTCTCGTCCCCGCTACCGCTCGTTGCGACCGGCCGATACGCCGCGACCGTGACATTCACCGTCCTCGCCCGATGACGCTGAGGCAAGTCCTCGCAGTGGGAAGCGTCCTCGTACTCAGGCCAGACTCCGCCGCCGAAGCCGTCGGCGGCGGAGTCCCGCCCGTCGCGCTCTCGGTCTCGCCGGCGCGAATGGCGCTCGTTGCGCCGGCGACGCGGACGATCGAAGTGCGCAACGTCGGCAGCGAACGCACAGTCGTCGCTGTCGCACCGAGGTCGCTCGACCGCTTGGCCGCGACGAAGGACTGGCTTAGAGTCCAGCCCACACGGTTCGTCGTGCCCGCGCGCTCGCGAACCGCCGTCACCCTCCGCGTCGGGGCAAACGGCCTTGCGAGCCCCGGCGACCACCGACTGCTGGTGCTCGTCGTTGCACGGCCGCTGAGCCGCACGCGCCTCGCCGTCCGTGTGCGCCTCGGCGTCGGCATTCGCGTCCGGGTGCCCGGTCGGATCGTCCGGCGGCTGGCCCTGCACGGTCTTCGCGTGCGCCGCCACGGAGAAGCTCGCGACCTCCTGGTCTCCGTCGCCAACCGCGGCAACGTCACAGAGCAGCTTGGTGGTCGTGTCACCGTGACCCTCGTCCGCAGCGGCCGACTTGTATCGCGCCTACGTTTCGGCGGGCCGCGCGAGCTCTTCCCGGGAGCCCGCACAGTCTTCGCGATGCGGTATGCGGGCCGCGTGCGTGGCGTCGTCACCGCGGTGGTGAGGGTTCGCTTCGATGGACGCCTGCGCCCGGTCGCGCGTCGTTACCGGCTGCGGCTCTGACGGACCGCGCCCGTGTGGCACGCTGACGAGCCATGCCAGATCTCGAGCTCACGCGGACGCCCGGCGAGCGGCGCCTGTACACCCTCGCCGGCGTCGGCGCCTTACGCCTGCAAGGCTTGTTCTCACGCGCCGCGACCGCAGACGCCGACGGAAAGACGTGGCAGTTCGCCCGGGCCGGCTTTTGGCGGCGCGGAATCGTGGCGACGGGCACCGCCGGCACAACCGTCGGCGAGTTCGCGCCGAACACGCTGCGCCGTGGCGGCACACTCCGCTGGAACGGCCGAGAGCTCAGGCTGCGGCCAAGCAGCGCCTGGCGCGAGCGCTACGCACTTGCCGACGACGAGCGCGAGCTCGCCGTCCTCGATGGGAAGGGTTGGGGCCGGCGGCCGGTCAAGGTCACCGTCGACGACCTTGGGGCCGTCGATCCCGCGTTGCTCTTGTTTGCGGCATTCGTCGTACGCAGCCTCGCCGAGGATGCTGCCGGCGCCGCCGCAGCCGGCAGCACGGCCGCGACATCGTCGAGCGGCTAGCCGATCGCTACAATCGGGACGCCGAGGGGCAGTATCCCCGAACGGGTGACGCTCGTCAGTACGGCCCGAAGCATGGGCCCGGGCGCACCGGCCCCACCACGAGGCGGGAGAGACCTTCGGCTGATCGTCAACCACGGCGCTCAGTCGAAAGGAGACTCTGAGCAACATGAACATCACAGCCACCCGCTTCGCGACCAAGACCCGTACCTGGCTGCTGATCGCGGGACTGACCGGGCTGCTCATCGCCATCGGCCTCGTGATCGGCGGAGGTGCGCTCTACATCTTCGTGGCCCTCGCGGTGCTGATGAACGTTGTCGGCTACTGGTTCTCGGACAAGATCGCGCTGAAGGCAAGTCGGGCGCAGCCGGTCGAGCCGGGCACGATGCCCGAGCTCGAAGGCATCGTGCAGGACCTCGCCCAGCGGGCGCAGGTGCCGACGCCAAGGCTTTACCTGATCCCGTCCGAGCAGCCGAACGCGTTCGCCACCGGTCGCAACCCGAACCACGCCGCCGTCGCGGTGACGCAGGGCCTGCTGCAGCACCTGCCGCCCGATCAAGTCAAGGGCGTGCTCGCGCACGAATTCGCGCACATCAAAAACCGTGACATCCTCGTCTCGTCGATCGCAGCGATGGTGGCGGGCGCGATCTCGGCGATCGCGAACATCCTCCAGTTCTCGCTGCTCTTCGGAGGCGACGACGAGGACTCGGGCCCGCTCGGCCTGATCGGGACGCTCGCCACGATCATCCTCGCACCGCTCGCCGCGACCTTGCTGCAGCTCGCCGTGTCGCGCCAGCGCGAGTACCTCGCGGATGCGACCGGCGCGCAGTTGCTCGGCCGAGCCGAGCCGCTTGCGAACGCGCTCGAGACGCTCGAGCGCGGCTCGCAGGCTCTGCCGATGAACGTGAATCCTGCGACAGCCTCGCTGTACGCCGTGAACCCGCTTCCGCGGAGCGGCGTCGCCACCCTCTTCATGACCCACCCCCCGATCGGCGAGCGCATCCGCAGGCTGCGCGCGCTGGACGGCGACTCGTCGATCCGCTTGGTGGCGTAGGGCAGACGAAGGGCGGGCGGCTTCGAAGCCGCCCGCCCTTATTTACCCAGAAAGGGAGCGATAGAGGTAGGCGGCGGCGAGCGTGCGCCACGGGCGGAAGCGCTCGCCGATTGTGTCCACCTGCGCAACCGAAGCGGGCGGGTCGAGCGCCCAGGTGCGCTCCACCGCCCGGCGGAGAGCGAGATCGGCTGCAGGCCACACGTCGGGTCGGCGGAGCGCCAGCATCAACACACCGTCGGCAGTGAAGCGGCCGACACCTTTGACCTGGGTCAGTTCCGCCCGGGCCGCATCGTCGTCGAGCTCCTGCAGATGCTCGAGGTCGAGCCGACCGTCCAGTAGGCGAGCGGCGAGGTCGTGCAGGTATACGGCTTTCGCCCTCGAGAGCCCAATCCGACGAAGGGTCGCGTCGTCGGTTGCGAGCAGCTCCTCCGGCATCGGCAGCCGACCGCCGTGCAACGCCTCGAGCCGAGCCAGAATCGCGTGGGCGGCTGCGGTCGAGAGTTGCTGACCGATCACCTGCAGAACCAGCGCACCCCACAGGTCGCTCGGCCATCCGTCGAACAGAAGATCCGGGTTGAGCCCGGGGTCTGCCTCGACTAACGCCGCCATCCTCGGATCCGACGCACGCAGCATCGCGCGGCCGTTGGTCCAGCGGTCGTCGTGGGCCTGCGCGTCGACGTCAGGCAACGCGCCGGAGGAGTCGCCGCTCGACGACCAACGGCACGAGCAGGTCGCGATAGCCGTGATCGTCGAAGAGGACGGTGAGTTGATCGCCGTCGTAGCGCTGGACCGTGCCCACGCCCCACCGGTCGCTCGCGACACGCTCGCCGACAGCAAAAGGCTCGGCAATCGGTTTCTCGGTTGGTGCGCGGCGGTCGTTGTCGCAATTGCCGCAGGGACCGCGGTAGTCCTGCCCGAAATAGGAGAGCAGGAACGAGCGTCGGCAACCGGTGTGCTCGGCGTAGCGGCGCATCATCTCGAGCCGCGAGCGCTCCACCTCGTCCTCTCGCTCGGTTTCTGTCTCGGACGCTGCCAGCGCGGCGCGCACGCTCACGGCGCCGGTCCAGTGGACCTCGCCGTCCGCGTCCCAGACCGCCGCGCCGAGGTCGACGAGGCGGACGAGGGCCGCGGTTCGCTGTCGCGTTGGTTCGACTTCGCGTCCCGCCGACAGCAACTCGGCGACATGCGCAACGACGTCGGTCCGGACGCTTCGCGACGTGAGATGCGCAGCGGTGCCGAAGTCCTCCGTCCGGAAGAGTAGGCGTGCATGCGCGGGCTGCTCGTCGCGGCCGGCGCGTCCGAGCTCCTGGTAGTAGGCATCGAGCGACGCCGGCGGGTCGGCATGCAGCACCCAGCGGACGTCGGGCTTGTCGATGCCCATTCCGAACGCGACCGTCGCAGCGACGATGCGAGCGGAGCCGTCGAGGAAGGCCGCCATCGCCTCCCGCCGCGCGCGCGGCGAGAGGCCGGCGTGGTAGAGCGTCGCTCGCTGGCCGGCCGCGGCGAGCGCCTCGTGCGCCGCCTCGGCGTCTGCATGAGTCGCCGCATAAACGATTCCCGACCCGTCGAACTCGACGGCGGCGCGCTCCAGCTCTTGCTCCTTC
>JBKPDB010000133.1:0-5348 GCA_046727655.1 Actinomycetota bacterium
AGCGCCAACACCGTGTCCGGGGCGGGGCTCGCGAGGTAGGCGCTCACCGCCTTCACGTCGACCGTCTTCCAACGCTCCACGCCCTCGACGATGACGAGCCTTCGACCTCCGCCGAGGAGACCCATCGAGTTGCAGGCGGCGACTGCGTCTTCGCCGCTCGCCGCGTCGGCCGAAAGCAGCTCGGCCGCGCCGTCACCGATCCGGTCGCGCAGCCGCTTGAGCGCGCGCTGGATCTTCGGCCGGTCGCTGCCGGTGAGGAGGTACACGGGTTTCAGCTCGCTTGCCACGTCCGCCCGAAGCATAGGCAGCGACCAGGAGCGCAAAGCCGAGCAGGATCAGGAGTGAACGCGTCGAGGTGATCTGTGCGTACGGCAACCCGCCGACGAGCCGTGCGACCGCCACGAGGTACGCCGCACACCAGCCGTTCGCCCACGCAAGCGCCGAGGCGGCACCCCCTGAAAGCGGTGCGACCGCGACGCCCGCGAGCGCGAGCCCGAGCAACGGTGCGACGACCGGCGCCGCAAGGGCGTTCGCCGGGATGGTCAGCAGCTGCAGGGAGTGGAAGTGGGCCCACGCGATCGGCGCCGTCGCGAGCCCACAAGCGGCGGAGACCGCCACCACCGTTCGCAGAGGCCGACCCAGCGGGTAACCCTCGAGAAACACCGTGAAGCGCGGAACGAGGACGAAGATGGCGAGCACCGCCGCGAACGACAGCTGGAAGCCGGGGTCGAGGAGCGTGTACGGGTTCCACGCGAGCAATGCGATCGCCCCTACGAGGAGCAGGTGCCAGCGATCTGCGGCGCGCGCGGTCAGCCAGGCGACGCAGCCGAGAGCGCCGGCGACGCCCGCGCGGAGGACCGATGGCTGTGGGCCGACCGCGAGCACGTACGCGACGATCGAGGCGAGGGCTGTGATCTGGCCGAGCATCCTCGGCAGCCCGAGGAGCCACGCGAGGAGAAGCGCACTGCCTGCCACGTACGCGACGTTCTGGCCCGACACCGCCAGCAGGTGATAGAGCCCGGCTGCCCGGAAGCGAGCGCGCAGCTCCTCCGAGAGCCCGCCCTCCTCGCCGAGGACAACTCCTTCGAGCACCGCCGCGCGTTCGCCCGACAGGCCGCGCGCGACCGAACGCTGCACCCGCCGGCGCAAGGCATCCGCGATGCCGCCGAGCCCGCCGCGTCTTCCGATGACGCTGAAGTGGCTCATGCGCAGCACCACGTGGATGCCACGGCGCCGGAGCCACGTCGCCTCGTCGAACCCGTTGGTGGGTCCGCGCGGCTTCGCGACCTCGGCGAGCCCTTCGAGAACACCGCCCTGCGGAGGGGCGCGCCCGCGCGGCAGCCTCAACAGGACCGGCTCGTGCACCTGAAACTCCTCTAAACGGACGGCGATCCCTTCGACCCGGACGTCGAAGCGGCCGGGTCGCGGGGGCGCCGCCGCGATCACCTCCACACGACCGGCGCGGCCGATCTCTCGTTCGAGCTCGCTGCGGTCGAGCGCGTCCAGCCTCGCGCTTCCCCACCACCAGCCTGCGACGACGAGCGCGAACGCGAGCGCGACGAAACGATCCTGCCCAGCGACAAGAACGGAGATCACTGCGGCAACACCGGCAACGAGAAGCATCGCGGCGCCTGATTCGCGAACGAGGTCCGCGCCGGCAAGGCCGGCACAAAGAGCACCGGCAAGCAGCTGCCAGTACCACCGCGTCACGAAAGAGCTCATGGTGCGACCGCCCCGCGCAGTTGCTCGAGGCGGGCCGGTCCGATGCCTGGAACCGCGTCGAGCTCGTCGACCGAGCGGAACCCGCCGTGCTGCTCACGGTAGTCCACGATCTTCTGCGCGGTGACCGGGCCGACGCCGGAGAGCGCATCGAGCTGCTCGATCGTCGCCGAGTTGAGATGCACAGGCCCTGTCGAGACGCCGGTCCCTGCGCCGGCCCCACCGCCTCCCGCAGCAGCGACGGCCGCGCCGCGCCGCGGCACGACGATCTGCTCGCCGTCGGCGACGAGCGCCGCACGGTTGACGAGCTCCAGCTCGGCCTTCGCAGTGACGCCTCCTGCGCGCGCGAGCGCATCGGCGACCCGTGAGCCGTCGCGCAGCCGATACAAGCCAGGCCTTCGCACCGCGCCCACCACGTCGACGTATACGCCCCTCGCCGCCCGCGTCGGCGCGCTGGACACCGCCGGCCGCACGGGCGGCGGCACGGCCGCGCGATCGTGACGGAGGAACACCCGCCCGGCCACCACGAGCACGACGACGAGGGCGACGGCCCCGAGCAACAGACGTCGGCGATCGGCTGCGAGATCCGGCACGTCGTCAATATTGACAACGAAACTGTGACGCGCCTGTAACGAGAGAGAGCCGAAACATGCATCTAGTCGCGATGTCGAAATCGCCTCGTCTGATTCGTCGTACGTAGGACACCAACGAAGAGGAGGGCGACATGCTCTACGAGCTCCTGATCCAGGGCGAGCAAGACCGCTGGGAGACGTTCAAGAAGGCCGAACGAGAAGCTGAACGCCGAAACGGGCTCCGAGGCGACGCCGAGCGCGGCCGCGTCCGAAAGCTCATCACCCGCCGGCGCCTACCCGGGACGGCCACCGCCCAGCGGGCGGCGCACTCGGCGTGACGCGCGCGCCGCGGCGCGCTAACCGATTACCAGGTTGACGAGCTTTCGAGGAACGACGATCGTCTTGCGAATCTGGCCGCCGTCCAGATGCGCCTGAACCCTCGGTGACTCCTTGGCTCGCGCGATCAGCTCGTCCTCGGGCAGGTCGGCGGGCACCTGCATCCGATCCCGGACCTTGCCATTGACCTGCACGACGAGCTCGAACGTCTCCCGCTGCAGCAGGTTCGGATCCGGTACCGGCCACTGCGTCTCCCACAGCCTCGAGTGGCCGAGGCGCTCCCACAGCTCTTCGGCGATGTGCGGCGCCGACGGCTGGACGAGGGACACTGCCGTCTCCGCCGCCAGCCGCGCACCCGGCGCGCCGGGATCACGGGCGATCTCGTTGACGAGCTCCATGATCGCCGCGATCGCGGTGTTGTACGCAAAACGCCGCCCGATGTCGTCGCTGACCTTTGCGATCGTCTCGTGCGCCTTGTGCGCGACCGGGCCTTCGGACGGCGTCTCGGGCAGCTCGGCGACCTCCGACACCACGCGCCACAAACGCCGCAGGAACCTCGCCATTCCTTCCAACCCGGTCTCCTGCCAGTCGACGCGCGCATCCGCCGGGCCGATGAACAGGATGTACAGGCGCAGGGCGTCCGCGCCGAACTCGCGCACGAAGTCGTCGGGACTGACGACGTTCCCTTTCGACTTCGACATCTTCGCGCCGCCCATGTCGACCCAGCCGTGGTTGAACAGCCGCGGAAACGGCTCGCGGAAGCCGACCAGACCGAGGTCGTTCAGCACCTTGATGAAGTAGCGCGCATAGAGGAGATGCATCACCGCGTGCTCGATGCCGCCGATGTACTCGTCCACCGGCATCCATTCGTCGATGGCGACCCGATCGAACGGAGCGTGATCGTCGTGCGGGTCGCAGTAGCGCAGGAAGTACCACGACGAGTCGACGAAGGTGTCCATCGTGTCCGCCTCGCGTCGACCCTCGCCGCCGCACTGCGGACAGGCCACGCGGATCCAGTCCTCCGCCGCGGCCAAGGGAGACTTGCCCTTCGGCGTGTAGTCGTCGATCTCCGGCAAGAGGACGGGAAGCTCGTCCTCGGGCACGGGAACGATCCCGCACCGGTCGCAGTGCACGACCGGAATGGGAGAGCCCCAATAGCGCTGGCGCGAGATCAGCCAGTCCCGCAGGCGATAGCTGACGGCCGAACGACCCCTCCCCCGCTCGCCGAGCCACTCGACGATCTTGCGGGCACCCTCCGGTGCCGGCAGCCCGGAGAACGGGCCCGAATTCGCAAGCACCGCCGCGTCGGTCTTCACGACGTACGGAAGCTCGGGCTCGCCGTCGTCCGCGGGAACGATGACGGTCTCGATGGGCAGGCCGTAGCGACGCGCGAACTCGTGGTCGCGGTCGTCGTGAGCCGGAACACCCCCGACCGCGCCGGACCCGTACTCCATCAGCACGTAGTCGGCGACCCAGATCGGGAGCTGCTCGTCGTTTGCCGGATTCGTCACGTACCGACCCGTGAAGACGCCGTCCTTCGTCTTTTCCTCCCGTTCTGCGAAGCTCCGCGCCGCCGTGCGGCGGACGTAGTCGAGCACCTCGCGCTCCTGCGGCGTTCCTTCGACCAGCCTCGCTATGAGGTGATGCTCGGGCGCGAGCAGGAAGAAGGTCGCGCCGAAGAGCGTGTCGGGGCGCGTCGTGAAGACGGGAATGTCGAGGTCGAGCTCGTCGACGCGGAACAGGATCTCGGCACCGTCGGAACGGCCGATCCAGTTTCGCTGCATCGCGAGCACGCGCTCGGGCCACGACTCCAGCAGCTCCATCTCGTCGAGCATCGCGTCGGCGTAGGTCGTGTAGCGGAAGAACCACTGCTCCAGGCTCTTCGACTCCACTTCGGTGCCGCAGCGCTCGCAGCGCCCGTTGATCACCTGCTCGTTCGCGAGGACGGTCTGGTCCTTGGGGCACCACTTCACCGGCGCCTCCTTGCGGTACGCCTGGCCGGCCTTCAGGAACTGCAGGAAGAGCCATTGCGTCCAGCGGTAGTACTCGGGCTCGTGGCTCGCGACCTCGCGATCCCAATCGATCGCCCAGCCCATCCGCTTCATCTGCGCGCGGATGCGGGTGATGTTTTCCGCGACGATGTCCCTCGGGTGACCGCCGTCTCTGATCGCAGCGTTCTCCGCGTTCAGGCCGAACGAGTCGTAACCCATCGGCCGCATGACCCGGCGGCCGTTGCGGCGATGGAAGTGGGCCAGGACGTCTCCCTGCGTGTAGTTCCGCACTTGCCCGACGTGCAGCGTCCCCGAAGGGTACGGCAGCATCTCGAGCAGGTAGTACTCGCGCCCGTCGGGGACACCCGTGTTGGGAGCGTGGAAGGCGTTCTCCTCCTCCCAGATGCGCTGCCATTTGGTCTCGATTTTCTGTGCGTCGTACGTGTCCATGTCCCGTCCTCAGAAACGAAAAAGCCTCTCGCGAGAGAGGCCGTGGGGAGCTGGCCCGGCTTCCGCCGCGGTGGCTCCCTTCCCTACAGAAGCAGCTCCTTCATTGCATCTGACTGTAGCAGCGGGCGAAAATCGACGCCATGAGCGACTACACACACATCAACCTGAAAGACGACGTGGACGACCAGGCACCGAACTTCGGGCTCTCACCGAATCTCGAGTCGCGCATGGCGCGGGTCGCGCTCGGGCTCGAGCACTCCGGCGTCAGCTACATCCGGAT
>JBKPDB010000134.1:0-4054 GCA_046727655.1 Actinomycetota bacterium
TGCCTCCGAGCAGCTCGTTCGAGAGCGAGCAGGACGCGCCCGGATCGCAGGGCTTCCCGTCGATCGAGATGTTGAACGGTGGATCGCTGTTCGGCGTGGGTTGGAACCCGGTCGCGCTCGCCTGCAGCGTGAAGCCGCTTCCGGTGAAGGCGCTCTTGAGGTTCGGGAACGTCGCGACGCCGTGCTGGAACGTGGCCGACGTGAGCCCGCTGAAGCTCCCGCACGACGGGCCGCAGTCGAACGTGCCGCCTGTCTTGCTCAGGCTCGCCGTGCCGCTGTTCACGTCGATTGGAGTGACGCCGTCGCTCCCGACCGCTTCGACCGAGACGTAATGCACGTCTCCGCCGACGGTCGGCGTGTACGCGGTGTTCGTGATCGTGGCGTCCCTGTTCGCGTGGTTCGGCGGATAGAGCCACACGAGCTTGCAGTTGCTGCTGCCGACGCTCGACGTCAGGCCGTTGGACGAGAGCAGCGTGAAGTCGTTCCCGGTGCCGAGGAATCTGTTCGACTGCTTCGCAGGCGCCTTCCACGTCCCCGAGCCGGCACAGGGTGTCGTGACGCTGAACGAGACGCTGAGCTGGGAGCCGGGGGCCAGGTTGAGGTCTTGAAGTTGAAGCTCACCGGAGGTGTTGGTCCCGAACGCCCCGCTCCCCGACAGGAACGTGGGCAGCGGTCCTTTGGCGGGGTCGAGGTTGATCGGGAAGATCGGCTTCCCGCTCGTGTCCAGCGGCCCGTCGAGGTTCATCGACCCGAGCGACTGGGTGCTGCTGTTCGCATTCGTGATCGTCAGCGTCAGCGAAACCGTCGAACCTCCGGGCAGCGTCGACGTGTCGCAAGTCGCCGGAGTCGCGGATCGCGCGAGGCAGACGTTGTACTGCTTGATCCCCGACGACGGTGGGCTGGCCGAACCGGCCGGAGTCAGCGCGATCGCGACCGCCGCAAGGGCGGTTACGACTGCTGCCAGTCGCCACCGTCGCGGCGGCCGCCCGTCCCCCACGAATAGATTCGCAGGCTGCTTCATTCTTCTCCTCCCAATTAGTGGGGCCGCAGTGGAGACGCCCCGCGAACCATTCGGTCCACGCGCCGTTGCTCGCAGAACTCAGCTAAGCACAGGTCTTCAGCAAACTCAACGCAACCGGCAAAGCTTCTTAGCCCAACTGGACTATTGGATGGGGCGGGCTTCGATTGACCTCCTTTCAGTCACGCGTCCGTAAACAAGTCAAGGTTGCTTGCCGGTTAACCTTGTATTGGTTGCAAATGCACTGCGCGCTGTTTTCGGATGACGTGTCGTGAAGGCGATGGTGTTCAACCGACCCGGAATGCCGTTGGCGGCCACCGAGTTGCCGCTTCCCGAGCCTGCATCGGGACAAATCCGCGTTCGTGTGGACGCTTGCGCCGTCTGTCGCACCGATCTACACATCGTCGACGGGGAGCTAACAAGGCCAAAGCTCCCGCTCGTCCTGGGACATCAGATCGTCGGCACCGTCGATGCTCTCGGAACGGGAATGGACGAATACGCCGAAGGCGACCTCGTCGGGGTTCCCTGGCTCGGCTGGACGGACGGCGAATGCCGTTACTGCCGCAGTGACCGCGAGAACCTCTGCGATCGTGCCAGGTTCACGGGCTACGACATCGACGGGGGTTATGCAGAAGCTGCGGTTGCAGATAGCCGCTTCTGCTTTCGCATTCCGGATGGATACGAGCCGCTGCAGGCGGCCCCGCTGCTCTGCGCGGGCCTGATCGGGTATCGCGCGTTGCGGCTGGCGGGCGACGCGGCGGTAGTGGGCTTGTACGGGTTCGGAGCGTCGGCTCACCTGATTGCGCAGGTCGCACGCTGGCAGGGACGCCGCGTGTTCGCGTTCACCCGCGCCGGCGACACCGACGGACAGGCATTTGCGCGGTCGCTCGGCGCCGAGTGGGCGGGCGGATCCGACGAGGCCCCGCCCGAAGCGATGGACGCGGCGATCATCTTCGCGCCCGTCGGCGAGCTGATTCCGACGGCTCTCCGCTCGCTCGCGAAGGGCGGCGTCGTCGTCTGCGCCGGAATCCACATGAGCGACGTCCCTTCGTTTCCTTACGAGCTCCTATGGGAGGAGAGGTCGATCCGGTCCGTCGCGAACCTGACGCGCCGCGACGGCGCAGAGTTCCTGCGTCTTGTGCCGCAGGTCCCGGTCCGCACGCACGTACGGCCGTTTCCTCTAGCGGCGGCCAACGAGGCTCTCGCACACCTCCGAGGGGGCGAGGTCACGGGAGCGGCGGTCATCGCGGTTGACATGTGACCTACCGGTCAGAAAGTGTGACCCAGCGGTCACATCTCGCCCGCCACCGACACCACGCTCGCCGACGTCGACGCGCCGGCCCGGAAGCCGTCGCACTTCTTCGCGATCTTCATCCGTGCTAGCCGCGAGCAGATCTGGGAAGCGACGTTCATGCAGATCGCCGGCGGCATGCCGTTCATCCTCAGTGGCCTCAAGACGCTGCTCGAGACCGGGGAGCCGCTGACCGGCTAGCCCTTGCGCCGAGCCTCGAGTCCCGCGTGCAGCAGGTCGAGCCCGCGTTCGAAGGCGGCACGGTTCCGCTTTCCGCTCAGCTCCGGCGCGACGAGCGCGAAGACGAAGTTGCTGAGCTGGTCGTGGAGCTCGCGCGCTTCGGCGGCCGAAAAGCCGGCGCTTCGCAACGAATCCCTGAGCAATTCGTCGAGCGCATGCGAATGTGGCCCGGTGAGCGGACGCCCGAAGAGCGGCGCGGCCCATGGATGCGCGAGCAAGACTCTCCGCGTCGACCGCGCGAGCTCGGCGAGCGAATCCCACCAGCCGCCGTCCCCGCTCGAGGCGATCACGTCGGCATAGAGCCGGTCTGCCATGCCGTCGAGCAAGTCGTCCTTGCTCTCGACGTAGCGGTACTGCGCCATCGGCGTCACCTCAAGCCGCCGCGCAATACGTCGCAAGGTGACGGCTTCGAGACCATGGTCATCGGCGAGCGCGATGGCAGTGTCGACCACGGTGTCGAGATCGAGCCTCGCCACACCCCGAGTATACGGTGTACACTCCCGGTATACGCCGTATACCAGGAGGTGCTCAGAATGGTCAGCTCCCTCGCCGGCGAGCGTTACATCAGTCTCACGACCTTCAAGCGGGACGGCACGCCGGTCTCGACTCCGGTGTGGGTGACGAGCGACGACGGCCGGCGCCTACTTGTCTGGAGCGCGACGAAGACATGGAAGGTGCGCCGGCTCCGACGTGATGCACGCGTCCTCGTCGCGCCTTCGAACTTCAGAGGCCGCGAGAGCGGCCGGCGCCTGGGCGGCCGTGCGCGCCTGATCCCGGATCCGGGCATCGATCAGCTCCTGCGGCGGAAGTACGGCTGGCAGAAGCGCGCCTTGGATCTCGTCAACCGCGGGTCGAAGCCGGAGTCCTGGTCGGTGATCGAGATCGTCGATGTAATTTAAGTTGCATCTTACGTAAGAATTTGCTTAAATAGTTCGCCCGTGGAGGCAGCGCTGAAAGCAATCGCCGCGCCGCGGCGGCGCCAGATCCTCAGGCTCGTCCGAGACGACGAGCTCAGCGCAGGCGAGATCGCGTCGAACTTCGACGTCACGAGACCGGCTGTCTCCCAGCACCTGAACGTCTTGAAGGAGGCGGGGCTCGTGAGCGAGCGACGCAACGGCACACGCCGCCTGTACCGGGCACGTCCCGAAGGGCTGGCTGAGCTCAGGGACTTCCTCGAAGAGTTCTGGGACGTCCGGCTCGAGGTACTCAAACGCGAAGCAGAAAAGGAGGAGCGCAAGAAGCATGGACGCAACCACTGAGACAACGTCGGTCGAGCGAACGCTCTCGATCGCAGCAAGGCCCGAGACGGTGTGGGAATTCCTCGTCGACCCCGACAAGGCCACGAACTGGATGGGGACCGCTTGCACGTTCGACGCACAACCGGGCGGGCTCTACCGCTGCGAAGTGATCCCAGGACATACCGCCCGCGGCGAGTTCGTCGAGCTCGACCCTCCCCACCGCCTCGTCTTCACCTGGGGATGGGAGAACGAGGAGGGCGTCCCGCC
>JBKPDB010000135.1:0-3268 GCA_046727655.1 Actinomycetota bacterium
GCGAGAGCCGCGGCCTGGCCGGAGCGCGCAAGGCCGACGACGAGCGCCCGGCGCGGAAGCTTCACCGCTTGACCGCCGTCAGGTAGACGACCGACTCCGCGAGGTCGGTCCGAACATCAGTGAAGCCTGCGCTCGTGAACACCTGCTCGAGGTCGCCAATCGCGTCGTCGGAATTGCCGTAGACCGAAATTCGTCCGCCGCTGCGAAGGACGCGAAAGGTCTCGCTCGCAGCTCCGGTCCTGTGCGTGAAGACGACGTCGACGCTCTCGTCCATCAACGGCAAGATGTCAGCGCAGCCGATGAGGTACGAGACGTTCGGCGCCGACGTGTTCGCACGCAGCGCTTCGAGCGCGTCGACCGAGATGTCGATCGCCAGTACCTCACCGTCTGGGCCAACACGCTCAGCGGCGCTCCGCGTCAGCAACCCGGTTCCGACGCCGACGTCCGCAACCTTGTCACCGGCACGAATGCGCGCACCGTCGAGAACGCGGTCGTCCAGCGGCTCGCTCAGCGCCGGAAGAACGTGAAATCGTTGTAGAAGAGCGCGAACCCCACCGCGCACAGGATCGCCGTCACGATCCAGAAGCGCACCATGATCTTCGTCTCCGACCACGCCTTCATCTCGAAGTGGTAATGGATCGGCGCCATCAGGAAGACGCGCCGCCCGAAGTACTTGAACGAGATCACCTGGATGATCACGGACAACGCCTCGATCGCGAAGATACCGCCGATGAAGAGCAGCAGCACGATCGTCTGAGTGAAGATCGCCATCGCCGCGAGCGCGCCCCCGATCGCCATCGCGCCGGTGTCGCCCATGATCACCTCCGCGGGAAACGCGTTGTACCAGAGGAACCCGATCGCGGCACCGATGAGCGCCGCTCCCACGATCGCGAGATCGAGCCGGCTGTCGAAGCGTCCGCCCGGGTTTCCCGAGCGGATGTAGGTGACGACGGCGATCGCGGTCAGTGTGAGGAGCGCGATGATTCCCGTCCCCGCCGCGAGCCCGTCGAGGCCATCCGTGAGATTGACGCCGTTCGCGGTGCCGGCGATGACGAGGAAGAGCAGCACGTACCAGCCCCACGAGAGCTGGACCGTCCAGTGCACAACCGGGATGAAGACGTTCTTCGGCAGATGTTGGTGATCGGCAGCGAAGCCGACTCCGACGGTGATCAGCGCGAGCAAGAGCATCTTCCAGCGGCCGCGCAGGCCGAGGGACCGGCGGTGGGTCAGCTTGATGAAGTCGTCGAGGAAGCCGATTGCGCCGCAACCGAGCGTGACGAACAGCACCGACAGGGCCGGCACCTTGTACTTCGAGACGGCGAGAAACGCGAACGTCGCCACGACGAGGATGAGCAGGCCACCCATCGTCGGCGTGCCCTGCTTGACGCGATGGCCCTCAGGCAGTTCCTCGCGGATGTGCTGACCGAACTCGTGTCGGCGCAGAAACGCAATGAATTTGGGACCGACGACGATCGACACGACCATGGCGATCACGCCGGCGACGAGGACGCGGATCACGCTGTCGGAACTCTGGTCAGTGCATCGGCGACAGCTTCGAGCCCCACCGCCCGCGAGGCCTTCACGAGCACGGCATCTCCGGGACGAACGACCTCGTCGACCTCACGCAGCGCTTCGTGGACATTGGCCACCGAGCGGCCCGGGACACCCCCGATGAGGTAACCGCGGGAGAGCTCGCCGACGGCGAGCACCTCGTCGATGCCAAGCTCGGCAGCCGCCTCGCCGACCTCGCGGTGGTATTTCGGGCCGGTCCTCCCTAGCTCGGCCATGTCCCCGAGGATTGCCACGCGGCGACGGTCCCCGGCACGCTCGACGAGGTAGGCGAGTGCGGCGCGCATCGAGACGGGATTCGCGTTGTATGCGTCGTTGATCAGCAGGCCGCCGCCGGGAAGCTGTCGTTCCTCGCCGCGCCACCGGGCGAAGTCCACGTCGACCGACTCGGGACGCGGCAGGCCGAGGGCGTCGACCGCGGCGAGCGCGGTCGCCGCGTTCTGCGCCTGATGGCGCGCGGTGAAGTTGAAGCTGACTCCACCCACGATCGTCCGTCCGTCGATGACCTCGCCTTCGACGGGGCCGACGTGCACGACGTCGATGTCGTCGCGATCGACGGGGAAGTCCTCGGGGACGACGGCCGTGCTACCGACCGGAAGCGCCGCGACCAGCTCGCCTTTCGCCCGCAGCACTCCCTCGATCGACTCGACGAGCTCGAGATGGACGGGGCCGATGTTCGTGACGACGCCGATCTGCGGGCGCGCGATCCCGCACAGCTCTGCGATCTGACCGAAGCCGCGCATGGCGAGCTCGAGGATGCAGACCTCGGTGTCCGGCTCCAGCCGGCACAGCGTCAACGGCACGCCGATCTCGTTGTTGAAGCTCGCCTCCGCGGCGATCGTCCGCGCAGAGGGAGAGCAGAGCGCAGCGAGGATGTCCTTCGTCGACGTCTTGCCCATCGAGCCGGTGATGCCGACGACGCGCGCATCGCTTCGATCGCGCACGGCGGCACCTATACGGGCCAGTGCTGCGAACGCGTCGTCCGGGAGGAGCGTCGCTGCTGCGCCGCGCGCCAGTGCATCTCCGGCGAACTCCGCGCCCCGTCCGACGGCGACGAAGAGATCGCCCGGCAGGACGCGGCGGGAGTCGACCTGCACGCCCGTGACTTGCGCCGACCTCGCGTCGAGCGTTCCGAGCCGTTCCAGGAGGTCCGTCTCGAGCGGGATCACACCGGCGTCCTCGAGCTGCGCAGCGTCTCGCGCGCGACCTCGCGGTCGTCGAACGGCAGCTTGCGGCCGGCGATCTCCTGGCCCTGCTCGTGGCCCTTGCCGGCGATCACGACGACGTCGCCGGGCTCGGCCGACTCGATTGCGCGCTCGATCGCGCGCCGGCGATCGAGCTCCACGTCGAGATCGAGGCCGTCCACCACCTCCGCAGCGATCGCTGCCGGGTCTTCGCTGCGCGGATTGTCGGACGTGACCAGGCCGACATCCGCGAGCTCCATCACGACCTGGCCCATCAACGGGCGCTTCGTGCGGTCACGGTCGCCGCCGGCGCCGAAGACGCAGATCACCCGCCCTCGGGCGAGCTCCCGCGCGGACTCGAGGGCGCTCTCGAGCGCCCCTGGTGTGTGGGCGTAGTCGACGAGGACGACGAAGGGCTGGCCCTCGTCGACGGCGTCGAAGCGTCCCGGAACGCGGTCGACGCTCTCGAGACCGACCTTGACGGCGTCGTCGGCCACGCCGAGTGCGCGTGCCGC
>JBKPDB010000136.1:0-21804 GCA_046727655.1 Actinomycetota bacterium
CACCTCCGTCACCTCTTCGGCACCGGCGCGGCCGACGTTCGACAGCCGCTCCGACATCGCCGTGAAGCCGGAGATGTCGACGAACGAGAGCGTCCCCTCCAGCTCGAGCCAGCGGAGGTCAGGGTTCTTCTGCAGCCACTCGACCGTAAGCCGCGGAACGAACGGAACGAGTTCCGCTGACCCCCCCGCCGTGGAGGCGGAGCTTATCGACGCCACCACATGATTGTGCCACGGTGCGCGGTGGCTAGTACAACTCGGATTTTCGCACTACCAATCCGACCAGTATCAAAGCGGGACATGTGATCAACCCACTGAGGTCCGGCATGAGGGAGCGTTGTCTACTACGTTGGCGCTGATGGAGTCCGTGCGGAAGTACGACCTGTACAGCGACCGCTTCCGCACTGAGACGTACTCGATCTTCGCGGAGATGCGCGAACAGGATCCGGTTCTGTGCCAGATCGGTCTCAACGGCGAGTCGCCGATCTGGTTCATAACGCGCTACGAGGATGTGGCCGCCGTTCTGCTCGACGACAGGCGTTTCGTGCGCGATCCGGCGTTGGCCCTCGAGGGCGAGGAGCTGGCGCGGATCTCCAGCGGCATGCCCGAGTCGATGGCGTTCCTCGAGCAACACATGCTCAACAAGGACGGCAACGACCACCGCCGCCTGCGCAGGCTCGTCACCCGCGCGTTCACGCCGCGGATGGTCGAGCAGCTGCGGCCGCGTATCCAGGAGATCGCAGATGAGCTGATCGATCGCGTCGAGGCGAGAGGCGAGATGGAGGTCGTCGACGAGTTCGCCTTTCCGCTCCCGATCACCGTGATCGCCGAGCTGCTCGGCATACCCGCTGCCGACCGCGACCGCTTCCGCGTGTGGTCGAACGCAATCGTCACTCCCGCCTTCGAGCCTGAGGCGCTCGCTCGCTTCGGTGAGCTCATGGACGAGTTCGTGTCGTATCTCCATCAGCTGTTCGCGCGTCGGCGGGAGGACCCTGGCGAGGATCTCGTCAGCGCGCTGCTCCAGGCCGAGGACGGCGGCGACACGCTCAGCGAGCAGGAGCTCTTCAGCATGGTCTCGCTGCTGATCGTCGCTGGACACGAGACCACGGTGAGCCTGATCGGGAACGCGGTACTGGCATTGCTGCAGCATCCGGAGCAGCGGGCCGCGCTTACGGCGGATCCGGCGGTGATCCAGCGCGCGATCGAGGAGCTCTTGCGCTATGACGGCCCCGTGGAGCGTGCCCTCACGCGCTGGGCTGCCGAAGACCTCGAGGTCGGCGGACAGACGATCGGTCGCGGGGATGCGGTGATCGTGATCCTTGGTTCGGCGGATCGCGATCCCGCGCGTTTTACGGATCCCGACGTGCTCGACCTCACGCGAGAAGACGTCAAGCACGTCGCCTTCGGGCGCGGCAGCCATTACTGCCTCGGCGCCCCGCTCGCGCGGCTCGAAACGGAGATCGCGCTGACAACATTGCTCCGCCGCCTCCCGAACCTGCGGCTCGCCGTGCCCGCGGAGGAGCTGTCATGGCGCCCGGTCCCCCTGTTTCGGAGCCTCGTCGCTCTGCCGGTTGCCTGGTAACGCTGCGTTGGAGTCGATCCGGACGCCCTTCACCGAGCTCGTCGGCGTGGAGCATCCCGTCGTCTGCGCCGGGATGGGCGGCGGACACACGGGCGGAGAGCTCGTCGGACACGTTTCCGAGGCCGGCGGCCTCGGCGTGATCGGCGCGTCGTTCGTGCCGGAGGAAGGCGTCCGCCAGATCGCTGCGCGGGCGCGCGAGATCACGTCGAAGCCGATCGGCATCAATCTCCTGCTGCACGCGACGGAAGAACGGATCGACGAGGTTCTGCAGCTCGAGCCGGCCGTCTTCTCGACCGCCTGGCCGCGAGACGACCAGGACCTCGCGGCGATCTTCGCGCGTGCACACGACCGCGGCATTCGAGTGATGCACATGGTCCCCCGCGTGGAGGATGCGGTGGAGGCGGCGGAAGCGGGCGCCGACGTAATCGTGGCGCAGGGAAACGAGGGCGGCGGCCACGTGGGAGAGATGGCGACCACGGTCGTCGTCCGCCAGGTCGTAGAGGCGGTAGCTCCCATCCCGGTTCTGGCGGCCGGAGGCTTCGCGGACGGCGCCGGCCTGGCTGCCGCGCTCGCGCTCGGCGCAGCGGGTGTCCTGCTCGGGACGCGCTTCCTGGCCACCGACGAGGCGCCGCTGCCGGCGGCGTTCAAGGAGGCGCTCGTCGCGAGCCGCGGCGACGACACGATCGTGACCACCGTGCCCGACTCGCTGAGCGGCCGAGATTGGCCGGGCGCTTGGACGCGCGTGCGCCGCACCTCCTTCATCTCGGACTGGCTCGGACGCGAGCCGGAGCTCCGGAGGCGACGCGACGCCGTATGGGAGTCGCTCGAGGCCGCGGAGGAGTCCGAACCCGGCCTGATCTGGATGGGTCAGGCGGCCGGCCTCATCGACTCCGTGCTGCCGGCGGGCGAGGTCGTGCGGAGGGTGGTGGCAGAAGCCGAAGAGGCCCTCCGGACCTTGCCGCGCCCGTAGAAATCGCGGCTATCGGAGCGCTAGCCCGAACCGCTGGCTGATATCACTCACGGCCTCCTCAGCGGCTCTGCGCGCTAGCCGCTAACGGTCGTGGCTCGTGCCCGCTCGAGTGCGGCGGCGATCTCGTCGAGGATGGCCGGATCATCGATCGTCGGGGGCGTGGTGTACTCCTCGCCGTCCGCGATGCGACGCATCGTGCTGCGCAGGATCTTGCCGGAGCGCGTCTTCGGCAGCCGTTCCACGATCACCGCGGACTTGAATGCCGCGACCGGCCCGATCCGTTCGCGCACGAGCTGCACGACCTCGGGGACGATCTCGTCGGGTGGCCGCTGCACGCCAGCTTTGAGAACGAGCAGGCCGAACGGAAGCTGGCCCTTGAGCTCGTCGGCGACGCCGATCACCGCGCACTCCGCGACGTCGGCGTGCGACGCAAGGACCTCCTCCATCGCCCCCGTGGACAGCCGGTGTCCCGCGACGTTGATGATGTCGTCGGTGCGAGCCATGACGAACACGTAGCCATCGTCGTCGATGTAGCCGGCGTCGGCGGTCTTGTAGTAGCCGGGAAACTCGGCCAGGTAGGTCTCGCGCCAGCGGTCGTCGGCGTTCCAGAGCGTCGGCGAGGATCCGGGCGGCAGGGGCAGCTTCACGACGAGTGCGCCGATCTCCCCAGCCTGACGTTCGATCCCGTCCTCGCCCACGGCGCGGAGATCCCAGCCCGGCACCGGCTTCGTCGGTGAGCCCGCGACGACGGGCAGCGGCTCGATCCCGACGCAGTTGGCCACGACGGGCCAGCCCGTCTCCGTTTGCCAGTAGTGGTCGATGACGGGTACGCCCAGCTTCTCCTCGGCCCAGCGAAGCGTCTCGGGATCGCAACGCTCGCCTGCGAGGAACAGGGCGCGGAATCCCGCGAGGTCGTACTCGCGGATCAGCTCGCCCTCCGGGTCCTGCTGGCGGATCGCTCGAAAGGCGGTGGGTGCCGTAAAGAGCGTGCATACGCCGTGCTGCTCGATCACGCGCCAGAACGCCCCGGCGTCGGGCGTGCCGACGGGCTTGCCTTCGTAGAGCACGCTCGTGCAGCCGTGGAAGAGTGGCGCGTAAACGGTGTAGGAGTGGCCGACCGTCCAGCCGATGTCGGAGGCGGCCCAGTAGACCTCGCCCGGATCGACGTCGTAGATGTTCTTCATCGACCATCCGAGCGCGACGGCGTGTCCGCCGTTGTCGCGGACGATTCCCTTCGGCTGGCCGGTCGTCCCCGACGTGTAGATGATGTAGAGCGGGTCCGTCGCGTCGACCGGGACGCACGGCACAGCATCTGCATCCCGCACGGAGTCGTTCCATTCGATGTCACGGCCAGGAGCGAGCTCCGCCTCGAGCATCGGCCGTTGTAGAACGATGCAACGAGGCGGCTTCGAATCGACCATCTCGATCGCCGTGTCGAGGAGCGGCTTGTATGCCACTAGTCGACCCGGCTCGATTCCGCACGACGCCGAGACGATCACCTTCGGCTTCGCATCCTCGATCCGCGTTGCGAGCTCGTTCGCTGCAAAGCCGCCGAAGACGACCGAGTGGATCGCTCCGAGGCGCGCGCACGCGAGCATCGCGATCACGGCCTCCGGCACCATCGGCATGTAGACGATCACGCGGTCGCCGTGCTCGACGCCCTGCGCGGCCAACCCGCCGGCGAAGCGCGCGACGGCGTCGCGGAGCTCGCGGTACGTGAAGGTTGCGACGGTCTCCGTCACCGGCGAGTCGTAGATCAGCGCCGGTTGATCTGCGCGGCCGCGATCGACGTGCCGGTCGAGTGCGTTGTAACAGCTGTTCATCCGCCCGCCGGAGAACCAGCGGTAGAACGGTGCGCGGGAGTCGTCGAGCACGCGCTCCCACGGCTCGTCCCAGTCGAGGGCGCCGGCCGCCTCCGCCCAGAACGACTCCGGGTCCTCGAGCGACCGCCGGTAGACGTCATCGAACCGGCCCATCGGCTACACCATCGCTCGGGCCGCTCGCTCTCGCTCGCGGAGCTCGTACTTCTTGATCTTGCCGGTGGATGTCTTCGGCAACTCGCCGAATTCGATCTCATCCGGAGTTTTGAAGCCCGGAAGCGTCTCGCGGGCGAACGCGATCAGCTCGTCTTCCGTCAGCTTTGCGTCTTCGCGCAACGTCACGAACGCCTTCGGCCGTTCGCCCCATTTCTCATCGGGAACGGCGATCACTGCCACCTCTAGCACGTCCGGATGACGCACGAGCGCCTGCTCGACCTCGATCGTCGAGATGTTCTCGCCGCCGGAGATGATGATGTCCTTCGCACGGTCTCGGAGCTCGATGTACCCGTCCGGATGCATCACGGCGAGGTCGCCGGAGTGGAACCAGCCGCCGCGAAATGCTTCCTCGGTCGCAGCGTCATTCGCGAAGTAGCCCTTCATCACGTTGTTTCCGCGCATCACGACCTCGCCCATCGTCTCACCGTCGGCCGGAACGTCTCGCATGTCCGCATCGACCACGCGGACACGATCGGCGGTGAGCAAGTGAAGTCCCTGACGGGCCTTCAGGCGCGCGCGCTCCTCGACTCCCAGGCTGTCCCACGCGGGATCCCATTCGCAGATCGTGATGGGCCCGTAGGTCTCCGTTAGGCCATAGACATGGTTGACGGCAAAGCCGAGCGCCTCGGTCCGTTCGATCACGGCCGGAGGGGGAGGCGCGCCGGCCGTCGTCACGAGCACCTGCCGCGCGAGCACACTCGCCGAGGGATCGGCGGCGAGCATGACGAGAACCGTAGGCGCTCCGTTCAGATGCGTGACGTTCTCCTCGTCGATAAGCCGCCAGACGAGCGGAGGATCGACCTTCGGCAGACACACGTGCCTCGCGCCGGCGGCCGTCACCGCCCAGGTGAAGCACCAGCCGTTGCAGTGGAACATCGGCAGCGTCCACAGGTAGACCGAGCGAGGGGTGAGCTGGGCGTGTGCCGCTTCGGCGAGGGCGTTGAGATACGCGCCTCTGTGGGTGTACATGACGCCCTTTGGGCGACCCGTGGTGCCGCTCGTGTAGTTGATGCTGATCGTGTCGTCCTCCGACTCGAGCCGATCTTCCGGCTCGACGTCGCCGGCCGACGCGAGGAACGCCTCGTACGAGCTCCCCTCGCCGGTGACGAGCAGACGCTCGACGTCGAGCCCGGCCACGAGGTGTGCGAGCGACGGATCGACCACGACCAGACGAGCTCCGGAGTGCGTCACGATGTACGCGATCTCGTCAGCCACGAGCCTCACGTTGATCGCGACGAGCACGGCGCCGGCCGCCGGCACACCGTAGTGCGCCTCGAGCAGCTCACACCGATTGGGTGCGAGGAAAGCGACTCGGTCCCCCTTCTCGATGCCGCTCTCTTGCAGCGCAACCGCCAGCCGACGCGTCCGTTCGCGCACGTCGGTCCAGCTCAGCCGCCGGTCGCCGTCCACCACGCCGACCCGCCTCGGGAATGCGTAGGCGGTGCGCTCGAGGAAGGACAGCGGCGTGAGCCGGGAAAGATGGACGGCTTGCTCCAACGAGAGCTAGCCTACGCCTCGATGGCGGCGATTACGACTGCAGCTCAGAGCGTCCTCGTGGAGAGGGAGGGCATGGCGGCGAGCGTGAGGCTGAACCGCCCCGAGAAGCGGAACGCTCTCTCGCTGCAGCTGATGGAGGAGCTGATCGCGGCGCTCCGGCGCTTGGGGAAGGACGCAGACGTCCGCGCGATCGTGATCGAAGGTGCCGGCCCCGGCTTTTCGGCCGGACACGATCTCAGCGAGATGATCGGTCGAGATCTGCCGTTCTACCAGCGGCTGTTCGACGTCTGCACGGAGCTGATGGAGACGATCCACCGACTTCCCCAGCCGGTCATTGCCAAGGTCCACGGGATCGCCACCGCTGCAGGTTGCCAGCTCGTGGCCGCTTGCGATCTCGCGATCGCCACGGACGATGCTCGTTTCGCGACGCCCGGCGTGAAGATCGGTCTCTTCTGCTCGACACCGATGGTGCCCCTCACGCGGGCAATCGGACGCAAACGCGCGCTCGAGATGCTGCTCACCGGCGATTTCGTCGACGCGGACACGGCGCTTCGCTGGGGCCTTGTCAACGACGTCGTTCCGCCCGACCGGCTCGACGGCGCGGTCGCGGAGCTCGTGGAGAGGATTGCCCGCTCGAGCCCACTCATCGTCGGGATCGGTAAAGAGGCGTTCTATGCTCAGCTCGAGCTCGACGAACACCGCGCCTACGACCTCACGAAGTCCGTGATGGCGATGAATTCGCTGGCCGGTGATGCGCAGGAAGGCATGTGCGCGTTTCTCGAGAAGCGCGCACCTGTTTGGGGCGGGTCCTAGCTTCTCGCGTCGGCGGAGGCCGACGTGATTCCGTGGCCCGCTTCACGCTCATCAGGCGGTAGGTGACGCGAAGCTGAACTACGCAGGCGTCTCGTACGGGACGTTCCTCGGGCAGACCTACGCGAACATGTTCCCGAACAACGTTCGCGCGATGATCATCGACGGCGTGCTCGATCCGATCGCCTGGACGACGGGAGCCCCTGGCGAATCGGGACTTCCGTTCTCCACGCGCCTACGTAGCGACCAAGGCGCGCAGGCAACGCTGAACGAGTTCTTCCGCCTCTGTGATGCCGGCGGAGCGAACTGTGCGTTTGCACCGAACAGCGCAGCGCGGTTCGCCGCGCTCGGAAATACGTTGAAGAGCCACCCCCTGGAGATCACGTTCCGGATGGCTCGACAGCGGAGCTCAACTATTCGAACCTGATCGGCATGACGCTGGGGGCGATGTACGACTCGTCCTCGTGGGAGGCATTCGCGCAGTTATTGGCGGATCTCGAGTCGCAGGCGAGCCCCGCGGCGCTCGGCGTCCGCCTACAGCCGTTCTGGCATCCGACGATCGCGTACATCACGAAGCGGGGATTCCCGCGCTATTACAACCTGGTCGAAGGATTTCCCGCCGTCGCGTGCGCGGATTCGGACAACCAGCACTCATACGCGGCCTGGTCGACGGCGGGTGCGGCCGCCTTCGGTTACTTCGGGCGTCTCTGGACATGGGTCTCTTCGATCTGCGCGGCGTGGCCGAACGCGGACTCAGACCGTTACACGGGGCCGTTCAATCGCAACACCGCGAATCCCGTACTCATCATCGGCAACCTCTTCGATCCGGCGACGCGCTACCAGGGCGCGGTCATCGCCTCGAATCTGCTGCCGAACTCACGCCTGCTGACGGTGCACGGTTGGGGGCACACTTCGCTCTTTCTGTCGCAGTGCGCCGACGCAGTGCAAACGCGCTACCTCGTCGGCCTCAGCTTGCCGGCGGTCGGGACTGTGTGCGAACAGGATCACGTGCCCTTCACCGGGCCGTAAGACCTCGGGCTTCGGGTCGGGCCGGTGCTGCCGGCCTGACCCGAAGCGATCGCCTTCAACTTCTCCTAGCCCTGTACTTCTGCCAGCAGGCCACCCCCGCGAGTGCCGCAAGTACGACCGCGTAGCGCCGGCGCGTGCTCAGGCGCGCCTCGTCGGCGACCTGGTCCTGGTACCAGGAGAGAGCGTCGCCCAGAGAGGCCAGGAGCTGGATAACCGCGATACCTGGATCGTGGTCCGAGCCGTCGGTCCAGACAGGAGTGTAGGAGCGATCTCGCACGAGCCCGGAACGGTAACGTCGAGCTCCGATGGCAGTGCGCACGCTCACAGGCCTCAGGCGGAGCCATCGCGGCCCGGTCATTGCTCCCGACGACGCGGGCTACGACGCAGCGCGTCTGACGTTCAACGGCATGATCGATCGCCGTCCCGAGCTCGTTGTCCGGCCGCTCGACGTCGACGATGTCGTCGCGGCCGTGTCGTTCGCCGGTGAGGCGGATCTACCGATTGCCATCCGCGGCGGAGGCCACAGCGTCGCCGGTCACTGCATCGGCGAGGGCAGTCTCGTCGTCGACCTGCGTCTGATGCGTGGCGTCGTCGTCGACCCCGAAACCCGGACGGCGACCTGCGGCGGCGGGTCGCTCTGGGAAGACTTCGATCCGCCGTGTCAGCGGGCTGGGCTCGCAACGCCGGGTGGAACCTTCGGTGACACCGGCGTCGGTGGGCTGACGCTCGGCGGGGGAATCGGCCATCTCATCGGACTGCATGGTCTCACGCTCGACAATCTCCTCGCGGCGACGGTCGTGACGGCCGACGGCAGAGTGGTCACCGCACGCGAGGACGAGAACACGGATCTGTTCTGGGCGTTGCGCGGTGGCGGCGGGAACTTCGGGGTCGTCGTCGACTTCAGCTTCCAGCTCCATCCGGTCGGCCAGCTCCTCGGCGGAGCCTTGAACTACGACCTCGACGACATCGAGGCCGTCGTCGCGGCGTGGAGAGAGGTAATGGCCCGCGCTCCCGACCAGCTCGCCCTCTTCGCGATGGTCTCGCGTTCGGCCCTCGCCCGAGCGCCCGGTGAGGGCGCCTTGATTTCAGTCGCGTACTTCGGCGACGTGGACGAAGGACGCGAAGCGATCCGCCCGCTCTACGACCGTGTCGCCCCCCTTGCTGACGGCGTGCGTCCCATGTACTACGCCGAATTGCAGGACATCTTCGGCCGCACGCCGTTCGGGCTTCGAAACTACTGGTCGGGCCGGTTCCTCCGTGAGCTTCCGGACGATGTCATCGAGCTCACCGCCTCGCACTTCGCTGACCCAGAGGCGACGGGCAGTGTCCTCTTCGAGCCGATCTACGGAGCCGCGGCCCGCGTCGCGCCCGAGGCCACGTCGTTCGCGGGCAGGGAGGCGCGCCACAACGCAACGTTCACGAGCGCCTGGACCGACCCTCAGGACGACGATCGACAGGTCGGTTGGGCGCGTTCGTTCTCCGAGGCTCTCGCACCGTGGGCCGTCGGCGGCGGATACGTCAACTATGCGAGCGAGTCGGCGGGCGACGGGATGGAGACGGAATACGGAGCACAGAGACTCCGGCGTCTCCGCGATGTCAAGCGGCGCCACGACCCTGACAACCGATTCAGGTTCAACCACAACATCACGCCCGACTAGGGAGGTCAGGTCGGCCCAAGCGCGGCGCGGACACGCTCCCCGAGCCGTGAGAGTCGGTCGACCGGCTCGTTGCTGAAGACGAAGCGGACGTGCCGATCGGCGACCTCGCCTCCCCAGCCACGCATCGGCGTCGCCGCGACCTTCTGTTCCAGGAGACGCTGCGAGGCGTCCATGCAGTCGAGCCCCAACGACGCGACGTCGAGGAGAAGCGACCAAGCCCCCGCTGGGCGTACCGTCGGCAGGCCTTGGAGTTGCCGTAGCGTCTCGTCTCGGCGCCGCTCCCATTCTTCGTTGGCGGCCGCGAGGCCGTCATCCTCCAGCGACAGCGCGACTCGCGTGCCGATCTGGTTGAAGCCGCTCGGCACGAGACCGTTGTAGATGTGCACGCGTGACACGTCGTTGACAAGCTCGCCGGGTGCGACGATCCAGCCGATGCGCCACGCGATCATGCGCTGCTCCAGCGTCGGGCAGCCGATCGTGACGGTTCGGTTGCGCATGCCTTCGAGTGCTGCAGGGTGTTGCACGGTGCGACCGTCGAAGAGGACCCCCTCGAAGCCGCCCCAGTAGAGCAGCCTGAGATCCTCGTCGCGGCAGACCGTTGCGACTGCGTCCCACTCCGCCTCGCTCGCGACCCAGCCGGACGGAAAGGACGCGTTGTTCACGAACAGGACGCGCGTGCGCTCGGTCACCGCCGCGCGCAACACGTCGAGATCTAGTCGCCACTGGCCCTCATCGACGTGCAGCGGCACGAGCCGCGGCACGGCGCCGACTAGCCGGACGCGGTTCAGCATCCCCGCATACGTCGGGTCCGTGAGCACGACCTCGTCACCGGGATCGGTCAGGCAGAACAGCGCGTCGACCATCGCGTCGCCCTCACCGCAGGTGATGACGATCTCGGCACGGCCGTCGTAGCGCGGCCCGCCGCGGCGTGCGATGAATTCCGCGACCGCGTCCTTCAGGTCGTCGCGGCCGGTAAACGGTAGCCAGCTGTTCGCGTCATCGGTCCCGACGGCCTCGCGCGTCGCCTCGACGGCCTCGTGCGGCGGAGGGACGTCGGTGTCGAGATTCTCCATGCGAAGGACATCTGGATCGTCCCCGGCCGCTGCGGCGACGCGATCGATGTTGAACCCGGGAATGTGTTCGAGGCGCCGAACGCTCACTCGACGTGACGCTACTCCGATCTCAGGCGTCACGTGTCGCCGTCCGCCAGGCGCCGAGGGCAAGCGGCACGACAGCCCACACGACGATCACGGCGACGGTAGCGGCAAGCGACATGGCGATCGTCGGCGCGCCGTCGAACAGCGCGGCGGGCGCAAGGCGCGCGGTCGCAGCCCCGAGAAGCGCTTCTCGAAGTGAGCCGAGCATCTTGATCTGGAGCAGCACCGGAACGGCGACGATCTGCCAGCCCAGGACGATCCCGATCGTGGTCCCACGCGAGCCGACGGCCGAGGAAACGCCCAGCGCGAGCACCAGCGCGAGCCCGCTGACGAGCCCGAGCCACGCTGCCGTCTCGAGAAGGAGCCCTGCGGTCGGCGCCTCGAGCGATCCGGCGAACACCGTGGAGCCAATCGCCGTGACGGCGAACCCGGCGCCCACGATCATCCAGACGAGTGCGAGGCCGGCGGGGATGCGCGCCGCGAAGAGGGCCAGCCTCGACCGTCCGGTCACGACCAGCTCACGGAAGACGCCGGCGGAGAGGTCGCCCGCTCCCAGCGTTGCGCCGATCAGGATCGCCGCGACCACGCTGAGCGTCGTCAACAGGTCCATCGAGCCGGACAGGTTCTCCAGCCCACCCGCGGGGCCGTGCCTCGCCGGGTTGACGGCATGAAGTATCAGGAGGACCGTATAGGCGATGACCATCGGCAGGACTGTCAGCGCCAGTGCTGACGCGACGAGCCCTCGCCGCTTTCGGAGCTTCAAGAGCTCTGCGCTCACGAGTCGCAGTCGCCGGAGCGTTCGCGTTCGTGGCGCCGCGAGCTCGGCGGTGAGTGTCGTGCTGCTCATGCTGCTTCCTCCAATCGGGATGTGATCTCCAAGAACCGCCGCTCGAGGGACACGCGCGTCGGCTCGAACCGCCGAATCGCCAGGCCTCCGAGCACGAGGCTACGGCTGATGTCGTCGCCCGCAGTGCTGTTGTCGGGATTGAGCGTCACGCGGATGCCGGAGGGCTCCGAGATCGCAGATGCGACCGCGCGATGGTCGGAGAGGATCGAGAGCGCCTGCTCCTCGTCGTTCGTCGAGATCAGGATCGTCTGCTTCCCTCCTGCCGCCAGGTCGGCGATCGGCCCCTGTGCAACGACCTGCCCGCGGTCGACGATCGCGACCTCGTCGCAGATCTTTTCCACCTCGTCGAGGAGGTGAGAGGACAGAAGAACGGTCCGGCCCTCGGCGACGAAGCCGCGGATCATGTCGCGGAACTCGTGGATGCCGGCCGGATCGAGCCCATTGGTCGGCTCGTCGAGTATCAGGAGCTCCGGGTCGGCGAGGAGGCTGCGCGCAACGCCGAGGCGCTGGCGCATGCCGAGGGAGTAGCGCTTCACGCGCTCGTCCGCGCGCTGCGTGAGGCCGACGCGCGCGAGCGCTCCGTCGATCCGTGCTTGCGCTTCGGGCTCCCGCGCCGCGGCGATCACGGTCAGGTTCTCGCGGCCGGTCAGGTGAGCGTGGAAGCGTGGCTCCTCGACGATCGCGCCGACCCGCGCGAGCGCAGCGGCTCGCTCTTCGGGCACGGCGCGTCCGAGCAGCCGCATCGTCCCGGCCGTAGCACGAGTGAGGCCGAGCAACATCCGGATCAGAGTCGTTTTACCCGCACCGTTGGGCCCGAGATAGCCGAAGGCCGCGCCGCGTGGCACGCGAAGATCGACGTTCGAGACCGCCACGCGCTCGCCGAACCGCTTCGTCAGACCTGAGGTCTCGACGATGAGTGCCGTATTCATGTCTCCTCCTGCTGGCGATGTCATGGAGACCCACGCTACGGCCTGCCGATTTGCCGGTCTTCGGCCAGGATGTCGATTTCCCGTCGTCCCCGCGAACGATCTTGGGATCGTTCTCGCGGCCGAGGCGATGCGACCGGAATCGGAGTACTTTCAAGCCGTGAAGAAGCTCTGGCCGCTCGTGCGGCGATACTGGTTCGACGTCCTGATCGTCGTCGGGATTGCGATCTCCGTCGTGGGAGCCGTGTTGGGACAGGATCGTCGCGACGGCCCCGGAGGCCCCGTTTGGGCCGATGTGATCCTGGCCGTGGCCATCCCTGCGCCACTGTTTTTCCGCCGGCGCTTCCCGTTCGCAGCTCCGGTCGCCGTGGGGATTGCCGTTGTCGTTGCTTCCTTCGTTGACCGGCCGCTCCCCCGATATGACTTCATCGCGTTTCTCTCGGGCTGTGCGGCCGTGTTCCTTCTTGCTCAGCGGAGAGATCGCGCACAAGCGGTTTCGGGTCTTGCGCTAGGCGTCGGTGTCGAGGCGATCGTCGTCCGGAACGATCCAAGAGGAGCACTCGGCGAGCTCATCTTCGTCAGCCTCATCTTCGCCGTCGTCTGGACGATCGGCTTCACGTTGGGGCGCAAGTTCGAAGAGGCCGACGAAGCGAGGGAGCGGGCGGTACGGGCCGAGCGTGAACGCGAGGAGCGTGCGCGTATCGCTGTCGCGGAGGAGCGCGCGCGGATTGCGCGCGAGCTGCACGACGTCGTCGGTCACAGCGTCAGCGTCATGACGGTGCAGGCATCCGGCGTGCGCCGGCTGCTCCGGCCCGACCAGGAACGCGAGCGCGAGGCCCTGCTGGTCGTCGAGCGAACGGGCCGAGAGGCACTGGCCGAGATGCGTCGGATGGTCGGAGTGCTGCGTCGGCCCGAAGAAGCTCCCGCGCTCGCTCCCCAGCCGAGCCTGGAGCATCTCGACCGGCTCGTCGAGCAGGCTCGTGAGGCGGGGCTCCAAGTCGACCTGCGAATCGAAGGAAAGGCCTTCGAGCTTCCCGCAGGTGTCGACCTGACGGCGTATCGGCTCGTGCAAGAAGGTCTGACGAACGCGATCAAGCACGCGCAAGCGAAGCGAGCAGAAGTCGTCGTGCAATACAGCGACGGCGAGGTCGAGGTGACGGTCAGCGACGACGGGCGCGGTGTCGGCACCGGCAACGGCGGCGGCCACGGTCTCGTCGGCATGCGCGAGCGCGTGTCGGTGTACGGCGGCGATCTCGACGCCGGGCCGAAGCCGGGCGGCGGATATCGACTGCGGGCAAAGCTCCCGCTAGCGGCGTCATGAGCCTGAGCGTCCTCATCGTGGACGACCAGGCGCTCGTCCGTGCGGGCTTCCGGATGATCCTCGACGCCGAGGAGGACATCCAGGTCGCCGGCGAGGCCGCGGACGGCGCCGACGCGGTCGCCGAGGCAATGCGCTTGCGGCCCGACGTCATCCTCATGGACGTTCGCATGCCGCAGGTCGACGGGATCGAGGCGACACGCCGCTTGCTCGCGGCAGACGAGCTCGACACGAAGGTCGTGATGCTGACCACGTTCGACATGGACGAGTACGTGTATGACGCGCTCAGGGCGGGAGCGAGCGGTTTCTTGCTGAAAGACGTCCCGCCGGAGCACCTGGTGGCGGGGATCCGTGCGGTGGCGCAGGGCGATGCGTTGCTGGCACCGTCCGTGACGCGCCGCGTGATCGAGGAATTCGTCCGGCGGCCGCCGCCCTCAGTGCGGACGGTCCGCCCGGAGGTCGCCGAGCTGACGGCGCGCGAGCTGGAAGTGCTGAAGCTCGTCGCCCGAGGGCTCTCGAACGCCGAGATCGCGAAGGAGCTCTTCGTCAGCGAGACCACGGTGAAGACACACGTCGCGCACCTGTTGACGAAGCTCGGCGTTCGCGACCGCGTGCAGGCCGTCGTGCTTGCGTACGAGTGCGGCATCGCCGGCGCCGACCAGGACTAACCGCCGTCATCCGCGAGGAGGACGTCCGGCCTCCGAAAGATCCACCTGCAGACGACGCGAGATCGCTCGCCGTGCCGACGAAATTCCGGCCGCGCGGACCTAGCCTCGGAAGGGTCAAACGACTCGATGAAGGAGGCCAAGATGATCCGTTCCGGAGACACGATCCACAACCCGGTCACGGGCGAGCGCATCACGTTTCACCAGACGTCGGCCGACACGAACGGCGAGGCGGTCGTCATCGAGTGCAGCGTCAAGCCCGACGGGTTCGTCGCTGCCGCCCATGTCCATCCGTCCCAGACCGAGCGCTTCAACGTGATTCAGGGGACGCTCGGCCTGAAGGTCGGAACGGAGAAGCGCACGCTCGGTCGCGGCGAAGTCGCGGTTGTCGAGCCGGGGACGCCGCACAGGTTCTGGAACGCCGGCGAGGAGGATGTGCGCTTCGTCTGCGAAATCCGGCCGGCGCTGCAGTTCGAGTCGTTGCTCGAGACGATGTTCACGCTCGCTGCGGACGGCAAGACGAACCGCAAAGGGATGCCGAACCCCCTGCGGCTCGCCGTCATCGCCCGGGCGCACATCGACACGGTGCAGCTGCCCCGGCCGCCGGCCTGGCTGCAGAAAGCGGGCCTCGCGCTGGGCGCACCGCTCGGGCGGCTCCTCGGCTATCGCGAGAGGTACACGCCCGCGATGAACGTCCCGCCGATCCCGGCGGTGTGAGATGCGGAGGCGCTTCTACTTCGTACTGCTGGTGATCGCGCTGATCCTGCTGGCGCTCCCGCGCTTCGCCGCCCAGGCGGCGAAGCGCATCTCGGGTCAGGCGGCGTTCGCGGGGAGCTCGAGCGAGCGGTAGAGCCTGTCCAGGCGCTCCGCCGTTTGCTCGTCCGACGGCGTGTACGCAACGATGCGTGTCCCGAGGCGCTGGTCGAGCCAGAGATTCGTGTAGTCGATGCGAAGCAGGCCGACCTGGGGATGCATCGCGCGTTTCGTTCGTCCCTGCACCCCGAGGACATCGTGACGTTCCCAGAACGCGGTGAATTCCGGAGAGACGCGGTGGAGACGATCGATGAACGATTGCCAGGCCGGATCGTCGATGTGCTCCGCCATGGCGGCGCGATACTCGGCGACCATCCGGCCGATCGAGTCGTCCCAATCGACGATGACTTCCCTCCAGCGCGGGTCGGTGAAGGCAAGCCACAAGCAGTTGCGGTCTTCGAGCGGGATCGTGTCGAAATGCGGAAAGAAGCTTGCGAACGGGCGGTTGAACGCGAGGATGTCCCACCGGGCGTTGAGGACGGACGCGGGGTAGGGCTCGAGCTGGTCGAGAATCGCCTGAGCGGTGGGGCACAGCGCTTCGCACTCGTCCGCGATCGCAGTCGTGGGCAGTCCTGCCAGCGTGAACAGATGTGCGTGCTCGTGTGTGTCGAACTGCAGTGTCCTCGCGATCGCGTCGAGGACCTGGGCCGACGCATTGATCTCGCGCCCTTGCTCGAGCCACGTGTACCACGTCACTCCGACTCCGGCGAGCTGGGCGACCTCCTCGCGCCGAAGCCCCGGAGTCCGGCGGCGTCGGGAGGGCGGGAGACCGACCTGCTCCGGTCTGATTCGCTCTCGCCGGTTCCGCAGGAACGACGCGAGCTCGCGCCGACGCGTTTCGCTCGACCCGTTCCCGTTGAGGGAAACCCGCTCCTCGATCGAGCGCGGTGTGCGTGCGAGCTCTGTCGCCACGTCTTCCAGTATGGACAACGGCCGACAGGCTGAGACGGGTAGCTCTGATACCAGGATAGAGACGCTCTGGTACTGGGTTCGCCGCGACGGCCACGCTTCGGCGCATGACCGGCGAGACGGCCCAACCGCAAGGAGAGCAGCTGACGCGGCGTGCGTGGGCGATGCTGCTCGTCCTCTGCGGCGCCTTGTTCCTCGACGCCCTCGACGTCTCGATGGTCGGCGTCGCGTTGCCGTCGATCCGCACCGACCTCGACATGTCGACGAGCTCGCTGCAGTGGGTCGTCAGCGCCTACGTGCTGGGCTACGGCGGCTTCCTGCTGCTCGGAGGACGCGCGGCCGACCTCCTCGGCCGTCGACGAGTCTTCCTGATCGCCCTCGCGGTCTTCCTCGTCGCATCGGGCCTCGGCGGCCTCGCGAACGACGGTTCGCTGCTCATTGCGACACGGTTCGTCAAGGGCGTCAGCGCCGCCTTCACGGCGCCGGCGGGCCTCTCGATCATCACGACGAGCTTCGCGGAGGGCGCCGCCCGCAACAAGGCGCTCTCCGTCTACACGGCGACCGGCGCAACCGGCTTCTCGCTCGGGCTCGTGTTCGGCGGTCTGCTGACGGAGCTCGGCTGGCGGTGGACGTTCTTCCTGCCGGTGCCGGTCGCGCTCGTGCTCCTGCTGGCGGGGATCGAGCTCGTTCCTCGGGTCGCGCGCCCGCTGCGGACACGGCGCGCCTTCGATCTGGCGGGCGCCGTCAGCCTGACCGCCGGCATGCTGCTGCTCGTCTTCACGCTCGTCGAGGCGCCCGACAAGGGTTGGGCCTCGGCTCGGACGCTCGGCTCGTTTGCCTTGACGGCTGCGATTCTCGGCGCGTTCGTCCTCCGCGAGCAGCGCGCAGAGGCGCCGCTGATCCGGCTCGGCATCCTCCGATCCGAGTCGCTGGTCCGCGCGAACCTCGGCGCGATGACGCTGTTCGGAGGCTGGGTCGGCTTCCAGTTCATCGCCACCCTGTACATGCAGCAGTTGCGCGGATGGTCGCCACTCCAGACGGGGCTTGCGATCTTTCCGGGTGGGTTGCTGGTCGCGCTCCTCGCCCCGCGGATCGCACCGCTGATTGCCCGGTACGGCATCAACCGGCTGATCCTCGCCGGCATGGCCTCCACTGTGATCGCGTACGGCCTGTTCCTGCCGATCGGGCTCGATTCGAGCTACGTCGCCGCGATGCTCCCGACGATGTTGTTCGCCGGCTTGGGGTTCGCCCTTGCGTTCGGGCCGCTCAACATCGCCGCAACGACGGGTGTGGCGCCGACGGAGCAAGGCCTGGCCGGCGGCCTGTTGAACACGTCGTTCCAGTTCGGCGGCGCACTTTTCCTGGCGATCGTGACGGCCGTGAACAACGCGAACGTCGGGAGCGACGGCTCGCCTCAAGCGCTGCTCGACGGCTTTCACGCCGCGCTGTTCGTCTCCGTGGCTGCTGCCGTGCTCGGTATAGCTGCCGTCGGACTCAGGCGGCGCACGCGGCCTGAGATCGTCGAGGAGCCCGTCGCCGAGGCAGAGGCCACGCCGGAAGCCGAAGCCGCGTAGCAGTAGACGCCGAGCCCGCCGGAGGGCCGCCTATCGTCCCCACCGGGCGTGGCGCAAGAGCGGGCAACCTGGATCGGCGAGACGGCGAGGCGGGACGCGATCCGCTTCATCGACAGCTACGCGAGCCTTCTGCTGCTTCTGATCGCGAACTTCTTGCTGCTCGAGCTCGTCGACGATGTGCGCTGGGGCGCGGTCGGGAGCACACTCCTGTCGGCGCTCGCGCTGCTCGTCGCGATCAGCGATCCGGAGGCAGGCCATCACATCACGCGACGCAACTGGCTTCTGGTAGGCGCCTGTGTCGCGCTGGCGCCGATTGTCCTGATCGTCGGCTCGTCTTCACTTGTCGGCGTCGCGTATCTGCTGCCGGTTGCCATCTTGGTGACGGCGACGCTGCCGATCACGATCCAGCGCGTGCTTCATCACCGACGCGTGACGTGGGAGACCGTGCTCGGAGCGCTCTGCGCATACGTACTGATCGGACTGCTCTTCGCCTTCCTCTACCTTGCCGTCGACGAGTTTCGCGACGCCCCGTTCTTCGCGCAGCCGGGACACCACGATCAGGGCGAGTTCCTCTACTTCAGCTTCGTGGCGCTCACGACGCTCGGCTTCGGCGACCTCAGCCCGTCGGAGGGCTTGCCCCAGGCTCTCACGGTGATCGAAGCCCTCATCGGCTCGATCTTCCTCGTCACGCTCGTGGCGCGGCTCGTGACGCTCTGGGTTCGGCAGGACGAAGAAGCGCGCCGCTAGCGCATTACCTCGGCACGTACGGCTTGCCGGCGCGCTCGAGCGGGAAGCCCGCGTCGCGCCACTCGTTCTTACCGCCTGAGTAGTGGGAGACGTTCGTGTAGCCGAGCCCCTGCAGCCGCTGCGCCGTTGCGAGCGAGTCGTCGCAATCCGGGTTCGCGCAGTAGACGACGATCTCCGCGCGCCGGTCCGGGATGCGTCTCGTGACGATGTCCGGGTCGATCGACGACGGCGGAAGGTTGATCGCGCCCGGCAGGTGCGAATGGGCGTACGCCATCGGTGGGAGCGCGTCGACGAGGACGAACGCTTCGCCGGCCTCGATCTTGCGTAGGAGCTCCTCGGCGGAGACGTTCAGCATCGCCCTGAATTCTCCCAACCACCGTGGCCCCGCACGGTACGGAGAACCACACCTTCTTTGATCGGCTCAGACCATTGGCCAGCTTCTGCGCCCCAGGCAGCCTTTCAGGCACACATTCCTTCTTCTGAAGCGAAAGGGATAAGGGCATGGTCAATTCCGATCGACGCAAGTGGCTGGCGCTCGCGCTTCTCTGCGTCGTCCAGTTCATGGTCGTCCTGGACATCGCAATCGTGAACGTCGCATTGCCGTCGATCCAGGTCGACCTCGGCTTCTCCCAGGAAAATCTCCAGTGGGTGATCAGCGCATACGCGCTCGTGTTCGGCGGCTTCCTCCTCCTCGGAGGAAGGGCGGCCGATCTCCTCGGGCGCAGGCGGATCTTCCTCGTGGCGATCGTGCTCTTCACGCTCGCCTCACTCTTCGCGGGCCTCGCCTGGTCGGAGGGCTCGCTGATCACCGCCCGGGCGCTTCAGGGTCTCGGCGCGGCGATCATCACGCCGGCGGCGCTCTCGATCCTCTCCACGACCTTCGTCGAAGGGCGTGAGCGCAACATCGCGCTCGGAGCGTGGGGCGCCGTGGGCGGCTTCGGCGCCGCCGCCGGTGTTCTGATGGGCGGCATCCTCACCGACGCTCTCAGCTGGGAGTGGATCTTCTTCGTCAACGTGCCCGTCGGCGTGGCCGCGTTCGTGCTCGCGCCGCTGCTGCTGAAGGAGAGCCGCGACGCCCACGTCAAGCGTTTCGACCTTCCCGGCGCACTGCTCGTGACCGGCGGCCTCTCGCTGTTCGTCTACGCGATCACGAAGGCGGGCCAGGACGGCTGGCTCGCGGCCGAGACCGTGACGTTCTTCGCGATCTCCGGAGTCCTGCTGCTCGGGTTCATTGCCTGGGAGCTCCGGCATCCCGAGCCGCTGATGCGCTTCGGGCTTCTGCGCACCAAGACCGTCGCCGGATCGAACGTCGCCGGTTTCATCCTGGGCACGGCGATGTTCGCGATGTTCCTGATGCTGACGCTGTACATGCAGCAGGTGCTCGGGTACTCCGCGATGAAGACCGGGGTTGCGTACCTGGCCGTTGCGGGCACCGCGATCCTGACTTCGGCGCTCGCCGCGCAGCTCGTGACGCGCGTCGGCGTCAAGCGGATCATGGCGATCGGGATGACGGCCCTGACCGGCGGTCTCGTCTACTTCACGCAGGTGTCGGTCGGCGGCTCGTACCTCGGCGACCTTCTGCCGGGCTTCCTACTGGTCGCTGTGGGCATCGGCTTCGCGTTCGTGCCGATCTCGATCGCGGCGCTGGCCGGCGTAGAGCATGCCGAAGCGGGACTTGCCTCGGGCCTCATCAATACGTCGCAGCAGATCGGCGGCGCCCTCGGGATCGCAGCGCTGTCGACGATCGCGACGTCACGGACCGAGGACGCGGCCGCCGGCGGCGCGACTCACGCCTCAGCGCTCGTGACGGGATTCCACGGCGCGTTCTGGGCCGGCGTCATCATCGCCGGCCTCGGGATCGTCGCAACGTTGACGCTGATCCGGCGTGACGAGCTCCAGCAGCCTGTCGAAGGACTCGAGTCGGCAGAGCCGGCGCTCGACCTCGCTGCCTGATTCCCCCCGGAAGGGGTTGGAGGCCTCGCGTGGGGACGAGGCCTCCAAACCTCCTTGCGTAGGCTCGGTGCCGCTTGAGCACCTCGACGATCGTCGCGCTCGGTCTCGCGCTCGCCTCGACGGTGCTGATCAACCTCGCCTATCTGCGGGAACACGATGCGGCGGCGGCGTTGCCGATCCTCTCGGTCCGGCGTCCGCTGCACTCGGCGCGGACGCTGCTGACGGATCGCAGCTGGCTTCTCGGCTTCGCGATGGAGTCGGGAGGGTTCTCTCTGTATGTCGCGGCGTTGGCGCTCGCGTCGCTCGCGCTCGTGCAGAGCGTCGCGGCGGGAGGAATCGGAGTGCTCGCATTCCTGTCCGCGCGCGTTACGGGCCGACCGCTCAGCAAGCGCGAACGGGCCGGTGTCCTGCTTTCGGTTCTGGGTCTGGTCGCGCTCGGCGTCTCTCTCGCGGGAGGCAGTACCGAGGGCGGAGAAGGCGCGCTCGTCCCGATCATCCTGTGGCTGGGCGCGACGGCCGGCGCGGCTGTCCTCGTGGTGGCCTTCGGCCGCGTGGTGCTCGGGGTCGCCGTCGCCGAGGGGGTCGCCGGTGGCTTGTTCTTCGCGCTCGGGGACGTCAGCACGAAGGTCGCGACGGAGGGCGGAGCGCGGGTCGTCTTCGTGATCCCGCTGATCATCGGCTACGCGCTCGGGACCTGGCTCTTGCAGCTCGGGTATCAGCGCGGCGGCGCGCTGACCGTGGCCGGCCTGGCGACGCTGCTCACCAATGCGGTGCCCATAGCCGCAGGGACGATCGTCCTCGACGAGCCTGTGCCGTCCGGGGCGTACGGCGCGCTGCGGATACTCGCGTTCGCCGCCGTGACGGTTGGCGCGATCTTCCTGGCGCGGCCCGGGCGGAGCTAGCTGTTACGCGATACGGAGATGTGGGTCCGCGGACGGTAGCGGCGGCCCCACGCCGTCAGGCCGTCATGCGAACAGCGACTTCGTACTTCGTCACCGACGTGCGGCGGCCGGGCGTGTCCTCGGCGGGCATGGCGTCGAGCACGGCGTCGCCCTTGGCGTAGTCGTCCTCCGAGTCGAAGAAGAGGATCGCGAGCGACTGCTCCTTGTCTCGGTCGTAGAGCACCATGATCTCCGTGGCGGGCAGGTTCTCCGGCCGCTCGCCCTGGTTGATCTCCTGCTTCATCTGCTCCATCCGCTTGCTGTCGACCCCGTCGAAGGTCACAGCACGTGCGTACGCCATCTCGGCCTCCTTGTCGCGGTTGGCGCCAAACATACGCCTCCGTCCGAGCGAGTGCGCTAGGAAGGGCGCATGGC
>JBKPDB010000137.1:0-2874 GCA_046727655.1 Actinomycetota bacterium
CCGGCCGGAGGAGTATCCCGGGCTCGCGGCGGAAGCCGCCGCGGCTGCCGACATCGTGATCGGGAATGAGGACGAGGTAGCGGCGGCGCGGCTCGACGGCGTTCCCGTGCTGGTGCTGAAGCGAGGCGAACGCGGAGCGACAGTTTTCGATCGAGGAGAGGAGACGGAAGTGCCCGGCTTTCCGGTCGAGGTCGTGAACGGCCTCGGAGCCGGCGACGCGTTCGCAGCTGCGCTCGGGCACGGATTGCTGAATGGAATATCACTGGTCGAGGCGGTCGCGCGCGGCACGGTGGCCGGTGCGCTCGTCGCTGCGCAGCTCGCATGCTCCGAGGCAATGCCGCACCTCGCGGACCTCGAGGCGGCATTCGTATGAGCGAGTACCTCCTGAAAGCGGGAGAGTGGGAGGTCGTGACGCCGGCGTCCGCGGGCTGGCGTGACCTGTTCTTCGAGGTTCGCCACGGCGCGTTCTCTTCCGGAGCCGACGGCGTCGAACGCGTGCTCGTCCCCCTGAGCGGGAGCTGTCGCGTACGGGCGGACGATCGATCCTGGGAGCTCGGCGGCCGCGCGAGCGTGTTCGAAGGCATGCCTTGGGCGCTCTACCTGCCGGCCGGAATGCCGTTCGACGTCGAGTCCGAGGGCGAGGTCGCAATCTGCGCGGCCCATGCCGGGCCGGGCGGCGAGCCTGTGCTCGTCACTCCCGACGACGTCGAAGTCGAGGTGCGCGGCGCCGGCAACGCAACCCGACAGATCAACCACATCGTCAAGCCCGAGTTTCCGGCCGAGCGGATTCTCGTCGTCGAGGTGTTCACGCCTGCGGGCAACTGGTCGAGCTACCCGCCGCACAAGCACGACGAGAACAACCCGCCGGACGAAGTGGTGCTCGAGGAGACGTACTACTACCGCACCGCCAGGCCGGAGGCGTTCGCGGTACAGCGCCTGTACAGCCCGCGCCGCGGCGTCGACGTGACCGCGACTGTACGAGACGGCGACGTGATGCTCGTGCCGTTCGGCTATCACACGACGGCCGCAGCGCACGGATACGACCTCTACTACCTGAACGCGCTGGCCGGCGACACCCGTTCGATGGCCGCCGCGGACGATCCGGAGCTCGCGTGGATCCGAGCTGCCTGGTCAGAGCTCGAGCCGGACCCGCGCGTTCCGCTCGTGACGTGATCCGCGTTGCGAACGCGCCGGTGAGCTACGGCGCGTTCGAGCTCACGGTCGGCGTGCTTCCCAACGTGCCTGGCCCCGAGCAAGTGCTCGACGCCATCGCGGACGCCGGGTACGCGGGCACGGAGCTCGGGCCCCTCGGCTACCTCGGCGAGGGCCGCGTCCTACGCGAGCGGCTCGTGGGCCGCGGCCTTGCACTCGCCGGTGCCTTCGTGCAAATACGGTTCGGGGACGACGGCTCCGAGCAGCTCGACCGCGTGCTCGAGACGCTCGACGGCTTCGACGCGAAGCTCGTTCTCTCCGACGCCGGCCCGCGAGACGGCGTCATCGATTGGGATGCCCTCGCGCGCACGGCCGAACGCGTGCGTGCGCGTGGCATCACACCGACGTTCCACCACCACATGGGGACGCGCGTGCAGTCCCCGGCCGAGATCGAGGCGCTGCTCGAGCGAAGTGACGTGGGGTTGCTGCTCGACACGGGACATCTGGCGGCGGCCGGCGGCGATCCTGTGAAGAGCTTGCGCGACTGGCGAGATCGCATCGACCACGTGCACGTGAAGGACGTGCGCTTCGACCTGCTGCATGGCGCGGGCGATTGGGACGAGGCCTGGCGCGGCGGCGTCTTCTGCGAGCTCGGGACGGGCGGCGTCGACCTCGACGCGTTCCTGAAGGAGCTCGACGGGTATTCGGGTTGGCTCGTGGTCGAGCAGGACTGGGTCCCCGGTCCCGACGACGACCTGGCCGCGCGGGCGGCTGCTCAGGCTCGGAACCGGCGCTGGCTCACTCGGCACGCGGGGATTTGACGCGTCACGGCTCGGGACGGACGTCGAGCGTGAGCCCGTCGACGGCCACGACCTTGACCTGCGTCCCGGGATCCGCGCCGTCCTCACAGCGCGCGCGCCACAGCTCACCATTGACGAACACCTGTCCGACGGGGCGGCAGGCCTCGCGTACCTCGCCGACCATCCCGACGAGGGTCTGCGAGCCCACGACGCGGCGACGACCCCGAACCGTGCGGTTCCAGAGGTAGAGCTCGCCGAACCAGGCGACGGCGACAATCGCAGCGACGATCACGTTCCACGGATGCGGAAGGACGAACAGAAGTATCAGCGCGACGATGATCAGCATCGTGGTCGGCTCTACGTTGCGGTGGGCTCGCGCACCGGCGGCGGCAGATCCGCGGCCGCTGTCTGCTCGGCCTCGAGCTTTGCCCGAAAACGGGCTGAGCCGAGATCTCGCGTGATGTGCACTGCGGCCGAGGTCAGGGGCGCGGCGAGAACGAGCCCGAGCATCCCGAAGATGCAGCCGGCGCCGATCGTGATCACGAGCACCACGAGCGGATTGAGCTGCAGTGCGGATCCCATCGCGAAGGGCTGCATGAGGTTCTGCAGCAGCCCGTTCGCGAGGATGACGATCACGAGCATGATCAAAGCGGTCGTCGTCCCCTTGGCCCCGAGTGCGATCACGACGGCGAACGCCCCGGACACGAACGCCCCGATATACGGCACGTACGCAGTCACGAACGTGACTACGCCAATTGTGCCGGGGAGTGGGACTCCGAGGGCGAGCGCACCCAGGAAGACGACGACTCCGTTGAAGGCCGACACGACCGTGACGCCGCGGAAGTAGCCGCGAAGGGAGTGGATCACACCGCCCGTGATCGTCTGGGCGACCGGCTGCGGCACGCCCAGGTGCCGGTCGACC
>JBKPDB010000138.1:0-9681 GCA_046727655.1 Actinomycetota bacterium
GCCGATCTCCTGGCCGGTCTCGACGAGCTCGACCAGCTCGTCGACGACCGCCCTCGCCTCCGCCACGTGCATGTCGTCGCCCTCGATCGTCAGCCGGTTCCCGCGCAGGAGGATCGTGCAGTCCAGCCTGTCGCGGAGGGCATCGAGGACGCCGTCGCCGATCGACGCCAGCTCGGCCGCAACGTCGTTCGAGACGTCGAGAGTCTGCTGTACTTGCTGCACGGGCTCAGTCTAGGGTCCGACCGAAGTCCGGCTCGCCTGCGGCGAGCCATGACGACTTCGGTCGGGGTTCTCGTCCTATCGGAGAGCGGATCCGGCGAACGCCGGCAAAGCCGCCTTCGCGGCGAAAGCCGTTTCAGGCCAGCTTTTCCTTGACCAGCTGGCTGACCACCGAGCCGTCCGCTCGCCCCGAGACCTGCGGCATCACGTCGGCCATCACACGCCCGAAGTCGCGCATGCTCGTGGCGCCGTTCTCGGCGATCGCGTCGTCCACGATCTCCTCGAGCTCGTCCTCGGACAGCGGCTCCGGCATGAACTCCTGGAGCACGGCGAGCTCGCGTTCTTCCGCCTCGGCCTGCTCCTCGCGACCGCCTCCGCGAAACGCCTCGGCCGCTTCGAGCCGCCGCTTCCGTTCCCGTTGCAGGACCTGCAGCTCCTCCTCGTCGGAGAGCGGCCGCTGCAGCTCCTTCTCGGCGGAGCGCAGGCTCGAGAGGATCAGGCGGAGCGCGTCACGACGCTCGGGGTCGCGAGCGAGCGTCGCCTCCTTCACCTCGGATTCCATCCGTGCGATCAGACTCATTGCGGCAACCCTTGCACGCGGCCGCCGAGGATGTGCCAGTGCAGGTGGAAGATCGTCTGCCCGCCGCCCTCGCCGACGTTGACGACGACGCGGTAGTCCTCCAAGCCCACCTGGCGCGCGGTGTCCGCGACGAACTCGAGCATCCGGTTGGCCTCCTCCGGCGCGAACTCGCCGACCTCGCGAAAGCTCGGGACGTGACGTTCGGGGATGACGAGCAGATGCGTTTCGGCGCGCGGGTTGATGTCGCGGATCGCGACGAAGCCGTCGGTTTTCGCGACGTGGTCGCCTTCACGGAAGAGCTGACAGAAGAGGCAGTCGTCAGGCAGCGAGGATCCCCTCCTCGGAGATCGCCGCTCCGCGCACCGGAACCAGGTCTCCGACCGGGGCGTCGACGAGCCACGGCGAGTAGTCGTCGCCGTAGCCGCGGCCCGGGCGGTCGACGAGGACGACATCGCGTGCTCCGACCTTTTCGCGCCAGCGCGCCCGGCACGCGGCGTCGGAGTGCGCACGCAGACGCGCGCTGCGTTCTTTTTTCACCGCCGGGGGCACGTCGTCGTCCGCCGCGGTGACCGTGCCGGGCCGCGGCGAGTACGGAAAGACATGGACCTTCGTGATTCCCGCAGCCTCGACCACGTCGAGCGTGCGCTCGAACGCATCGTCGGTCTCGGTCGGAAAGCCGACGATCGCATCGGTCGTCAGGTTGAAGTCGCCGAGCGGCTCGAGCCTGCGCAGGTAGGTCGCGGCGGTGTACCGCCGGGCCATGTCCCGCAGGACGCCGTCGTCTCCGGACTGCAGCGGCACGTGCAGATGGCGTCCGACCGTCGGCGTCTCGCGGAGGGCGGACACGAGCTCCGAGTCGACGTGGTTGACCTCGATCGAGGAAAGCCGCAGGCGCGCCAGCCCCCGCACTGCGCCGACCTCGCGCACGAGGCGCGGCAGCTTGTAGCCGGCCTCGCGATCGCGGTAGCAACCGAGGTTGATCCCGGTGAGGACGATCTCGCGGTGTCCCTGCGCGACGCGCCGGCGCACTTCCGCGAGCACGGCCGCCGCGCTCCTGCTTCGCGAGGCACCGCGCACGAGCGGGATGACGCAGAAGTTGCAGGAGAAGCTGCAGCCGTCTTGGATCTTCACGAAGGCGCGCACGCGATCGAGTCGTGCGTCGGCCTGCACGCAACCCAACGTGCCGACGTCGGCCGCAACGAACGACGGCGTCTCCTCGCTCGGCCGCGCGACGACCGTGACGTTGTCCGGGACGCCTGCGAATGCGTCGCGAAGGTTCGCCGCGCAACCCGTGACGTAGACGCGGCGGTGGGTGAGGGCCGCGCGCGTCGCGGCCTGCCTCGATTTACGCACCGCTTCGTTCGTGACGCAGCAGGTGTTGACGACGGCGACGTCGGCGCCCGTCTCGTGCGCGCGCTCGTCGTGACCCTCGGCGAGCAGAAGCTCGCGGACGTCGTGCGCGTCCGTGTGCGAAACCTTGCAGCCGAGGAAGCGGACGGAGAACGTCGCCATCTCCGGGCGGATGCTACTGGGCTTCGTTCGCGCCTTCTAAGCCGCTTCGTACAAATCCGCGGCCCAGCCGTCGCGTGCGATCCGCCGAACATGTCGAAAGGAGCCGCACTTGGCCGGATCGCTCGGGAGATAACCCGAGCTGACGAGACGCCTGCAGCGCAGGCGAGGTCCGAGCGCCTGCAGAGCGTTGTGCGTGATGTTCGCGACGGCGACATCCGTTTCCGGCAATTCGTCGTTGAGGACATCCGCGCGCCGAGCATCGATCGTCACGCCGTTCGTCGCGGCGTTCGCGGTCGTCGCGGCGACGGCGCTCTCGTCGTCGTCGAGAGCTACCACCGGTTCGAAGCCCAGCTTGGCGGCGACGATTGCCAGCACCCCGGACCCGCTGCCCAGGTCCACGATGCTGGATGGTTCCTCTTCACGCAGCAGCTCGATGCAGAGCTGCGTCGTCGGATGCCCGCCCGTCCCGAACGCGCGGCCGGGGTCGATGACAACCGCGATCGAGTCGCGGGGAGGCTCGTGCCACGACGCACCGATCCAGAGGTTCCCGATCCGGACGGGGCGGTGGAACTCCTTCCAGCGCTCGCGCCAGTCCGCGGCGACGTCTTCTCCCCGCGCCCCTCCGAACGCATGCCAGAGCCGTTCCTCGCCGGCGGCATCCGTGTAGGCGACGAGCTCGACGCCGTCTTCTCGGTCGACTTCCTCGAACCCCTCCGGAAACAGCTCCAGCATCCTCGCCCGCGCTTCCTCACCTCGCTCCCGCGGGACGGCGACCGAGACGCGGCGCGTGGTGCTCAGCGGAAAGCGCTCTTCAGCTTGTCGAAGAAGCTCTCGCCGGGCTCGTAGGTCTCTGCGCTCGCCAGCTCCTCGAACTGTTCCAGGAGCCGGCGCTGCTCCTCCGTGAGCCGCCGCGGGACGACGACGTTCACGAGCACGCGCTGGCTGCCGCGGCCGAAGCCCTGCAGGACCGGGAGCCCGCGACCCCGCAGGACACGCGTCTCGCCGGGCTGCGTGCCGGGGTCGAACGTCAGCTCGACGTCACCGGCGAGTGTCGGCACCGTCACCGTCGCCCCGAGCGCAGCCTGGGTCAGCGTGAGATCGACTGTCGTATAGACGTCGTTGCCCTCGCGCACGAAGCGTTCGTCGGGGCGAACGTGCACCTCGACGTAGACGTCGCCCGCGCGTCCGCCGAGCGTTCCCGTATGTCCTTCGCCGCTAAGCCGGATGCGCTGTCCGTCATGGATCCCCGCCGGGATCTCGACCTCGAGCGTGCGCTCCTCGATCACTCGGCCCGCGCCGCGGCATTCCTCACAGGGGTGCTCGATGATCGTGCCGGACCCACTGCACGTCGGACACGTCCCGGTGCGCACGAACTCACCGAAGACGCTTCGCGAGACTTGCTGGACGCGACCGTTACCGCCGCACGTGCCGCACGTCGTGAGCGGCGTGCCGGGTTCTGCGCCCTTTCCTTCACACCGGCTGCACGGCACGGCGACTCCGAAGGGGACGTCACGCTTCGTTCCGGTCGCCGCTTCTGCCAGGTCGATCTCGACGCGAGCCGCGAGGTCGGCGCCGCGGGTGCGCCCCGGCCGGCCGACGCCGAAGAGGTCGTCGCCGAAGAAAGCCGAGAAGAGGTCCGAGAGGCTCCCGAAGTCGAACGAGCCCGGCTGGAAGCCGCCGCTCCGGAGACCCGCATGGCCGAAGCGGTCGTACAGCTCACGGCGCTCGGAGTTGGAAAGGACCTCGTATGCCTCGACGACCTCGCGGAAACGCTGCTCCGAGTCGGGCTCCCGGGAGACGTCGGGGTGCAGCTCGCGCGCCAGGCGACGAAACGCCCGCTTGATCTCGTCGGGGCTTGCGTTCCGCGGGACCCCGAGGAGCTCGTAGTAGTCGCGTTCGGTCGTCGCCATGCACTGAGGGTATCGCTGGGCTCAGTTGTCTTCGTAGAGCTCCTCGACGAACCGCGACAGCTCCACGGCAGCGCCCCGCACGGTGCGGATCGCCTTCTCATAGTCCATCCGCACCGGGCCGAGCAGGCCGACCGCGCCGAGGGCGCGATGGCTGAGGCCGTACGTCGCGCCCACGAGCGCCGCCTCGTGAAACGCGGGGTTCTCGAGGTCCCCGCCGACGCGGACAAATGCACGCCGCGGGTCGAACGCCTGACCGAGAAGCTCGAGCAGCGCCGCGCGACGCTCCAGGGTCACCAGCACGTGCCGGTAGAGGGCAACCTCGTCTTCGCGCGCGCGGTCCAGGAGACCTGCGGCCCCGCCGACGTAGAGACGCTGCTCGGCCTGCTCCAGATCTGCGAAAGCCGGCTTGACGGCATCGAGAAAGCTCCGCTCGGCCGCGGACAGCGTCGGCTCTTCGAGCTCGCGGCGTAGGCGGCTCGGCGACAACGGGACGCCCGACAGTCGCTCGTTCAGGTACTCCGCGCCCCACTTCACGAGGCCCGGGTCGACCGGCTCGCCGAACGAGACCACGCGCTTGCCGACGCCGCCCCGCGACGTGATCACGACGGCCATCACGGAATGCGGGTTGAGGAGGAGCACCTCGACGTGGCGAACCGTTGCGGTCTCGACCGCCGGGGCTGACACCAGCGCGAGAAGATGCGTAACGCGCGAGAGCATCTCGCTCGTCGCCTCGAGCGCGGAATCGACCTCGCGGCGAAGCTCCGACAGGTCGAGGGGAAACGCGGTCGGCCGAGGGTCTTGATGTGCCAGGAGCTCGTCCGCGTAGAGCCGGTAGCCCTGCTCGGTCGGTACGCGGCCTGCGGACGTGTGCGGATGCATGAGGAGGCCCTTTGCCTCGAGCTCGGCGAGCTCATTGCGGACGGTCGACGGCGACACCGTCAAGCTGGCCCACTCGACGAGGTGCTTCGACCCGACAGGTTGGCCGGTCGCGACGTACTCCTCGATTACGAGCGCGAGAATCTCGCGCTGCCTGGACGTGAGTGCCGCTGCCCGTTCCGACGCCATTTGCAGGAACTTTACGCGGCCGGCCGGCGTCAAGCGAGCAAGTCGGCCGTCACGCCGCCGCCGAGAAGCCTTCCCCGCGGCGTCAGCGACAGCGACTCTGCGGCCCTTCCGTCCTGCTCGTCGGAGACCAAGCCGAGTCGCCGTAAACGCACGAGCGCTGCGCGGTCGACGACGTCCGCGAGGCCGCCGAGAGCCAGCGGCTCGTCGAGTCTCAGTCCGAGCATGACGCGCTCTCGGCGGAGAACATCGTCCGTGAGCGGCTCGATCTCGCGCGCGGGCCGCTCGCCCTGCGCAAGGGATCCGATGTAGGCGCCGAGGCGCGGTGTATTCCGCCACCTTCTCCCCCGGATCGTCGACACGGCGCCGACACCGAGCCCGAGGTAGTCCCGGCCGAGCCAGTACGCGAGGTTGTGCCGCGAACGGAGATCGCGCATGTCCTCACCTTCAGGCAGCCGACAGAAGTTCGCGGTCTCGTACCAGCGGTAGCCGGCAGACATCAGGCGCTCGACGACGAGCTCGAAGTACTCCTCCATCGCGTCGGCCTGCTCGGCCAGCTCCCGGCCGTGAGCGTGCGTGAACCGCGTTCCCGGCTTTGCCTCCAGCTCGTAGCAGGAGAGATGCTCCGGAGCTAACTCGAGCGCTTCGCCCAGGTCGGCTTCGAGGTCGGTGGTGCTCTGACCGGGGATCCCGTAGATGAGATCGAAGGAGATGTTGTCGAATCCGGCATCACGGAGATGGTAGAAAGCGCGCCGGACGGTGTCAGGACGGGCAACACGCTCGAGCACCTCCAGCAGGTGCGGCCGGAAACTCTGGACGCCGAGCGAGACCCTGTTCACACCACGCGCCCGCAGCATTCGCGCGAGCTCCTGCGTGACCGTCTCCGGGTTCGCCTCGACAGTCACCTCCTCCGCGTCCGGCAGTGCCCGCAGCAGCCGCTCGAGGGCGCGCGGCCGCGTGAACGTCGGCGTCCCGCCGCCCAGGAAGACCGTCTCCGGCTCGGCCGCGAGGAGTTTCCGCTCGAGCTCCAGCTCGGCGAGGAGCGCCTCGACGTACGCCTCGTGCTGGTCGAATCGGCCGACCGCGGTGACGAAATCGCAGTAGCCACAGCGGTGCGCGCAGAAGGGCAAGTGCACGTAGAGATGGCGGGCGGCGGTCACGAACGCTTCTCCCCATTGAGGTTGAGGACTGCGAGGAACGCTTCCTGCGGCACCTCCACCATGCCGACCTGCTTCATCCGCTTCTTGCCGGCCTTCTGGCGCTCGAGCAGCTTCCTCTTTCGAGTGATGTCACCCCCGTAGCACTTGGCCAGGACGTCCTTGCGTCGCGCCTTCACAGTCTCCCGCGCGATCACCCGCGAGCCGATCGCAGCCTGGATCGCGACGTCGAAATGCTGCCGTGGAATCTCTTCCCTCAGCCTCTCGACCAACGCCCGGCCGCGGTCGTACGCCGAGTCGCGATGGACGATGAGCGAGAGCGCGTCGACCGGTTCGCCGCCGACGAGCACGTCGACCCGCACGAGCTTGCCGGGCCGAAAGCCGATCATGTCGTAGTCGAAGCTCGCGTAGCCGCGCGTGCGCGACTTCAGCTGGTCGTAGTAGTCGAGGACGATCTCGGCGAGCGGGAGCTCGTACGTGAGATGGACGCGCTCCTCGGAGAGGTACTCCATGTGGTCGAAGCGCCCGCGGCGGTCATTGTTGAGCTCCATCACGGCGCCGACGTACTCCTTCGGGACGATGATCGACGCCTTGATGTACGGCTCTTCGACCTCTTCGAGCTCGTTCGGCATGTCTGTCGGGGTGTGCACCTCTTGCCAGTCATCGTGAGGCGGCTTCACGCGGTACGCAACGTTCGGCGCGGTGATGAGCAGGTCGAGGTCGAACTCGCGCTCGAGTCGTTCGCGCACGATGTCCATGTGGAGCAGGCCGAGGAACCCGCAACGAAACCCGAAACCGAGCGCCTGCGAGGTCTCCGGCTCGTAGAAGAGCGCAGCGTCGTTCAGCTTGAGCCTCTCGAGTGCGTCCCGAAGCTCCGGGTAATCATCGGAGTCCGTCGGGAAGAGCCCCGAGAAGACCATCGGCTTGACGTCCTTGTAGCCGGGTAGCGGCGCGGCCGCGGGACGCCGCTCCGAGGTGAGCGTGTCGCCGACCCGCAGTCGCGACACGTCCTTCAGGCCCGTGATGACGTAGCCGACCTCGCCTGCCTCGAGCACGCCGGACTCGCGGCGCGTCGGCGAGAAGAAGCCGAGCTCCTCGGCCTCGAACCGCGTCCCGAGCGCCATGGCGCGGAGCGGCTCTCGCGTCGAGAAGCGCCCGTCCACGACACGGACGAAAGCGACGACGCCGCGGTACTGGTCGTACGAGGAGTCGAAGACGAGCGCCCGTGCGGGCGCGTCGGGGTCGCCCGTGGGCGCCGGCACCCGCTCCACGATCGCATCCAGCACGTCCTCGACGCCGTCACCTGTCTTGGCGGAGATGCGAAGGACATGGTCGGGGTCGTCGCCGATTAGTTCGGCAAGCTCGCTCGCCGCGGCGTCGGGATCCGCCTGGGGCAGGTCGATCTTGTTGACCACCGGGACGATCTCGAGATCGTTCTCGAGCGCGAGGTATGCGTTTGCCAACGTCTGTGCTTGCGTCCCCTGCGCCGCGTCGACCACGAGCAGGGCGCCCTCGCATGCCTGGAGCGAGCGCGAGACTTCGTAGGTGAAGTCGACGTGTCCCGGCGTGTCGATCAGGTTGAGCTGGTGGCCCTTCCAGTCGACACGGACCGCCTGTGCCTTGATCGTGATGCCGCGCTCGCGCTCGAGCTCCATCGAGTCGAGCACCTGCTCACGCATCTCCCGGCTCGAGACGGCGTGTGTGAGCTCGAGGATCCGATCGGCAAGCGTCGACTTCCCGTGGTCGATGTGGGCGATGATCGAGAAGTTCCGAATGCGGTCCTGTGTCATGGCTGCGCGCCGCTGAAGCGGCTTCGCAAAGCTAGCAACGCCCCTAGCTCACGAACACGCAGCGCCCGGCACGCGGCGAGGTAGGTGCCGATCCCGGCGGCAAGCGCAATTCCCACCGACAGGACCTGACCGACGAACGAGCGCCCGACAACCTGGTCGACGCCGTACCAGACCCCGTAGGTCACGCCGGCGACGATCCCCGAGGCAACGACGATGCGCGTCACCGAGTCCGCGATGTCTCGGAAGTCGATCCGTCCGAGGCGGCGGCGCATGAGGATCATCAGGGCGGCGGTTCCGGCGACGTTCACGACGGACGTGGCGAGAGGAATGCCCCACGTCCCGAACCGGTAGAAGGCCGCGTCGAGCGCTGCGTTGAGTCCCAGGTTGCCGAGCGCGACCATCGTCGGGATCCAGTTCGACTGCAGGCTGAAGAAGGCGCGGTTCAGCATCAGCATGGTCCCGTTGAAGAAGAGCCCGGCCGAGAACGCGGCGAGCGCGGCGGCCACGACCGGAGTCTGCTCTGGCGTGAACTCGCCCCGCTGGTAGACGAGGCGCGTGATCGGCTCCGCCAAGACGGCGCTGACCGCGCTCGCCGGGATGAGCATGAACGCGATCTGGCGAACGCCGAGGGCGAGCGTGTCGCGGAAGCCTGCCTCGTCGTGCCGCGCCGCGAGCCTGGCGAGCGACGGGAACAGGACCGTCGCGATCGCGACGGAAAACATTCCCTGCGGGAGCATGTACAGGCGAAATGCCTTGTCGATCGCCGTCGGCGCGAGCTCGGGGTCGATCAGACGCGACGCGAACGCCGAGTCGATCACGACGTTGAAGTTGATGAGACCGAGTCCGATCGTCACCGGCACCATCAGGCGCAGCACCCGCCAGACGGCCGGATCGCGCCAGTCGATCAGCACGCGCAGCCTGTCGTCGCGTCCTCGCAGCCAGGGCAACGGGAGAAGGACCTGGATCACCGTCCCGATCAGGATCGAGAAGGCGTAGATGTAGAGCTTGGTGTCGGTCGAGTCCGCGCGCGGGACGCCGATGACGAGGCCGACGATGATCGCTGCGTTCCAGAAGATCGGCGTCAGCGCGGGGATCGTGAACTCGTCGTAGCTGTTGAGGATCCCGACGACGATTCCGGAGACACCGAGCAGGGCGACGATCGGGAAGAGCACGCGCGAGAGCCCAACGGCAAGATCGAAGTCGCCGCCCGGGTCGCCGAAGGGACGGATGATCCACGGCGCGAGCACGATGCAGAGCGCGGTCAGCCCGCCGAGGATCAGGAGGACGAGCCAGAACAGGCTCGAGGCGATCCGCCAGGCCCGACGTTTCTCCCCCTTTTCGAGGAGCTCCGTGAAGACCGGGACGAATGCGGGCGAGAGCGCGAAGTCGGCGACGAGCGCCCGGAAGAGGTTGGGCACCTGGAAGGCGACCGTGAAGGCGTTGATCTTGCC
>JBKPDB010000139.1:0-15688 GCA_046727655.1 Actinomycetota bacterium
AGCTGGCCCGACTCGAGCACGCGAGCACGCTCGCTTCTAAGCTTCCTCCGCTACTACAACCGGCAGCGGCCCCACAGCTCACTCCGAGACCGGCCACCCATCAGCCGCATTCACAACGTCTGTGGGCAGGACAGCTAGAGCTAGGCAGCCGCCCTGCGTCTCCACCTTCGCGTCGGCTGCTCGCCGTTCACCGGCTGGTAACCGGCGAAGCTGGACTCGACGACGCCCTCACCACGAGTGAGCCCGGGCAGCTGCCGCTGGAGCTCATCCGCCAGCGCAGCGGGCAACACCGCGCTGACCGTCGACAGCTCGTCGCGAGGTGACGGGGGTTCGACGGCGGCGCCGAGGCGTGCCAACGCCGGCAGGACAGCCCCGATGGTGTCCGTCGGGATCTCGAGGCCGGCCTGGACGGTCGGCTCACAAACGACGGTGCCGGCCCGCTCGAGCGCCTGCACGAGAACAAGAGGCGTCAGCTTCCGGAAGTCGCCGGCAGTGCTGGTCGGGCCACGTCGTGAGGGCGGGCCGTCGGCAACGCTGTAGGCGCACTCGGTCATCGTCACGGTGCAGTCCGTGACCGGCCAGCCGAACAGGCCCTCCTCCAGCGTTTCACGGACGTACTCGCCCATGCTTTCCCTGAACTTCTCGGCGGTCTTGTAGACGAACAACGGGATCGTGCGACTGTCGACGTCGAATCGAACTCCGATTCCGGAGCCGGCAGGCGCAGGATCGATGCGCAGCCCGATGGCGGCGTTGAACGGATTCGACTCCGCATGCAGGACCTCGTGCGCCTCGCCGGTCGTGACGGGACGTTCCACGTAGATCGGCGTGGTCTCGCTGAACGTGACGCCGATGTCGAAGTCGTCCCCCAGGGTCGCCGCGATGACTTCCTTCTGGACGTCGCCGTAGAGCGACACGGAGACCTCTCGGCCGCCGTCGTCCTGCCGGACGTTGATCAGCGGGTCCTGCTCGGCCAACTGCGCAAGCGCAACGCGCAGGCGTCGCGCGTCGTCCGGGTCGCGCGGCACGACCACCGCCTCGAGTGTCGGCGGGAGGAACTCGCGCTCGAGGAGCCGACCGGGCGTCTCCCCGATCGTGTCGCCGATCTCGATCTCTCTGAGCCCCGAGAGCTTCGCGATCTCGCCGGCAACCGCGGCCGGCCGCTGTACCGCGCCGCCGTGGTCGAAGACAGAGATCGCCGTCACCTTTCCTTCGCCGTCCTCGCCGATGCGCAGCCGGTCACGAGTACGCACCGTCCCGGAGAACATGCGGACGTAGGCGATCTTCTCACCTGCGGGTCCGCGGTCGATCTTGAAGACGGTGCCGGAAACGAGAGCCTCGGCATCGCCCGGCTCCGCGGGTAAGAGCTCCGCGAGACCTGCCATGAGCGCATCGACGCCGGCGCCGGTGATCGCCGAGCCGGCGAAGACCGGATGGACCAGCGCCTGCTCGGTCTGAGCGGCGAGCTCTCGGCGCAGCCGCCGCGACGACACCGTCGTCTCGTCGTCCAGGTAGGCAGCGAGGAGCGCATCGTCGTGCTCGGCGAGAACATCGGCCAGACGGGACCTGAACCCCGGGTCGCCGTCCAGATGCGGTAAGGCAACAGCCGCGCGTGTGCCCTCGCCGCCGACCGCGCTCATAGCCACCGTCTCGAGCTTCAGCCGGTCGGAGACATCTCTCAGCACGCGCCCGTAGTCGGCGCCTGCACGGTCGAGCTTGTTCACGAACAGAAGCGTTGGAAGCCGCAGTCGTTTGAGCGCGCGCATCAGCACGCGGGTCTGCGACTGGACGCCCTCGACGGCGGAGACCACGAGCACCGCGCCGTCGAGCACGCACAGCACGCGTTCCACCTCGGCGATGAAGTCGGGGTGGCCGGGCGTGTCGATCAGGTTCACGGTGACGTCGTCGATCGCGAACGAGACGACCGCCGACTTGATCGTGATCCCGCGCCGCTGCTCGAGCGCAAGCGAGTCGGTTTGCGTCGTGCCCTTGTCGACGCTGCCGATCTCGTCGATCACACCGGCGGCGTAGAGGAGCCGTTCTGTGAGAGTTGTCTTACCGGCGTCTACATGCGCCACGATTCCCAAGTTGAGCGTTCTGCGAAGCAAGCGTCATACCCTCCAAGTAGGTCACGAAGGACTTCTCGATGGCTATGAACGCTGTGCGCACCGGCTCTCCTTGGTCGATCGGCGCTGTCACAGAGAGTAAAGCACACACGCACTGTGGGACAATGCGGGCGATCAGCGCAGCAGCGTGCGTGCAAGGTCTGTGATCGTCTCACGGGTCTGGCGCAGCGATAGCCCGTACTCGCGCCTCAGCCATACGAACGACTCCAGGCTCGTCAGCATGTGCAGCGTCGCCGCGGCGCGCGTCTGGCTCAACCCCGGGCGAAGCCGCTCCGCCTTGGCCAGCCGTCGCACCAACTCCTCGATCTCTGCTCGTTGCTGCTCGCGCTGCCGGTCGACGTGTGTGTTTGCGTCAGGCTCGAGCGTCCCGACCGCCTGCAGCTGCAGGTGGACGTCGCCGTAGGCCTCCCAAATCGCACACGCGGCCTCGATCACGGCTTCGAGCGCGGCGACCGGATCCTCCAGCGCGAGCGCGTCTGTGATGGCTTGCATCTCAGGCCCGTCCATGCTGCGGTTGAACAGCGCCTGGAGCACGCCGAGCTTCGAGCCGAAACGATTGAAACCCGTCGCCCCCGACACGCCTGCGGCAACGGCCAGTTCCTCCATCGTCGCGGTGTGGAACGCGTCGTCCCTGATCAAACGCGCGGCACGCGTAGGACAGGAGCTCGTGAACCCAGCAAGCGGAGAACGAATCACGTTTCGCCGGACGGCGGCTCAGACCGGCGGCAGGCTCGTGACGATCGACCTCGAGCTCCCGCAGGGTCGCCGCGTTCCGGGGGCCTCCACATCCACCCATTGCAAGAGGAACGCTTCGAGGTCATCGAGGGCGCCATGGGCTTCAGGATTCGGCGCCGGAGAGTGATCGCCCGCGGCCGGCGACGTCGTCGTCGTCCCTCCCCGCGTTCCGCACGACTTCGCCAACGCCGGCGAAGAGAAGGCGCTCGTCCGAGTGGACATCCGACCCGCGCTCAAGATGGAGCAGCTCTTCGAGACGGCAGTCGCGCTCGCCGAAGAGGGACGGACGATGATGAACGGCATCCCGCGACCGCTCGACCTCGCGCTGTTCACGCGCGAGTTCGAAAACGAGGTGCAGGCCGCTCTGCCCCGCTCTGGCTTCAGCGCCTCGCGCTCGCCCCGCTCGCGTGGCTTGCGCGGCGCCGCGGCTACGACACGCGGTACGTCCCGGAGCCGGTGCACACGCGTCTCGAGGCCGCATGACGAGTTGAGCGAGCCGGGCCGCGCAATCAGGGCGGCCCGGCCCGCGTACGGCTAAGGCGTTCGCGCGAAGAAGGCGTCTTCGCCGTGGCCGCAGACGCCGGCGAAGCACGCCTGCTGTCTGAGGTCGGTCCAGTAGGAGACCACGCCACCGCCGACGCCCGGCACGACGGCGATGTTGCTGTAGTCGCCGATGAACGCGTTCGCAGCGGGGAAGCTCGGGTTGAGCGTCACCGCGAACCAGATGTTGCCCCTCGTCGGATCCGAGAGCGCAGTCGAGACCTGAGCTGTGCCGAAGGTCAGCGAGCCCGCCGCCGACTCGGTTGCCAGCGTGTAGCCGTAGAGATGGTTCGCCGCGTCGTACTGACGGTCGAAGGTCCCGATCCGCAGTCGGCCTGCACCGTCGTAGGCGCCCCACGGCATCCACTGGTCGCGCGGCAGCGTAAGGGCCACGGGTGCCGACCAGGTGCGGCCGCGGTCGAACGACTGGCTCACGATCACGTCGGAGTTCGTCTTCGCGACGTACGGGTTTGTCGGTGCAGGAAGCGTGCTGTTCCGCATGTCGGACCAGACGACGGCGAGGTGAGCGGCGTTCGTGGGGTCCGCGGTGATGTTCCCGGCTGCCCAGGTGCGGAAGGCACTGTCCTGGTAGGTCTGGCGGCCGAGCGCGATCGGGTAATCCGTGCGTCCGTCGATCGTCGTCGCGACCTTGAAGGGGCCCGCGACACGAGCGCCGGTCGCCGGGCTGACCTCGACGGCCTCGTAGTCGTCTCGGCCCGTGACGAGGTCGGTCGTGTTCAGGAAGGCCACGTAGATGCGGCCGTCCGCCGCGACTGTCGGCACGGAGACGAACGCCTGATCGAGAGCACCCGAGATCACGACGGGCGTCGTCCACGTTCGGCCGGAGTCGTGCGTCACGGTCGCGTAGATCCGGCCCGTGCTGAAGGCGCCTCTCTGCAGGAGCGGGAAATCGCCGTAGGTGACGATCGCGTTGCCGGCACCCCAGGCGGCGATGTACTCCTTGTCGAGCAGGTCACCGACACTGCCGGAGTTGCCCGACCCCGACGCGACGCGCACGCTCTCCCACGTTTTCCCGCCGTCGCCCGAGTTCGCGACGAGGACGTCCGGGTTCGTGGTTTTCACCGGACCGGTGAAGCGGAAGCCGAGGGTCGCGTAGTACGCGTGGCCGGTCGCATCGAACGCGACCGCCGGGTCGCCCGTCGCCTGGTAGGCGGAGTTCGAGGTGATCGGATACTCGGACCACGTCCGCCCGCCGTCGAAGCTCACGTGGGCCCGCGAGAGGACCGTCTCGCCGATGTGCCCGCCCGGGTTGATACCGAGCTGGTAGTCGTTCGCGCCGCCGAGGATGTTCTGCGTGTTCGTGGGGTTGACCGCGATCGACGTCTCGTTGTGCGGGTTCACGCCTTCGCAGTCGGTATTGACGTTCGCCGATGTCTGCGTCGGGGTCGTGCAGATGGCCGTGCCCGTCTTGGTCTGCGGCGCCGTGCCGAAGACGGCGCCCGTCACCGGCGCGGGCGCGTCTCTGACGTTGTGGACGAACTCGACCGGCTGTAGGCCCTCCTCACCTTCGTCGCCTCGCGCCGTCGTGGCGCCGGCCACGAGGACCAAGCCAAGAGCCGAGACGACCGACAGGATCGTCAGCCACTGACGTTGCTTCATCTCCCCCTCCTTCGGTTCGTCGACCTCCCCAAGGGTTCGTATAGGTGACTATATATCAGTCTCTATCAGGGAGCGACGAACTCGGCGATGAGGCCAAGGGCGTGCTCGCGGACGCGGCGCTGGCCCAGACCGGCGAGCGAGCCGGCGAGGAGCAGTTCGATGTCTGTGTCGACGGTCGACGTCTCGCCGCTGCCGCGGACGGAGAGACTGCCTTCGAACGTAAAGCCGAGGCGCGGCGACGTGCCCATGCCGCGAAGCAGGACGGCGTCACCCGGCTGCTCCTCGAGCTCGAAGCGACAATCGAAGTCCAGCCCGACGAGACCCGGCAGGTGGAGCGTCGCGCGGTACCCGCCGTCGTCTCGTGCAAGCTGCCGCCAAGCGCCTTCGCCTCCGCGTTGCTCCGGCGCCGTCAGCATCGCGTAGACCTCGTCGGCCGGACGTGCGACTTCGATGCTTTCGCGCAGCCTCACGCCGGCTCCTGGCGCCCGGCTTCGATGGCCGCGAGCACGCGCTCCGGCGTGATCGGCACCTCGTCGATCCGAGCGCCGAATGGCTCGAGCGCGTCGTTGACCGCCCAGAGCAGGGCCGCCGGCGTTGCGATGTAACCCCCTTCGGCTGCCCCCTTGACCCCCCGCGGCATCCACGGGCTCGGCGTCTCCTGGTGTGTCGAGTGGACCGGGGCGACGTCGCGCGACGTCGGGATGCCGTAGTCCCACAGGCTGTTCGCGAGGAGCTGGCCCGCGTCCGAGTACGTGAACTCCTCGTAGAAGACAGCGCCGATCGCCTGCGCGATCCCGCCGTGGTGGAGAGCGTCGACCGTGGCGGGATTGAGGATGCGCCCGCAGTCGTAGCAGAGGTAGATGTCGTGGAGCTCGACCCTTCCGGTCGCGGGATCGAGCTCGACGACGGGGATCACGCCGGCGTACGACATCGCGGGGTAGCTCGGTAGACGGGTTCCCATGAGTTTCGCGTGGCTGTCGATGCCTACTGCGGGGTTCTCGAAGACGTGCGTCGCCTTCAATCCCGGCTCTTCGCCGGGCGGCAGCTTCGTCGTGTCGACGTGCGCGATCCCGGCGACGGCGATGAACGGCAGCGCACGCTCTGGATCGTCCTTCACGAACACGCTGCCGCCGTCGACATCCATCTCGTCCTGCGTCTCGAGCGCGTGCTGTGCGATCCTGATCATCTTCGCCCTGAGCTTGTCGCACGCCCCGCGCGCGGCGCCCAGCAGCATCATCGTCATCCGGCTCGCGCCCTGCCCGAAACCGGGCCCGTCGGACTCCTGGGCCTGCTGCAACACGACCGCTATGCGCTCGGGATCGATCCCGAGCTCCTCACCGACGATCTGGGAGGTGAGCGTCTCGTACGCCTGTCCCGATTCGGTCGTCCCGATGAACGCCGTGACCTCCCCCATGTTGTCGACCGCGACGGTGAGGTATTCCGGTGCGCCGCTCATCGGCACTGCCTCGTTCGCGCGCACGAAGTAGGAGTAGTCGAACATCGACGGCTCGAGCCCGAGCGACACGCCGATTCCGAGCTGGCGCCCCTGCTCGCGCAGCTCTGCCTGCCGGCGACGAAGTGCGTCGATGTCGGCGAGCTCCAGCGCCTTCGTCAATGCGCCGTCGTAGTCTCCGGAGTCGATCTGGTTACCCGAGGCCGTCGTGTAGGGAAACGACTCCGGGCGGATGAAGTTGCGCCGGTGGATCTCCTCCGGCGCGAGCCCGAGCTCCTGAGCCGCCTGTTGCATTACCGCGGCGAGAGCGAGGTTGTGCGGCGCCGAGCCGAAACCGCGGTACGCCGTCTGCGGCGACTTGTTCGTAAGGACGGATTGCACCTCGTACGATTGCACCGGCACGTCGAACGGCCCCGAGATGAACGCGATCGGCTTGAGCGTCATCGCCGGCCCGAGCATCCCCGGGTAGCCGCCGAGATCCTCCTCGAGCTTGACGGCATAGGCCGTCATCCGGCCGTCGCGCGTGAACGCACCGCGGACCGTGTACCGGCGATCGTAGGCCTGGCACTCGCCCTGCTCGAGCTGTTCGACCATCGTCTCCTTGAACTTGACGGGACGGCCCGTTCGGCGCGCCGCGTACGCGCACACGATCGGCCAGCGATAGTTGTTCATCTTCGTCCCGTAGCTCCCGCCCATCCGCGGGACGACGATTCGGAGCTTGTTCGAAGTCGTGCGCAGCGAGATCGCGATGATCGCGTTGAAGACTCGCGGGATCTGTGTGTTGGCATGGATGGTGTACGCGCCGTCGCCCTCGTGGATCGCGATCGCCCCGTTCGTGTCGAGCGGGACGCCGCAGCTCCGCCGCCAGACGATCTGCCTCTCGACTACGTGATCTGCATCGGCGAATGCCTGGTCGATGTCGCCGAACTCGAAGACCTCGTGGTAGGCGACGTTCGAGTCCTTCGTCTCGTCGACGAGGACATCGCCGCGAAGGGCGGCGTCGCGGTCGGCGACAACGGGCATCGGCTCGTAGTCGACGCGGACGAGATCGGCTCCGTCCTCCGCCACGTACCGATCATCGGCGACTACGAACGCAACCGGCTCACCGGCGTAGCGCACCTTGCCAACCGCGAGCGGATACTGGCTGTAGCCCTCGATGATCTGGCTCATCGGTTCGGTGTCGCGCTCGAGATCCTCCCCCGTGACGACGAGCCGGACGCCGGGCAGCGCAAGCGCCTTCGACGCGTCGATCGGCCCGACTCGCGCATGTGCGAACGGGCTCCGCACGAGCGCCGCCTCGAGGGCGCCCGGCACGACGAGGTCGTCGAGATACTGCTCGCGACCGGTGACGAGCCGATTGTCCTCGCGCCGTTCGAGCGCGCGCCCGAAGTACCGCGCCTTCCCGTTCCCTTTCGCGCCGTCGTCGGGAGCCATCAGCTCGTGACCCTGGCGCGCTGCTCGGCGAGCTCGCGGACCGCCTTGAAGATGTTGATGTATCCGGAGCAGCGGCAGACGTTGCCGAGGAGGGCGAACGCGATCTGCTCGTCGGACGGGTTTTCGTAGCGGTCCAGCAGCTGCTGGACCGCCAGAACGAAACCGGGCGCACAGAAGCCGCACTGGATCGAGAAGTTGCGCTTGAAGGCCGACTGGATGTCACTCAGGCCCTCCGGAGGGCTGACGCCCTCGATCGTGGTCAGCTCGTGTCCATCGGCCTGCACGGCGAACATGACGCACGACTTCACGGTCTGCCCGTCGAAGAGGACCGTACAGGCGCCGCAGACGCCGTGACCGCAGCCGATGTTCGCGCCGACCAAACCGAGGTCCTCGCGTATGAAGTCGACGAGCCTGCGGCGCGGTTCGACGTCGCGCTCGACGCGTTCACCGTTGACTGTGGTTCGGATCAGCATCGCTCGATCGCGCGTAATACGGCGCGGGCGGAGTACTCGACTGCCATGCGACGCCGGAAGTCGGCGCTCGCGTGGAGGTCCTCGGGAGGATCGACCGCCTCGACGGCGTGCACCGCCGCTTCACGGACCGCCGACTCTTCGGTCGAGCCGAGCGCGCGCTCGACCGCACGAACGCGACGAGGAGTCGGCGCGATTCCCGCCATCGCGACTCGAGCCGTGTCGATCTCACCGTCGGCGGCGACAACGAGCGCCGCAACGGAAACGAGCGAGTAGGCAAGCTGGCGTCGGTCGAGATCGAGCCACGCTGTACCGGTTCCGGGGTGAGGGACACCGACGGTGACGCCGGTGATCAGCTCGTCCTTCGACAGAGACGTCTGGTGGCCGCCGAGATAGAGCTCGTCGATCGGCACCTCCCGTTCACCGCTCGGGCCGGCGACGTGGACCTTCGTGTCCAGCACGAGCAGCGCCGTCGGCAGCGACTGCGATGAATCGGCGTATGCAAGGCCGCCGCCGACCGTTACGCGATGGCGGAGCGAAGGATCCGCGATCGTCCGCGCGCACTCGGGTAAGAGCGGGATCCGCTCCAGCAGGACCTCCGAGGTCTCGACGTCGTAGATGCGCGTCATCGCCCCGAGCCAGACGCGATCTCCCTCGACACTGATGCCCCTCAGATCATCGACCTCGTTCAGATCGATCACGTTCGCCGGACGGACGGCACGCTCGTTGAGCAGGATCCCGAGGCTCCCCCCGCCTGCCAGCAGGACCGCGTTAGGCGCCAGGGCGCCGAGCAGGCGGATCGCTTCGTCGGTCGTCGTCGGCCGGTGGTAGGCGAAATCGACGGCCGTCACTGCGCCGCGCGTTCCTCGCGGAGCGACAGGTAGAGCGTCGCGCGCAATGCCTCACCGTCCTGCGGGATGTCGTCCGCGAGCTTCTTCACGTCGGTCACGACCGACCCGTCCAACGTCGAGACGTCGGGCCAATCGATCTCGACGAGATTCCCGGACGGATCACGGACGTACATCTGGACGGAGCCGTCCGGCAGCTCGTAGATGTCCGAGAAGAACGCCGAGCCGTCCTGGATGCCGAGCTCTTTCGCCTTGAGATAGGCCGCCTCGAAGTCGTCGACGTTGATCCCGATGTGGTGGAACTCGGGAGCCGGTGTCTCCCGCTGGAACAGGTGGAGCTGCAAGTCGCCGAGGCGAAGATACTGGACCGGGAACGCGAAGTTGTAGGTCGGGATCCTCTCCATCCCGAACACTTCGGTGTAGAAGCGCACCGACTCGTCGAGGTCGCGCGCGGAGATGCTGACGTGGTTGAAGCCGGTCGCTTTCACCCAGCGTTGTCGGCCGCCTGCTCCCTACTTCGGTCGACCCGCTCCTCGTAGTCGCCCATACGCTGCGGAATGCCCCCAGAGCCGAATGTCAAAACGGCGCGCGGCTTGCCCGCTAGAGCAGCATGCTCACGGCGGCGGCCGTGTCCGGATCTGCCGGATAGAACGATTCGATCGACAGCTCGGCGACCGTGACGTCGGCGGCGCTGCTGAACGTCGTCTTGGTGCTGATGAAGGCGAGCTCCGCGCCGTCATGCCGCAGGCGAAGAGGAAGGGCGACGTCCGCGAAGGCCGGATCGACGCTTGCCGTTGGATCACCGTCCGGATAGGCGGCGAGCTCGTCGCCCAGCGCGGTCAACGCCGGGTCGCCGCTCGCGAGCGCTTCTCCGGCAAGGCGCTCGAGCAGATGGCGTCGCCACTCGTGCAGGTTGACGATGCGCGGCGCGAGGCCCTCGGGGTGAAGGCTCAGCCGCAGGACGTTGATCGGTGGCTCGAGCAGGTGGTCCGCCACGCCCGTGATGAGAGCCTGCACGGGGCGGTTGGCCGCAACGAGCCCCCAGTGGCGGTCGACGACGAGAGCCGGATTGGGCTCGTGACCGCGGAGCACTTGCTCGATCGCGTCTCGGACCGGTCCCATCTCGGGCGCGTCGAGCTCACGCTCCGCAAAGGCCGGCGCGTAGCCGGCCGCCAGCAGCAGGTGGTTGCGATCGCGCAACGGGACTTCGAGCTCCTCTGCGAGATGGAGGATCATCTCCGAGCTGGGGCGCGACCGACCGGTCTCGACGAAGCTCAGATGCCGGGTGGAGACTCCTGCCTGGAGCGCCAGCTCGAATTGGCTCAGCCGACGTCGGTCGCGCCACTCTCGGAGTAGCGCGCCCACCGGCGGACGGCTCGCGATGACCGCCATGGGCCGATCGTAGCCTCCTGCGACTCCAGGGCCTTTACCTCAGAGGTCATCGACGCGGCGCGCCGTGATCGGCACGCTCGGCGTGAAAAACGAACGAAAGGAGCAGCGAGATGAACGCGCCGCAACAGCTGGTCGACCGGTATATCGGGACCTGGAACGAAACCGACCCCGAGGCCCGCCGGTCCGCCGTCGCGAGCGTCTGGGCCGACGGCGCTCGCTACGTCGATCCGCTCGCGGACGTGACGGGGCGTGACCAGATCGACGCCTTGATCGGATCGATTCAGGAGCAGGTTCCGGGCCATGTGTTCCGGTTGGCCGACGGTCAGGTCGACGCCCACCACGACGTCATGCGCTTCTCGTGGGAGCTCGTTCCCGAGGCCGGCGGCGAGCCGCTTGCGATCGGGTTCGACGTTGCCGTGACCGGAGCCGACGGACGCATTCGCAGCGTCCTCGGCTTCCTAGACAAAGCGCCCGCGGGCTGACCGCAGCCGCTCTCGGGCTCGGGGCGGGGAGCGCCTGAAGCATCCCCGCCCCTTCCGGTCAGGGGATGTTCGCTGGCTTCGCGATCGGCCCGGTCTTCGGAAGAGTCAAAGTCGCTGGGACGCCGGCACCCAGTCGGCGTCACGGGACGGGGAACCATCTCCCCTGTCCCTGACGGCGTAGACGACCTCCACAGAGCCGCCGGGAAGGTCGCGGGAACGCTCGAACATCAGCCCCGTGTCGGTAGCGAGTGACGGCGTGAGCTGCATCCCGCCGCCGAAGAGGAGCGGCAGCACGACCAGCTCGAGCTTGTCGAGCGCGCCCAGCGCACGGTAGGTCTCGACCGTGCGCGGCCCCCCGACGAGGTGGACGTCGCCGCCCTTGTTCACGGCCCGCAGCCTCTCGAGCAGCCGTTGCGGGTCGCTGTCCGTGACGACGTGTTCGGGCGTTCCCCGCGGACGATGCGAGGCGAGCACGAAAACGTTCAGGCTCGGCCATGGCCAACGCTCGTTCGTCAACGCCGGTTCGAAAGTCGTACGTCCCATGAGCGCGGCCTCGCAGTCTTCGAGGAACTTGCGAATCCCATGGCTCTGACCGGAGACGAACGCCGGGTCCGCCGTCAGGGAAGGCCATCCGCTGGGCGTGGTCACGTAGCCGTCCGCACTCATGCTCATGCGCGCGCGAATCTGCATCTCACTGCTCCCTTCGAGGATTCCAGATGATCTCCCAGAGGTGCCCGTCGGGATCGCGGAAGTAGCCCGAGTAGATGCCCCACGCGCGGTCGTGCGGCTCGTCGGTCACAGTCGCGCCGGCGGCCTTCGCCTGCGCGATGACGGCATCCACCTCGCCCTTGCTGGAGACGATGTGGCCGATGCTGAACTCGCCCGTCTTCGGGACTCCGAGCGGAACGCGTGCGTCCTTCGCCAGCTCGGTGCGCGGGTAGACGGCCAGGATTACCCCACCGTCGAGCTCGAACATTGCGACGGCGCCCGCCGGGCTCTCGGCGTCGCCAGGGAACTCGGCGCCGACGATGCCGGGCGAATCGAGGCCGAGGCCGTCGCGATAGAACGCGAGCGCCCGGTCGAGGTCTCCAACCGCAAGCGTGATGACATTGATCCGAGGTTCCATTCGATCTCTCCTATCGACCAGCCGAGGATGACGAAATCATCGGGAAGAACCCTGCCTCGCGTCGCGTCTTGACAAAACCGCGAGTGTTTAGTCAAATGACTTAGGCACTTGTCTCAGCCACATAGGAGGTCAGCGAATGGCTGACAGCCCATCTTCCTCGCTCTATCGCTCTGCGCAGGAGGCGATGCAGGCGCCGTCCGAGGAGTTCCTCTACGTCGCGTGTCTGCACGAGGGCACCGGCGTCGAAGCGCCGGACTTTCTAGCGGTCGTCGACACAGACGAGGGTCGCGTCGTCCACGAGCTGCCGATGCCGAACGTCGGCGACGAGCTCCACCACTTCGGCTGGAACCGCTGCTCGTCCGCCTGCCACGGCCCAGACCGCTCGCACCTGATCGTGCCCGGCTTCCGGTCGTCGCGGATCCACGTCCTGGACGTCGCCGAGGATCCGCGCCGGCCGCGTATCGAGAAGGTCATCGAGCCGGACTAGCTCGTCCGGAAGACCGGCTATACGAGCCCGCACACGACGCACTGCATGCCGGGCGACAACATCGTGATCTCCTGCCTGGGCGACGCCGACGGAAGGGGCGCGGGCGGCTTCGCGGTCCTCGACGCGCGCACGTTCGACCTGAAGGGGCGTTGGGAGAACGGCGGCGAGACCCCGCCTTTCAACTACGACTTCTGGTACCAGCCGCGCAAGAACACGCTCATCTCCTCGGAGTTCGGCGAGCCGAACGCCTACGAGCCGGGCTTCGACCTTGCCGACGTCGAAGCCGGCCGTTACGGCCACCGCATCCATTTCTGGGACCTCGAGGCACGGACGCTCGATCAGACCGTGGATCTCGGCGAAAAGGGCCTGCTCCCGTTCGAGGTGCGCTGGCTGCATGACCCCGACTCGGAAGAGGGATTCGTCGGAGCCGCGCTGTCGAGCGTGATGTGGCGCTTCCATCGTGAGAACGGCGCCTGGGCCGCCGACCCCATCATCGAAGTGGAAAGCGTGCCGCTCGAGGGGTGGCCCTTCCCGGTGCCGGGGGTGATCAGCGACCTTGTCCTCTCGATGGACGACCGCTTTCTCTATTTCGGGAACTGGCTGCACGGCGACCTGCGCCAGTACGACGTCTCCGATCCGACGAACCCGCGGCTGACCGGGCAACTCTGGCTCGGCGGGGTGCTCGGCAAGCCGAGCGACGCCGGCCGCGAGCTGAACGGCGGACCGCAGATGCTGCAGCTCTCCTACGACGGGCGCCGCCTCTACGTCACCAACTCCCTCTACTCGACCTGGGACAACCAGTTCTACCCCGAGCTGCGCTCGTGGCTGCTGCGGGTGAACTGCGATCCGAACGGCGGCATGGAGGTCGACCCCGATTTCTTCGTCGACTTCTCAGACCGACCCGACGGGCCCGCCCGCGCGCACGAAGTACGCCTGCAGGGCGGCGATTGCACCACGGAGATCTTCCAGTGATTGTCGACCACATCGCGGGAGCTCCGGTCGAGGAGACCGTCGTGCAGTTCGCAGGGTCGGGGGCGGTGATGATCACCGTGGTCGGCCTCCTGGGTCGAGCACAGCTTGGACGGCTGCTGACTCGCCTGAGGCGCCGCTGATGCAGCACGCGACGAAGACGAGCAGCCGCTCGCAGGCAGAAGAGGCACTCCTCGATGCCGCCGAGCGGTTGCTCGTCGACGTCGGCTACGCCGGCATCACCACACGACGACTCGCCGAAGAGGCGGGGGTCAATCACGGCCTCGTCCACTACTACTTCGGCTCGAACGAGAACCTGCTCGTGCGCGCGCTCGAGCGGTTCACCGAGCGGCTGATCTCCCGGCAGCGGGAGCTCTACGCCGCCGACATGCCGTTTGTCGAGAAGTGGCGAACGGCGATGCGCTACCTCGTGAGCGAAGACGTCACGTACGAGAAGGTCTGGCTGGAGCTGCAGGCGCTGGCCTGGAACAACCCCGACCTCCGCGCGCGGCTCGCGCTCGTGAACGCCGAGTGGCGCGCCGTGCTTACCGAGGCGTTCGAAGAGCCGCACCGAGGGCTGGGGATCGACTTGCCGCTCGAGGCGCTCGTCTCGCTCGTCATCACGTTCAACGTCGGGATCATGGTCGAGCGCCTGGGCGGCATCGAGACCGGACACGCAGAGCTCCTCGACTGGATCGACCAGTGGCTGTCGAGCTGACCGTCCCCGCGCCCGAGCAGACGCGGGCGCGCTATCCGGACGAGTCCGGCTACGCCGAGCGCGACGGTGTGCGTCTCTTTTACGAGGTCTACGGCTCGGGCGAGCCGACGGTCTTCCTTCTTCCGACGTGGTCGATCATTCACTCGCGCCACTGGAAGATGCAGATTCCGTACCTGGCGCGACATAGCCGGGTCGTCACGTTCGACGGACGCGGCAACGGTCGTTCCGACCGCCCTACGGGCGTTGCTGCGTACATCGAAAGCGAGTTCGTCGCCGACGTGCTCGCAGTCATGGACGCCACGGCCACCGAGCACGCGACGCTGGTAGGCGTCGCATGCGGGGCGGTCTTCGGGACGATCCTCGCTGCCGACCATCCCGATCGTGTGGACGGCGTCGTCTTCATCGCACCTGCGGTCGGCCTCGCCCCCGGCCACCCGGAGCGGCAGGTCTACGCCTTCGACGAGGAGTACGACACCGACGAGGGGTGGGCGAAGTACAACAGCCATTTTTGGTCGCGAAGTTATCGCGAGTTCCTCGAGTACTTCTTCGCCCAGAGCTTCTCTGAGCCGCACTCGACGAAGCAGATCGAGGACGCGGTGGGCTGGGGGCTCGAGACGGACCCTGAAACGCTCGCGGACACGAGTCGTGCGCTCTCGCTTTGCCGCTTCGACCGCTTCCGGGACACTTGTGCCCGCGTCCGCTGTCCCGCCCTGGTCATCCACGGTGACGACGACCGCATCCGGCCACACGCCCAAGGAGCGGCCCTTGCAAACGCGATCGACGCGTCTCTCGTGACGCTCGAGGGCTCCGGACACCTCCCGCACGCCCGTGATCCGGTCAAGGTCAATCTTCTGCTCCGCGACTTCATTCGGCCGCCGGCACCGTCGGCATGGGTCCGCGGCAAGTCACGCCGCAAACGGGCGCTCTACATCTCGTCGCCGATCGGCCTGGGCCATGCACAACGAGACGCCGCGATCGCCGACGAGCTGCGCAAGCTCCATCCCGACCTCGAGATCGACTGGCTCGCCCAGCATCCGGTGACGGCCGTTCTCGAAGAGCGCGGCGAGCGCATCCATCCGGCGAGCTTCCACCTGGCGAACGAGTCGACGCATATCGAGAGCGAGTCCGCCGAGCACGACCTGCACTGCTTCCAGGCGATTCGTCGCATGGACGAGATCCTGCTCGCCAACTTCATGGTTTTCCACGACCTCGTGCGCGACGAGCACTATGACCTCTGGATCGGCGACGAGGCGTGGGAGCTCGATTACTACCTGCACGAGAACCCCGAGCA
>JBKPDB010000140.1:0-39483 GCA_046727655.1 Actinomycetota bacterium
GCGCGCTACTCAGTCCGAGCAGACAAGACGAGCTCGAAGAGAAGATCGGCACGCTTCGGGAGACGCAGGCGCGCTCGGTCGACATCGCGATGGCCGATCGCCGGCAGATCGAGCGCGACCTCCACGACGGAGCGCAACAGCGGCTGCTCGCGCTCGGGATGAATCTCGGCATGGCGCTGGAGAAGTTCGAAAGCGACCCCGATGAAGCGCGCGGCCTCGTCGACGATGCGCATCGCGAGCTTCAGCGTGCAGTCGTCGAGCTTCGCAACCTGGCGCGCGGCGTCCACCCCGCGGTGCTGACCGACCGCGGGCTCGACGCTGCCCTGTCCGCGCTGGCCGCACGTTCGCCGGTGCCGGTTCGGCTGGACGTCCAACTTCCCGAGCGGCCGCCTGCCTCCGTCGAGGCGACGGCGTACTTCATCGTTGCCGAGGCCCTGACGAACACCGCACGCTACGCGGAGGCGACGGCAGTCGACGTCCGCCTACGGCGCATCGGCGACAGGCTCCGTGTGGAAGTCGTGGACAACGGCGTCGGCGGCGCAGAGCTACGGCCAGATGGTGGCCTCGCTGGTCTCGCCGACCGCGCCTCGTCCCTCGAGGGATCGCTCCGTGTGACGAGCCCGCTTGGAGGTCCGACGGTGATCGCGGCGGAGCTGCCATGCGCATCCTGATCGCAGAAGACTCCGTCCTGCTTCGCGACGGGCTCGTTCGCATGCTGAACGACCACGGTCACGAGGTCGTCGCAGCGGTTCAGGATGCCGCCGAACTGATGTCGCTCGTGCAGCGGGAGAGCCCCGATATCGCGATCCTCGACGTGCGGATGCCGCCGACCCACACGGACGAAGGAATCCGCGCCGCGCTGGAGCTGCGCTCTCGATGGCCGCACCTCGCGGTACTCGTGCTCTCGCAGTACGTCGAGGAGAACTACGCCAGCGAGCTGCTGTCCGGCGACCTCGGCGGCGTCGCCTACGTCCTGAAGGACCGCGTCACCAACGTCGGCGAGTTCATCGACACGATCGACCGCGTCGCCGCCGGCGGCACCGTGATCGATCCGGAGGTCGTGGCTCAGCTGCTCGCACGGACGCGACAACGCGAGCCGCTCGACGACCTGAGCCTGCGCGAGCGCGAAGTGCTCGAGCTGATGGCCGAAGGACGTTCCAACGGTGCGATCGCCTCGACGCTCGTGATTACGCAACGCGCCGTCGAGAAGCACGTAAAGAGCATCTTCCAGAAGCTGCGCCTACCGCCGGCGGACACCGATCACCGCCGCGTCCTCGCGGTGCTGCGCTTTCTCGAAACGCGTTAGTGAGAGAATCGCGCGATGCGAATTCGCGCGGCGGTCCTCGAGGAGTTCGGCGCGACCCTGCAGGTTCAGGAGCTCGACCTCGCCGAGCCCAAGTCGGGCGAGGTGCTCGTCCGGCTCGTCGCGTGCGGCGTCTGCCACACGGATCTCTACACCGCATCCGGTGCCGACCCGTCCGGCTACTCGCCGACGGTACTCGGGCACGAGGGCGCGGGGGTCGTCGAGCGTGTGGGCGAGGGCGTCGCAGACCTAGCGCCCGGTGATCACGTCGTCACGCTGTTTTCTCCGCAGTGCCGCAAGTGCGAGCACTGCAGGGACGAGCGCACGAATCTCTGCCTCGCCATCCGCGAGCAACAGAACAAGGGTTACCTCCCCGACGGCACGACGCGGCTGTCGCGGGACGGTGAGCCCGTCAGGCACTTCATGGGGACGTCGACGTTCGCCGAGCACGCCGTCATGCCGGAGATCGCGCTTGCGAAGATCAATGCCGAGGCGCCGCTCGACCGGGCCTGCCTCTTCGCCTGCGGGCTCTCGACCGGCATCGGCGCCGCGATGAACACGGCCAAGGTCGCGCCGGGTACCACCTGTGTTGTCTTTGGGGCGGGGATGGTCGGGCTCGGGGCGGTCGTCGGCTGCAGGCTGCAGGGCGCGGATCGGATCATCTGCGTCGATCTGTCGGGTGACCGGCTCATGCTCGCGCGTCGACACGGCGCGACGGAAGAAATGCTCGGCGGGCCCGACATCGTCGAGCGGATCCTCGAGCTGACGGGTGGCCTCGGCGCCGACTACACGTTCGAGGCGACGGGCAACGTGAACGTGATGCGGCAGGCGGTCGAATCGGCGCGGATGGGCTGGGGCCTCGCGACGATGTGCGGCGTCGCAGGCAAGGGTGAGACGCTCGACATCGTCCCGCGTTTCTTGATCACCGGCCGCCGTGTCGCAGGCTCGTCCTTCGGCGGCGTCAAGGGACGCGACCAGGTCCCGCGGTTCGTCGATCGCTACCTCGCCGGCGACATCGACGTCGACTCGTTCGTCTCTCACAAGCTGACGCTCGAGGAGGTCAACCGCGGCTTCGAGCTGATGGAGGCCCAGGACGGCATCCGGAGCGTCATCGACTTCGACTGAGCCACTTCGCTCCGGCCTAGGATGAGGCCATGTGTCGAAACATCCATACCCTCTTCAACTTCGAGCCTCACGCGAGCGAGGAGGAGATCCGTGACGCCGCGCTGCAGTACGTCCGCAAGATCAGCGGCTTCACCAAGCCTTCGAAGGCGAACGAAGACGCTTTCGCGCGGGCGGTCGACGACGTCGCCGCCGCGACCGGCAGGCTGATCGCCCAGCTCGTCACCTCCGCCCCGCCGAAGGACCGCGAGGTCGAGGCAGAGCGCGCTCGCGCCCGTACGGCCAAGCGCTACGCCGCCGCCTGAGCGGCGAGGTGATACAACGCCCGGGTGAGCTCCGAGGACAGGCTCGCGCGACAGGCTCGCAACGAGGCTCTCTTCCGAGAGGTCAACGAACGGATCGCCGAGCTCGGCAGCCGAGCGCAGGCGTGGTCACCGGGTGGAACGGACTTTCTCTGCGAGTGCGGCGAGGAGGGCGGCTGCGGGCAGCGCGTGCGCGTGCCGATCGACGTGTACGAGCGCGTCCGTTCGCAGGACGATCGTTTCATCGTCCGGCCGGGGCACGAGTCGCCGGAGATCGAGCGCGCGGTCGAGTGGACGGACGACTACGTCGTCGTCGACAAGATCCCGGCGGTCGAGCCGTACGTCGCCGACGATCCGCGCGGGGCCTCTTCGTCCTGAGCCGTTAGACGAGGTGCTCCTTTACGACAGCCCGGTCTCGGGCAACTGCTACAAGGTGCGGCTGCTCCTCGCCCACCTCGGGCTCCACTACGAGCGCCGTACGATGGACGTCGTCGACCGCTCGAACCGTCCGGAGGTGCTGGGCGGCCTCAACCCCTCGCTGCGAGTCCCCACGCTCGTCCTCGACGACGGGCGGCCGCTCGCGGAGTCGAACGCGGTCCTCTGGTACTTCGGCGACGGGACACGCTTCCTTCCGGACGACGCGTACGAGCGCGCGCAGGTTCTCCAGTGGATGTTCTTCGAGCAGTACGACCACGAACCGGCCATCGCGGTCGCGCGGTTCTGGCTGTCCTACTCCGGCCGGCCGGACGAGTTTGCCGACCGTCTCCCCGAACGTCAGACCGCCGGCCGTCGCGTGCTGGCTGCGATGGATGAGCATCTGGACGGGCGGAGCTATCTCGTCGGCGACGGTTTCACGATCGCCGACATCTCGCTCTACGCATACACGCATGTCGCTCCGGAGGGCGGCATCGAGCTCGAGCCGCATGCGGCCGTGCGTGCGTGGCTCGCCCGCGTCGCGTCGCAGCCCGGACACGTTCCGATCGACGCTTGACGGTCGAGCAGCCCGAAGGCCTCGTCTACGAGCCGGACGCCTCTGCGCTCGAGTGCGGGAACGTCGTTCGCGAGTAACGGACGGCGCCCGCGGGCACGAGCCACGGCAGGACCTTCACCTCGAACACGCCTGCCTGCACGGCCTCGTCCTCCTCGCAGATGGCGCGTGCCTCGTCAGCCCCGACGTTCAAGATGCTCGCGCCGCGATATCCCGTCTCGACGCCACCCACCAGAGGGCCTGCCGCAATCAGCTTCCCCGCCTCGTGCAACGTCGCGAGATGATTCAGGTGCGCATCCTGAATCTCGTTGCGCCGTTGCTCGCCGATCTCGTCGTCCTTGGGGCCCGTCACGAGTAGGACGAGGGAGAACTGATCGAACTCCATGCCAGCGCATGCTAGAGAGAACGCCATGGAAGAGGCGCGCTGGTGGGCGCTGCGTCCTGCGCAGAGCAGCAAACCGGCGACGTACGCGTGCCCGTTTTGCGGCCGCCGGCTGCACGCGATGAGCGCACACGCGCTGATCGCGCCGGAGGGCGACGTCGAGCGGCGCCGGCATGCGCACATCGAGTGCGTGCGCGCCGCGCGCGCCGCCGGAACGTTCAAGACCTACGACGACTGGCGCGCTACGCAACCGCGGCGACCCGGGCTCCTGACGCGGCTCTTCAGGCGGGACTGATCAGTCTCCGGCGGCGAGCGCGACGGCGTCTACGCTTGCGACGTGGACGCAAGCCTGGCGATCATCGCTCTCGGCAGCAGCCGTGCCGCTGGGCGCCGCTCCTACCGAATCAGCCCCGCGTGCCGGCGCGTCGTTGCGGAGACGGCGCGGCTCACCGGACAGCTCGGTCCGCGGGCCGTCGTCTTCACCGGGTGGTCGCCGGACGGCGGCATTTCGGAGGCCGAGCAGATGCGTGCTCTCTGGAGAGGACCGGACGTGGAGCTGATTGTCGAGACCACCGCATCCTCGACTGCGGAGAACGCCGCACGGACCCTGCCGCTGCTCCGCGAGCGCGGGATCCACCGGGCCGTCGTCGTGTGCACGCCGCTCCACCTCTATCGCGCCCGCTGGTTCTTCCAGCGTCTTTTCCACGCGCACGGGATCGAGACGACGTTTCGGGCCGCGCGGGTTCTCCCGACTCCGGGGGCGGCGATCTGGGAGCTCGCAGCTCTCTCGGTTCGGTCGCGCCAGCTCCGCGCCGCGCGCCTGGAGTCCGAAGACTCGCAGCGACCGCCGTGAGCGACACCGTCGTCTTCATCCCGGCGTGGAACGAGGAGGAGAACCTGCCGGCAGTCCTCGACGGGCTCGCGCTGGAGCTGGACGGTGTCGACGTGCTCGTCGTCGACGACGGCTCGACTGATCACACCGCCGAGGTCGCGCGAGCGCACGGCGCGGAAGTTCTCTCCCTCGGAAGCAACCGCGGGCTCCCGACGGGCATCGCGACCGGTTATCGCTGGGCGCTCGACCACGGGTATGCGTACTGCGGCCGCGTCGACGCCGACGGACAGCACCCGCCCTCGGAGCTTGCACGACTGCTCGCGATCGTAAAGCGCGGCGACTGCGACGTCGCCGTCGGCTCCCGGTTCGTCTCCGGCGACGGCTATGAGCCATACCGCTATTTGCCGAGCCCGGCTCGGCGGCTCGGGACGGCTCTGTTGCGGAGGGCTATGCGCTTCGTCCTCCGGCGGCCGTTTGCGGATGCGACGAGCGGCCTCTACGCGGTCAACGCCGCAGCGTTGCCCGTTCTGGCGCGGCCGTTCCAGACGGAGGCGCCGGAAGTCGAGGCGCTGATCCGCCTGAGCGACGCGGGCCTTCGGGTCGAGGAAGTGCCCGTGCGGATGGACCCGCGCGCGGGAGGCGAGTCTAAGCTGCGCGGCAGCAAGTCCGTGAAGGTCGTCGCGACTGTCGTCGGCACGCTGCTCGCAGCCTGGCTTGTCAAGTCCCGTCGCTCAGGCTGAAGGACGCCGTAGAGTTCTTCGCCGTGGCAGGCGACAACTCCCAGCTCGAACGCCATCTGAGACGCGCAATCGACCTCGCGCGGAAGGCGCGCGAGCGCGGGAACCATCCATTCGGCGCCCTCCTCGTCGACGGAAACGGCACCGTCCTGCTGGAGGCGGAGAACACGATCCGAAGCGATCGCGACGTCACCGCACACGCCGAGACGAATCTCGTGCGGATGGCAACCCACCAGTTCCCGAAGGACTTCCTTGCCGACTGCACGGTCTACACCAGCACCGAGCCGTGCGTGATGTGCACCGGCGCCATCTTCTGGAGCAACGTGAGGCGAGTCGTGTTCGGGCTCGACCAGGCCGGGATCCGCGAAATCATTGCCGGCGATCCCGAGAACTTCCACATCTCGATCAACGCGCGCGACCTCTTCGCGCGTGGCGATCATCGCGTGGAGATCAGCGGCCCGCACCTCCTGGAGGAGGCTCGCGCGGTTCACGACGGCTTCTGGGGCTAACGCCTCTGATCAGACGGCGGGGCGGGCGCGCGCCGTGAGCGTGTCCTCGAGTCGATCGCCGATCCAGTTGACCGCCCAGATGACGACGACGACGCCAACGTAGGTCCAGAACCCGTCGATCGAGAAGTTCGGCGCGATCCATTCGGCGAGCGCGACCATGGCGATGTTGATGAGGAGGTAGAAGAGACCGAGCGTGACGAGGATGAGCGGCAGCGTGAGGATCGCGACTATGGGCTTGATGACCGCGTTGGCGATTCCGAGCACCGCCGCGCCGATGATGTAAGCCCACCAGCCGTGGATCCGGACACTGTCGAAGATCACGTCGCACACCCACAGCGCCAAGGCGTTGATGGCAAGGGCGAAGACCAGCCGAGCCACAAAAGGCATGTGGAGAGTGTAAAACGAAACCATCTACGCGCGCATGCACACCCTTCAGACCTCTCCCGAGGTGCACGATCGGGGGCTCGAGCTCGTCCGCGACCAGATCCTGCCGTGGCTCCGCGACAGCACCGGTTTCCGCGGCCTGATCCGGCTCGACAACAGGGCCGAGGGTAAGACGCTCGTCGTCACGCTCTGGGCGGACGAAGATGCGCTCCAGGCGAGCGCCGACGCAGCCGAGCGCCTGACCGCCCTGGCCGTTGACACGTCGGGCGCGACCCGCGAGGGGCTCGAGGAGTTCGACGTCACGTTCTTCGACCTTCGACCCTGAACAAGCCGGCTGTGGCCGAGCCGGAGACAGCGGGATTCGTCCTCGGCGACGAGTTCGCCAAGGTCCTCACCGAGACGACGAAGTCGCTCATCTGTGTCCTTGACCGCGAGGGCCGCATCCTGTTCTTCAACGACGCGTGCGAACGCGCGACCGGCTTCACCCGTGATGAGGTGCTGGGCCGCGACGCCCGCGACTTCGTCATCCCACCCGAGGAAGCCGAGGCCTTCGGGGAGGTGCTCGCCTACATCTGGAAAACAGGCCACTCGAGCCCGCAGGTCGGGCACTGGGCGGCGAAGGGCGGCGGCCGTCGCCTCATCGCCTGGTCGAACAAGCTGATGCAGGGCGGCGAGGGCGAGGATAGCTACCTCGTCACGACCGGAATCGACTTGACCGACCGCGCCTCGCTGTCGGAGGAGGAGCGCGCGCTCGGCGGCGATCCCGAGGCGAAGCTCGCCGAGGTCGGGCAGCTGGCCCAGGAGCAGCGGGCGTTGCGGCGCATCGCCACGCTCGTCGCATCGGAGGCGACGCCCGAGCGTGTGTTCACGGCGGTGTCGGAGGAGGCCGCGCGCGTCCTCGAGGTCAACGCCTCCGCGGTCCTCCGCTACGAAGGCGACGACACCGTGACGATCCTGGGCCGTTACGACCGCGACGGCATCGACGCGTTCCAGCTCGGGTCGCGGTTTCCAGTCGACGAGAACACCACCGTTGGACGTGTCCTCTACAGCCATACGACCGAGCGCATCGACGACTACGCGTCACTGCCGGGCGACCTCCCGAAGCTCATGCTGCGTATCGGCTACCGGTCGACCGTCTCGGCGCCGATCGACGTCGCCGGCATCCTCTGGGGCGCCGTCACGATCGCAAGCGTGAACGTCATGCCGCCGGAGAGCGAGGCGCGCCTCGGCGCGTTCGCGGAGCTCGTTTCGTTGGCGGTGGCGAGCGCACAGGCACGGGACGATCTGCGCTCCTCGCGGGCAAGGATCGTCCGTGCGGGCGACGACCAGCGACGGAAGCTCGAGCGAAACCTCCATGACGGCGCCCAGCAGCGCCTCGTCTCCCTCGCGCTGCAACTCCGTCTCGCGAAGGCGCAGCTGAAGGCGGACCCCGAAGGCGCGGCCGCGAGCCTCCAGGCGGCGACCGACGAGCTCGACCTCGCCCTCGAGGAGCTACGGGAGCTTGCGCGCGGGCTGCATCCCGGTGCGCTCACGCAGCGCGGGCTGCCGAACGCCCTTGCCGTGCTCGCTCAGCGGTTGCCGATCGATGTTCACATCGACGCAACCGACGAACGGCTCCCGGAGAGCGTCGAAGCGACGACGTACTACATCATGTCGGAAGCGCTGACGAACGTCGTGAAGCACGCACGGGCGACGTGCGCGAACGTCACGATCAGACGGGACGGAGAGGTCCTGCGATTCGAGGTCGTCGACGACGGCCGTGGCGGCGCCGATCCCGCGGAAGGAACCGGCATCCTCGGGCTCCGCGACCGCGCGGAGGCGGCGGGTGGCACTCTCTTTGTGGTGAGCCCGCCGGGCAAAGGGACGACTGTTACGGGCCAGCTCCCGCTGGACGTCTGAGCGGGATGCTCTGCGCGGACCGGAAGACGTTCTTCGGGTCGTAGCGGCGCTTGACGGCAATGAGCCGGTTGAGGTTCGAGCCGTAGTACGCGTTCGGCCAGCGAGGCTGCTCGGGATCGATGTAGTTCTGGTAGGCGAACGGCGACACGTGGGGAGCCATCGCGCCGTGGAAGCGTCTCAGCCACGCGAGGTTGGGCTGCGCCGGCTGCGACGGATCCCAGTAGGCGAGGTACTGCATCGAGAAGAGCGCGTCGCGGTGGACGAACGCCGTCGCGCCCTTCTTGACGCGATTGATCGCCCCGCCGTAGGAGTCGAGCAGGAGGATCCCCGAGCCGGAGCCCGTGGCCCGGCGCGCCTCGATCTGCCGGATAAGGGTGTCGATGCCGCGTGCGGTGAGCGGCTTGTTCGCGTAGCTCGATTTGCCTTTGAACGTCGCTCGGCTGAGGTTCCCCTGCGGCGGCAGGTGGCATTCCTCGATCGTCCCGGAGCAGCCTGCCCACATCCGCTGGGCGTCCATGTAGGTGCGGTTCGTGACCGTGAACCGCGTCGGCGTTCCGGTCGCCGTGAGCGGCTGGAGCAGCGCACGTAGGGCACCTTCTGTGCCGAAGAACTGCCCGGCCGACGTAATGCGGGGCGGCGCGGTCGACCCCGCGACCGCACTCATGTTCAGGACCGCGAAGAGGCCGTCTGGTGCGTGCGGCGCAAGCTTCTGCCACGCCTGGATGACGCGGCTCGCGTCGGTCCACGGCCACTCCAGCGCGTACGTGACGACGTTGGCGACGGGGTAGGTCCTGAAAACGAGGCGCGTCACGATCCCGAAGTTGCCGCCGCCACCGCCGCGGAGCGCCCAGTAGAGGTCCGGGTTCGTGCGGGCGTTGCAGACGACGGCGTTGCCGTTTGCGAGCACGACCGTTGCTTCGAGCAGGTTGTCGCACGTCAGGCCGAACTTGCGGGCGGCGAAGCCGATCCCGCCTCCCTGCACCAGGCCCGCGATGCCGACGGTCGGACAGGTGCCCGCGGGAATCGTGCGGCGGCTCTGCCAGAGGTGGTCGTAGACGTCGATGAGCCGGGCACCGGCGCCGACCGCGGCGCGGTTGCGTTTGTCGAACGAGATGCGGTTCAGGCGGGAGACGTCCACGACGACACCCGTCGTCGTGGAGTAGCCGCCGTAGCTGTGTCCGCCCGAGCGCGGGACGATTCGCACCGCGTGCTGTCGGGCCCAACGCACTGTCTTCTGCACGTCGGCGATCGACTCGCAGAAGACGACGGCGCGCGGCTTGACGGAATCGAAGCGCGTGTCGTAGAGGAGGCGCGCGCGGTCGTATCCGGGGGCGCCGCGTTGGACGACGTCGCCGCGGAGGCCCTGGGCGAGCTCCTCGAAGATCCCGGACGACGCGGCCCAAGCGTGGTCGGCCAGCCACTTCCCGGCCGGAATTGCGCCGATGGCGAGCGCGGAGCCGCGAACGAGTAGCTGACGGCGAGTGATCTGTTCCACCTGCGGCGAATGTAGCGACGCGCTGTTAAGAGCGCGTGACGCCCATGGTGATCGTCGCCACGTAGACGCCCGAGGCGTTCCTGCGGACTTTCACCAGTGAGCGCCTGCCGCCGTTTCGGTAGATCGCGTCGTCGACGTTCCGCGTGGTGCGGCTGGGCCGGTTCGTGTACGGCGCTCTGCGGTAGACGGCGTCCGTCACGCTGTCCGGGAAGTAGAGCTGGCCCGTGTGCACGACGTTCCCGCCGAGATGCACCTTCACGTGGATGTGGACCGTGCGGCCCTGATACCAGCCGGGGTAGACCGTTCGGAAGACGGCAAGGCCGTTCGCGTTCGTGCGTTGGATGCCGCGCATGAACGTCCTGTTGCCGGCGCCGTCGCCGAAGCCCGAGTAGATGCCGGCGGCATCCGCATGCCAGACGTCCACCGCGGCGTTCCTGATCGGTCTGCAGTTCGAGGCGTTGACCACAGCCGTGCGGAGCAGCAGCGGTGTTCCGGGGCGGCCCTCCGTGATGTTGCGCCGCACCTTTTCGCCCGCGATGTAGTACGGCCCCTCCGTCTGCTCCGGCGTGAGGATGCAGGAGACTTCGCCCGACGCGACGGCGGCGGGCCCAGCTCCGTCGGACTCCGCGGCTTTCCACGCTCCGGCTCCGAAGGCCGCGCCGAGCAGTCCTCCGACCTTGAGCAGGGAGCCGCGCCGGGTGAGGCGGTCGTCGTTCATCGCCCGAACGTAGCGGGCGTTCGTGAGAGGTGGCTAAGAAGTCTGACCGTCGGGCCGCTTCGCAACCTCTCGACCTAGCCTCGGTGGCGGTCGATGAAGTCGAGGACGCGGCGCCAGGCGTCGTCAGAGGCGTCGGCGAAGTCTTCCTGCTTGCGATCGAAGAAGCTGTGCGGGGCACCGTCGTAGGTCACGAGCTCGTGCTCGACGCCGGCCGCTGACAGCGCCTCCGCGAACGCAGCGTTGTCTTCCGCGGTGATGTTCTTGTCGTCGCCCGCCTGGAGCGCAAGGATGGGCGCGTCGAGCTCTTGCGCGCGCTGGGCAGGCCCGGGCGCGCCGTCGCGTCCTTCGCCGGGCCGGCCGTAGAAGCCGATGGCGCCGGCGAGTCCGTGGCCGCCGGCTGCGGCGAGCCACGAGTTGCGCCCACCGAAGCAGAAGCCGAGCGTGAAAATGGTCGTCTTGCCGCGCGAGCGGAGGTAGTCGACCGCCGCGCCGACGTCCGCCTGGACGGAGTCAGGCTTCGTCTCGTCGACGTGCGGCATGTACTCGAAGTCGTCGCCGCGCTTCTCGGCGCCGGCCGTGCGTCCGAAGTAATCGATGGCGACCGCCGCGATGCCGCGCTCGGCGAGGCGCAGCGCGAGCTCCTCGTAGAAGCGATAGAGCCCACGGACGTCGGGCAGGATCACGACTCCGGCGTCGGTGCGCTCCTCCGGCTCGGCGGCGAAGGCGGCGAACCTGTTCCCATCCCGAGCCTCGAGCACGAGGTCCTCGTGCGAAACCGCAGCCCCGCGGAGTACCGGAACGGGCGGCAGCGAATCCGTCTCGAAGCACATACCGGCGACCCTAACGCGCGGCCTCGTCCTTCGTGACAGGCACCGGGACCTGGCCCTCCTCGACGAGGCCGCTTTCGATGAACCTGCGGTACTGCTTCATTGCCTCCTGGGGACGTGACGAGAAGAGCCGAAGGAGCGTCTTCGGCGCAAACCACGGGAGCGGGTATTCGAGGCCGGCGCAAGCGCGGTAGCTGCTCCAGCTCCACTGCTCGGGCCGTTCGACGAGCCGGGCCCGGACCGGGTTCAGGACGACGTAGCGGCAGGCCTCCAGGAGATACTCCTCCGTCGTGATCTCGCGGCTGCTGAAACGCCTTCCGAAGAGGTGGTCACACCGGCCGTGCCTGATGTTCGACCACCGCGAATAACCCCCGTTTAGCTCGCACATTCCCTCCGAGAGGCCGCCCTCCGGGATCTGGAGGACGGCGTGGTAGTGGTTCGTCATCAGGCAATACGCATAGACCGACCACTCGTACCTGAGGACGGCCTTCCCCAGCATCACGAGAAACCAGTAGCGGTCGACGCCGTCGAGATAGACCGCCTGCTTGTTGTTGCCGCGCGTGCCAACGTGGAAGTAGCCACCGGGATAGGCGTTACGCGGCCGGCGGGACATCGACTCAGGATGCCGCCGCGATCCGCGCGCGGGAGCCGCCGTATCACTCTTGGCACACTTCCTTGACAGTTACGTAGCGGTGCCTGTCACCGGGGGTGGCCCGCCGGGACACGGGGCCCCGCCCTGGTCCGGATGAGGCGTCGCGGAGCGTTTTCGCGGCCGGCTGGGAGGGGTTAGAGGCTGGCGGCTACTAACTCGGCTTGAACCGCCTGACGAAGACGCGGGGAAGCCCCACCCCGGTGTAGGGATAGCCGCACTGCCCAGGAAACATGCTGGGCGTAGCCTCGTTCTCATGAGCGTGGCGACCCTCCACCTTCCTTCTCTAAGAGGCCTCGCCTCCTCTCCCCGGCGCGGCTTGGTGGAGGTCGCCACTCTTGTCGGCCTCTACGGGATCTACGAGCTCGTGCGCGGCCAGGGCAACGCGACGCTCCCGACTGCACGGGGGCATACCGACGAGATCGTCGCGCTCGAGCGCCACCTGCACATCTTCGGCGAGCGCGCCGTCCAGCATGCCGCCCACGCCCTCCCCGGCCTGCCCACGCTCCTCGGCGCGGCCTACATCACGCTGCACTTCCTCGGCACCGCCGTGTTCCTCGTCTGGCTGCACCGCCGCCACCGCGAGCACTTCCCGCTCGTCCGGAACACCCTCGTCGCCGCCACGGGGATCGCGCTCGCGATCTACCTCCTCTACCCCGTCGCGCCGCCGCGCCTCGCCGGCCTCGGTTTCGTCGACACCGTCACGCACAGCGCCAAGATCAACCTGAGCTCCGACGCCCTCGGCAGCCTCTACAACCCGTTCGCGGCGGTGCCCAGCCTTCACTTCGGCTACGCACTGCTCGTCGGAATCGGCGTCGCGCGCATCGCCGGTGGTCGGATCGCACAGGTGATCGGCTGGAGCTACCCCGGCGTGATGCTGCTCGTCATCGTGGCCACGGGCAACCACTTCTTCTTCGACGCGCTCGCCGGCGGGATCGCGATCGCCGCGGGCTTCGCGGTCGCTAGCTGGATCGACGCGCCCACCACGCGCCGGCGGCGCTGGCAATCTGCTGCGGGATCCGCCGCCGTGCCGTGCTGAGCGCCTCGCGCAGCACAGCATCCGCAGCGTCGAAGACGCCCTCGCCGTGCCCGCAGAGGATCACGTCGGGCTGAAGCGGCTCGAGCTGCCGCGGTGGCTTGAAACGGAAGATCGGATGCACGCCGAGGCGCTCGTCTCCTGCCCGGTAGTACCTGGAAGTGCCCAGGACGTCGGCACACCCGAGTAGCCGCCGCTCCCGCCACCACAGCGCGACCTCCTGCCACCGGCGCGTCGTCGCGATCGGGAGGAACTCGAACGGGCCGATCCGCTCCTCGGGAACGACATGGTGCGCGACGCCGAGCCGCCCGGCGAGCGCGACACAGTCGCGACGGTGTCGGTCGAGCAGCTGGATGACCCCGGCCGGCGTCCCCGCGGCGCGCACGCGTTCCTCCACCCCAGGCACGTCGACCGGATCGACGAGCCACACGCGGTCGCCCACGACAATCGCGTGCGAGCACCGTTCCATGAGCTCGTCTTCGATCCAGCCGAAGCCGGCGTCGAACTCGTCTACGACGTCCACTTCGCGGCCCACGTCTCGTAGTGCGGAAAGTCGACGGCTCGCGCCGCGGCGAGCAGCTCGTCGACGTCGAAGGGGATCCGCCGGAACTCGACCGCCAGTCTCTCGTCGTCTACGAGCGCGTACTCGCACCAACGCGGCTCTCCCGCCGCCCCGACGGCGCCGACGCAGAACCACAACGTGTCGCCGAAGCGGCGCAGCCACTGCAGGTGCACGTGGCCCGCGGCGACGGCGTCGGCGTCGACGCCCTCGAGCGCACGCTCGGGCTCCGCCGGGTCGGTCTCGGGGAGAACGACGTCCTCGTTCGACGTCGGCGTGGCGTGACAGCACAGAATCCGCCCGGCCGAGAGCGTCGGCGTGAAGCTGCGCAGGAAGTCCAGGCCGTCGCCGAGCCGCTCGCGCGACCAGCGCGCGGTCGTCATGAGCCGCTCTAGCTCGTTCGGATCTTCGACCGGCTCCGCACCGAGGTCGAGCGTCAACAGAAAGTCATCCGAGTTCCCGTACACGCACGGGCACTGCAGCTCGCGCAGGAGCTCGATGCACTCGGTCGGCTGTGGCCCGCCCTGGGCGACGTCGCCCAGCGAGACGATCAGGTCGACGTCTTGGCGGTCGATGTCCGCGAGCGCCGCGCGGAAGGCGACGGCATTTCCGTGCATGTCGGAGATGAGGGCGGCACGCATGGGTCGCAGCTTATGGCGACGCGGTAGGCCGAGAGCGCAGGCACGAGCTCCGGATCGCGCACGTAGAGCCGCAATGGCAACGCATGCGACGCGCGCCATCCGGACTCTGTCTCCAGCACGTGTCCCCACAGCGCCACCTCTCCGAGCACTCGGCAAACGGTGCGCGGCTCGTCGCGGCCGATGAGATACGTGAGCGCGTCGACCGGGTCGCGCACGGCATGGAAGCCACACGAACACCGAGGCCCCGGAACCGGATGCACCGCACCGTCGAGCGCGCATTCGGCGAGCACAGCGGTTCTCGGCGTCCACTGGAAATCGTGCAGCACCGACCCAAGCCGGAACCCGGCCGGTGTCTCCGTCACCGTCCACACCCGCCAGCCCACGACGGTGCGCGACAGCTCGCGAACGACCTTCCCGGTTTCCATCAGCGCGCCATCGCGGCGTAACGAACAGACGCGGGCGGCATCACCGCGTCGACGAGGCCGTACGAAACCGCTTCCTCCGGCGCCATGAAGCGGTCGCGGTCGATGTCCGCCGTCACACGCTCGATGGGCTGCCCCGTGTGCCGCGCGATGATCTCCGCCATCCGCCGCGTCATCTCGAGGATCTCTTCGGCCGCGATCTTGATGTCCGCGGGCGCGCCGCGGGCTCCGCCCGACCCCTGGTGGATCATCACCTTCGCGTTCGGCAGGACGTAGCGCTTAGCCGGCGCGCCGCCGCAGAGGATCATCGCCGCTGCCGACATCCCCATGCCGGTGCAGATCGTCTGCACGTCCGGCTTCACGTACTGCATGGCGTCGTAGATCGCCATTCCCGCATACGAGGAGCCGCCGGGCGAGTTGATGTAGAGCGAGATGTCCTGGTCCGGGTCCTCCGCCTCGAGGAACAGCATCTGCGCGGTGATGAGGTTTGCGATGTCGTCTTCGACGGGCTGCCCGAGGAAGACGATCCGCTCGCGGAGCAGCCTTGAGTAGATGTCGAACGAACGCTCGAACCGGCCCTCCTGCTCGACGACCATGGGGATCAGTGGCATGTGGCCTCCCTGGTAAAGTGCAACCGTTCGGTTGCGCCTAGTATACGCAACCCGCGGGTTGCGGATTGGAGGAGCCGTGGAGGTCACACGCGAGGTCGTATTTCCCGCCCCACCCGACGAGGTCTGGGAGGCACTGACGGACCCCGAGCAGCTCGAGGAATGGTTCGCGAACGACGTCGAGCTCGACCCGCGCGAGGGCGGTGCCGGCGTCTTTCGCTGGGACAACGGCGAGGAACGCCGCGCAACGGTCGTCGTCGCCGAGCCGTCCGAGCGTCTCGTCCTCGACTGGGACGACGAAGGAAGCGTCGAGCTGACGCTGGAAGAGGTCGAGGAGGGCACGCTGCTCCACGTGCGCGAATCGACTCCGGAGGTCGCAACCGCTCTCGAGCTGCGCGCCTGCGCACTGGCCGTCTCACACGCGTGACAGATCCGACCGGGCGCGTTTTCGACGCCCTCGCCGATCCCAATCGGCGCTACGTGCTCGAAGCGCTCGCCGAACGCGAGACCGCGACGGCGACCGAGCTCGCGGCCGAGCTGCCCGTGACGCGGCAGGCCGTCGCGAAGCACCTCGCCGCGCTGAACGAAGCCGGCCTGGTCGAGCGCCGCCGACAGGGTCGCGAGACGCTCTACGAGCTGACCCCGGGGCCGCTCGGCGAGGCGATGGACTGGATGGCAGGCGTCGGCGCGCAGTGGGATGCGCGGCTCGCGGCGCTGCGCCGGCATTTGCGCAGCAGGCGATCCTAGAATCGCTCGATGGAACGCCGCCCGCTCGGCGGGACCGACGTGGAGGTCTCGCGGATCATCCTCGGCTGCGGCAACTTCGGCGGGATCGGCTCGGCGCCCGAGCTGTTCGGCCGCGGCGAGACCCAGGAGGAGGCCTTCCGCATCATGGACGCCGCCTGGGAGCTCGGCATCACGACGTTCGACACAGCCGACGCGTACGGAGGCGGCGCGAGCGAGACCGCGATCGGCAATTGGCTGCACGCTCGCGGCCATCGGCCGGAGATCGTGACGAAGACGTACAACCCGATGAGCGCCGGCGCCGACAAGGGCCTTGCCCGCACACGCGTCACCCGGCAGCTCGAGTCGAGCCTCGAGCGTCTAGGGGTTGACAAGGTCGATGTCTATCTCGCGCACGAGTTCGATCCCGCGACGCCGCTCGAGGAGGTCGTCGAAACCTTCGAGGGGCTCGTCCACCGCGGTCTCGCGCGCGCATGGGGGGTCAGCAACTTCGACGCCGGGCAGCTGCGCGCGACGCTCGCGATCGGCAGGCCCGCGGTCGTGCAGAACTCGTACTCGCTGCTCGAGCGCGGCGACGAGCACGAGCTGCTCGGTCTCTGCGCGGAGCTCGGCATCTCGTACACGCCGTTCGGGCCGCTGGCGGGCGGCTGGCTGACCGGCAAGTACAAGCGGGAGGAAGCACCCCCGGCCGGGTCACGCATGGATCTACGTCCCGGGCCCTACGAGAGCTACCGCAACGCCGAGACCTACGAAGCGCTCGGGCGATTCGCCGAGCTCGCGTCGCATCGCGCAGTGGACACCGCGACGCTCGCGATCGCGTGGGTGCTCGCCCAGCCGCGGGTTACTGCGATCGTCGTCGGCCCGCGCCGGCCGGAACAGCTCGAGCCTGCGCTCCGGGCACTCGAGATCCCTCTCATGGCCGACGAGGCCGCCGACTTGGTGGCGCTCTTCTAAGGCGAGAGCCGCTCCAAGATCCAGTCCCCGCCCACGCGCCGATAGCGGAGGCGGTCGTGCGCGCGGTCCTCGCGGTGCTGCCAGAACTCGTACACGTCGGGTGCGAGCCGATAGCCGCCCCAGTGCTCCGGCCGCGGCACCTCGCCGCCGGCGTAGCGCCGCTCGAGCTCCGCCACATGGGCGTCGAGCTCGTCGCGATCCGACAGGACGGCGCTCTGCTTCGACGCCGCCGCCGCCAGCTGCGCGCCGCGCGGCCGCGTGGCGAAGTAGGCGTCCGATTCCTCCGCGCTCACGCGTCGCACGGTCCCCTCGACGCGCACCTGCCGGCCGAGCGGATCCCAGTAGAAGAGCAGGGCGCCCCTGGGGTTCTCAGCGAGCTCACCGGCCTTCCTGCTGACGTAGCCGGTGTAGAAGACGAACTCGCCGTCCTCGAGGCCCTTCAGGAGCACCATCCGCGCCGACGGGGCACCGTCGTTGCCCGCGGTCGCAAGCGCCATCGCCTGCGGCATCCGGATGTCCGCTCGCTCCGCGTCCGCATACCAGCGCCGGAACTGCGCCAGCGGATCGCGGTCGACGTCGCCCTCCAGCAGAGCTCCCGCGCCCTCGTCCACGACACCGACCATATTTGACGGCGGGTCTCGTGACGGAGCGACAGGACGCACTATCGCCGCGCTTCGCACTAGCGAAAGAGATCGAGCTCCTCGGGGATCACGAGGTCACGGGCGCTTCCGTCGCCCGCGACCTCGAGCCCGCGAACGACGGCGGCGGGGATTCCGGACACCTTCCCCATCACGAGCTCGGCGGCGCCGGCGATCTCGTCGGCGATCGCGATCCTCGTGTAGTGCAGCTCGTAGCCGACGCGATCGCGCTCGCCGCGCAGGTCGAGCACGACCTGCAGCCCCGCGCTGCCGAGCGCGACATCCGTTGTTCCCTGTCGCCACGGACGACCGAACGAATCCGTGATCAGCACGGCCGCGTCGCCGCCGGTCAACTCGCGGACGCGCGTGCGTATGCCTTCTGCCGAACGGTCCGGATCCTGCGGAAGCAGAACGAGCATGCCGCGCTCGGGTGCGTTCGACGAGTCGACCCCGGCGGATGCGCAGATGAAGCCGTGCCGCGTCTCAGCGATCACGAGCGGCGGGCGCAAGCGCACGATGCGCGCGGCCTCGCGGAGGATCACCTCGATGCGGCGGGGATCCTCCTCGCCCGCAATCTCCCGCGCCCGCTCCGACGGCTCGACGTTGGCGAGACGCACGACGCGACCTTCCGACTTCGAGACCGCCTTCTGCGCGATCACGAGCACGTCGCCGTCCTCGAGCTCGACTCGGCCGGTGATCAGCTCGGCAAGGTCGTCTCCCTCCCGAATCTCGGGCAGACCCTCGACCGGGATGATGCGGACTTCGCGGCTCAGTGGAGACCGGTGAGCCGAATGCCCGCGTGCGCGTCGTACCGCTTGTTCACGTTGAGGATCACTGCCGTCATGCCTTCGAGCGCACGGGAGTTCTCGAGGGGGCCGACGTCGACCGCGCGGGGGCTGAGACGACCGGCCAGCTCCAGCGAGAGCTCCTTCGCCCGGTCGGCGCCCCCGCAGATCAACGCATCGCCGGGGTCGCCTTCCCTGAGATTCGCCGCGGCGAACGATTGCAGCCCGGAGGCAACCGGAGCCCGCACGATCTTCGCGACCTCTTCGGCGAGTGAGCCACGGTGACGTCCGGGCAGGATGCCGTTGTCGGTGAAGCGGAGGTCGCTGGCGACGCTGAGCACCGGCGTCTTGCCGATCGCCTCGGCGAGCTCGTGCGCGGTCGAGAGAGTCGCGTTCGACTTCACGGCGAGGACGATCAGGTCGACGTCTCGCACGACGTCCGCGTTACGGCCGCCCGTCACGCCGAGCTCCTCGCCGACCGCCTTCCCTCGCTCACCGTCGCGCGAACCGACCAGCACTTCGTCCTGTCCGACCTCGTGCAGCCGCTCCGCGATCGCACGGCCGAACGCGCCCGTCCCGCCGACGATCGCGACCTTCATGTCAACGCCACCGCGTCGAGCGCGGTCTCGGCGAGGCGGCGGCGTGCAGCCGTATCGCGCATCAGCGTGGGAGCAACGATCGGTCGCACGCCGAGTGCAGCGACGCCGTCTGCGTCAGCCGCGTCCGCTTCGTCGATCAGGAGCGCGTCGATCAACCCGGGATAGCACTTTGCGACGTGCGCAGCGCTGACGCCGCCCTGCAGTCGCTGGAGCATCGCGGCCGCCGGCCCCTTCACCGCTCGGCCCGCGATCAGCGGGCTCACGGCAACGCATGGCGTGCGTCGGCGTTCGAGTGCCGAGCGAATCCGCTCGACGGCCAGGATCGGCCCGATCGAGACGAACGGGTTGCTCGGGGCGATGAGGATCAGGTCGGCATCGTGTAACGCCTCGAGCACGCCGGGCGCTGGTCTCGCGTCGGCCGCGCCCTCGTAGCGGACACGGTCGACCGGGTCACGGTGTGCGCGCGAGACGAACCACTGTTGGAACGGAAAGCTGCCGTTCGGTGTCTCGAGCCACGTCCGTAGCGGCTCGTCGGTGGCCGGGAGGATCGTCGTCTCCAGCTCGAGCGCTGCAGTCAGACGCGCCGTGACCGCCGACAGCGGCTCGCCCTCGCGGAGCGTCTGCGTGCGCACGAGGTGCAGCCCGAGGTCGCGGTCGCCGAGCCTGAACCAGTCTTCGCCGCCGAGTGTCGCGACCGTCTCGAGCGCGTTCCAGGTCTCCTGCGCTCTCCCCCAGCCGCGCTCCTCGTCGGCGATCCCGGCGAGCGCGTAGAGGACGCTGTCGAGGTCGGGCGAAACCGAGAGGCCGAGCACCTCGACGTCGTCGCCGACGTTGACGATTGCCGTCACGCCGGCCGGGTCGACCGCTTCGACGAGGCCGCGGAGGAAGCGGGCGCCGCCGACGCCGCCGCTGAGCACCGCAACCTTCATGACGCCTGCGCGTGCTCGAGCCGAAGCAGGTAGGCGCGTGTGTGACTGCCCACGCGTGCGCGGACGCGCTCGAGGTCCTCCCACGTGTCGACGTCGTCACGCAAGCCGGGAAGGTCGAGCCTGCGCGCGCCGAGGTGCGTCTCGAAGCGATCGGCGCTGCCGGAGCCGTACAGCGACGCGAAGTCCGTTGCATCGCGGAGCGCGATCGCGTTCGTGGTGCCGTCGCGGGCCGCGACGAGCGCCGGTGCGTTCGCCGTCAGCTCCGCCAATTCGTCGGACGTGGCGCAGGGACAGTCCCCGTTCACGATCGTGACGGCGCCTTCGAGCGTCGCGAGCGCCGCTGCCACCGCGTCTCCCTGTCCGCCGAGCCCGTCCGCCAAGATCGGCTCATCCGAGAGGCGTGCGGCGGCGGCGATCACGTCGTCTGCCATGCACAGTGCAAGCCGCGGATCGCCGAGCCGCGTCTTGCCGTTCGGCCTGAACGGGATCACGTACCGCGCCACCAGGCAAGACTATCCCCGACATGCAGCGCGACCTCGACAACGCGACCATCGCAGAGCAGCTCGAGTCCTTCGCAGTGCTGCTGGATCTGTCCGGCGCGAGCTTCTACACCTCGCGTGCGTACCGGCGCGCGGCGGAGACGATCCGCGAGACGAAGGCGCCGATCGCGGACCTCGTCGCGGCAGGCCGCGCCCGCGAGCTTCGCGGCATCGGCGCCGGCATCGCCGCGCGGCTCGAGGAGCTCGTCTCGACCGGCCGCATCGCCGAGCTGGACGAGCTCCAGCGCGAGGTGCAGCCGGAGCTCGTCGGCCTCGGCCGCTTCCTCGGCATCGCGCCGAAGCGCATGGTCGAGATCGGCAAGGCCCTCGGCGTGTCGACAGTGGACGAGTTCCGAACGGCGGCGCGCGAAGGCCGCCTCACCACGGTCGCCAGGATCGGCCCGCGTACGGAGCAGCGCGTGCTCGCGGCGCTCGACCGCGACAGTCGCCAACTCCGGCGGGGCATGCTGCTGAACCGCGCGCGTGCCCTCGTCGAGGAGATTGCGGACGCGCTCGAAGGGGAGGTCGCGGGCGATCCGCGCCGCTGGGCCGACCTGTCGTACGACCTCGCCGTGGTCTGTGCGGCCGACCGGCCCGAGCCGGTGCTCGACGCGTTCGAGGCGCTGCCGACGATCGTCTCGGTCGTCGAGCGCGATACTCGCCGCGCCGTCGGTGTCACCGTGGAGGGCGTGCCCGTCGAGGTCGTCGTCGCCGAGCCGCGCAGGTTCGGGACCGAGCTGCTGCGCGCGACCGGAACGTCCGCGTACGTCGGGGCGCTGGGCGAGCTGCCCGAAGCCGCGGAAGAGCAGGACGTCTACGCGCAGCTCGGCATCCCGTCTTGTCCGCCGGAGCTCCGTGAGGAGCCGTTCCGGGGCGAGCCGCCTCCGCTCTTGACGCGGGACGACATCCGCGGCGACCTGCACGTGCATTCGATGTGGTCGGACGGGAAGGCGTCGATCCTCGAGATGGCGACGGCGGCGAGGGCGCTCGGCTACGAGTACCTCGCCATCTGCGATCACACGCCGAACGTTCGCGTCGTGCCAGGCCTCGACGCGGACGACGTCCGGCGCCAGGCCGAGGAGATCGCTGCCGTCAACGAGGAGCTCACTCCGTTTCGCGTCCTCCGCGGCATCGAGGTCGACATCCGAAGCGACGGGACGCTCGACCTTCCGGACGACGTGCTGTCGGAGCTCGACTGGGTGCAGCTCAGCCTCCACGCGGGTCAGCGTCAATCGCGCGACGAGCTCACGCGCAAGGTGACCGAGGCGATGCGACATCCTGCCGTTCGCGCGCTCAGCCACCCGAAGGGCCGCATCCTCAACCACCGCCCGCCGAACGCGCTCGATCTCGTGAAGGCGTTCGAGGTCGCGCTCGAGACGGGAGTCGCCGTCGAGACGAACGGCCTGCCTGACCGCCTCGACCTGTCGGGGCCCGAGCTGCGGCTTGCGGTCGAGGCGGGTGTTCCGATCGTCGTCTCGACGGATGCTCACTCGGTGCGCGGGCTCGAGTACATGCGGCTCGCGGTGCATACGGCGCGGCGGGGCTGGGTCACCGCTGCCGACGTCGTCAACACGCGGCCCTTGCCGGACGTGCTCGCGCGGTGAAGCTTCTCGCGACCCGGCGCTACCCCGGGCCGGCCTTCGACGAGCTCGACGACGTCGAGGTGATGCCGCTGTCGGAGCTCACGGTGCCGCGCCCCGAGGTCGAGGCGCTCATCGTGGCGAACGAACCGCCGCCGCTCGACCTCTTGCCGGGGTTGCGCTTGGTGGCGAACTTCGGGGTCGGCTACGACCGGCTCGGCGTGGACCAGCTGCGTGAGCGTGGGATCGCGGTCACGAACACGCCGGGCGTCCTCGACGCCGCGACGGCCGACCTGACCCTTGCGCTGATCCTGGCGGCACGGCGGCGTATCGTCGAAGGCGACCAGCGTGTGCGTGCGCGGGAGTGGGTCGGTTCCTGGGCGGACAGCTTCCTGGCGGAGGAGCTGACCGGATCTACGCTCGGGATCGTGGGGCTGGGGCGGATCGGGCAGGCCGTCGCGCGCCGTGCGCAGGGTTTCGAGCTGCGCGTCCTCTACGCCCAGCGGCATCGCGCCGAGACGACGCTGGGTGAGTACCGCGAGCTGGATCGGCTGCTGGGCGAGGTGGACGTCGTCACGATCCACGCGCCGCTGACGGGCGAGACACGAGGGTTGATCGACGCGCGCCGGCTCTCGCTGCTGAAGGACGGCGCTTGCTTCGTCAACACGGCGCGCGGGGAGATCGTGGACGAGCGGGCGCTGGTCGGCGAGCTCGTGTCAGGACGCATCCGTGCCGGGCTGGACGTGTTCGCCCATGAGCCTCATGTTCCTGAAGAGCTGCTCGGGCTGACGAACGTCGTGCTGACGCCGCACCTCGGCAGCGGGACGCGTCAGGCGCGTGAGGCGATGACGCGGATCGTCGTCGACAACATCCGCGCCTTCGAGCGCGACGAGCCGCTCGTCAGTCCGGTCTGACGATCGCGGCGCTGCCGGGACCGCTCGAGGTCCACTCGGCCAGCTCGTACCAGTGCGTGTCGCGGAGTGCGTGGCCGACCTCGGGGTCGGTGTGGGCGGCGTAGAAGACGTGCCTCTCGAGGTCGCAGCAGATCGCCACCGCGCTCAGCGGCACGTTGGGGATGGTCATCAGCGCGTCCGCCGGCAGCCTCGCTTCCGCGACCGTGTAGTGCTTGAACTGGAGATCGGGGGCGTACTCCATCAGCTTCGGCCAGTCGGGGCACGTGCGCGAGCTCATGTCCCGACCTTTTCTGCATCGGCGCGAGTTTCCTCCCCGCTCCAGCGGCCTTCGAGCCGGACGACGCCGCGCTCTCCGCCCGCGGGGTAGACCACGAAGGTCAGCGCGTCGTCGAGCCAGTGGTACAGGTTCTGGCCGGTCTCGTCAGCGAGCCCGAGGCGAAGGTGGAAGCGTCCGTCCGCGAGTGGCAGTTGGTCGACATCGAAGCGGGCCGTGAGCTCGACGGTGTCCTGGTCCCAGCCGAGCTCGGCGGTCGAGTGGCCGCCGCCCGCGACGAGAAGCCCCGAGGCGTCTCGCAGCTCCACCGAGACGCGCGGCGGCGCCAGCGGCCGTTGCGTGGCGATCTGCAGTTGCAGCGCGAGCGGCTCGCCCGCGAGGAACTGCGTGCGCGTCTCGCCCTCCGGCCCGAGCAGCTCTACGCTCGCGATCCGCGCCTCGCCGCTGCCCCACTCCTTGAGCCCGGCGCCCCGTTCGGCCGGATCGTGGTCGCCGGCGAGGAGCCGGCGGTAGCGGACGATGGCGTCGTGCGTGGCGCCGTCGAACTCGACGACGCCGTCGCGCAGGAGGATGGCGCGGTCGCAGAGCCTCTCCACGGCGGATGCGTCGTGCGACACGAAGACGATCGTCCCTCCGCGCTGTTTGAACTCGAAGATCTTTCCGAAGCACTTGCGCTGGAATTGCTCGTCGCCGACGGCGAACACCTCGTCCAGCAGCAGGAGATCGGCGTCGATGTGCGCCGCGATCGCGAAGCCGAGGCGCATGTACATGCCTGAGGAGTACGTGCGCACCGGCAGGTCGATGAACTCCTCGAGGCCCGCGAAGGCGACGATCTCGTCCAGCTGCTCGCGGATGTAGGCGCTTTTCAGCCCGTGGATCGATCCGTTCAGGAAGACGTTCTCGCGGCCGGTGAGGTCCTCGTGGAACCCCGCGCCGAGCTCGAGCAGCGAGCCGATGCGCCCGCCGACGTCGACCGTGCCGGACGTCGGCTTGATGATTCCGGAGATGAGCCGCAGTAGCGTCGTCTTCCCCGAGCCGTTGCGGCCGACGAGGCCGACGGCGCTCCCGGGCTCGATCCGGAAGGACATGTCCCGGAGAGCGACGATGTCGGCAGGCCGCGAGCGGCGACGCGCGACGACGACGTCCTTCAGGCGGCGCGATTCGCGTGGATACACCTTGAAGTGTCGCGCGGCGTGGTCGGCGACGATCTCGCCTGGTCGGATCACGCTTCCGAGGGTACCGCGATGGCCCGTCGAACTAGGCCTGCGAGCAGCTTGACGAACCTCGGGTCAGCGTTCGGCATCTCGGTTCGGTCGAACGTCAGGCCGAGCCCACGAGCTCGTTGCGCGGCTTCGTGATCCAGGTCCCAGCGGATTTCGAGGTGGTCGGCGACGAAGCCGACCGGGCAGACGAGGACGTCGTCGACTCCGCGTGCGTGGAGGTCGGCCAGGTGGTCGACGATGTCCGGGCCGAGCCACGGCTCGCCCGTCGGCGACTCGCTCTGGAAGGAGAAGCTCCAGGTCTCGAGACCGGCCTGGTCTGCGACGAGGCGGGAGGTCTCGAGCAGCTGCTCCTTGTAGGGGTCGCCCTCGTCGAGGATGCGCGCCGGCAGCGAGTGGGCCGTGAACACGACGTGCGCGTCGGTGTCGCGGACGCGGTCGGCGAGGAGTTCGATCAGGGCCGGGTCGTCGTGCCAGCTCTCGATGAAAGTGAGCTCGGCCCGTCCCGCCAGCGCTTCCTCCAGGCGGAGGCTGTAATCGCCGATCGAGAGCCGTGAGTAGTGGGGCGCGAGGACGAGGCCGACGATCGTGTCGGCACCGGTCGCGAGTGCCCTGTCGGCAGCCTCGGCGATGCGCGGCGTCCAGTGCTTCATGCCGGTGAAGACCGGTACATCACCGAGCTCGCGCTCGAGCGCCGCGCGCGTCTCCTCCATGATCGCGTTCAGCGGCGATCCCTCCTCGATGCCGAGGACTCGGTAGCGCTCGACGAGGTCGTCGAGGACGTCCTGTCGAACGGGCCGGCCGCCGCGGATGTCGGCGTAGTACGCGGGAACGTCGTCCAGCCGCTCGGGCGAGCCGTACGCCATCAGCACCACAGCCGCCTTCACGGCAGAGACGCTAGCTGAGGCTCTCTTGTCCGAGCCGGGCACTTTGTAGTTGTGACAGGCACCGAGACATGTCCCCCGAAAAGTGGCAGCGGTGCAGGGAGAACATGGTCGCCGACACACTCTCGTGACACTTACGTTGCACTCTCGTATCTGTGCCTGGCACCGGGGGTGGCCCGTTGCGACAGGAGTGCCCCGTTTGCCGCAGCGGCATGGTTTTGCCTTGCCGGTGAACCGTAGGGAGGGGGTCGCGCGCGATAGCAGGAGCGCCTGCTTACCGCACCGCGACGGTTGATTCGTGGACGAGCTCCGTCAGGCGCCGGAGAACGGCCGGGTCTGTGTTAGGTGGCACTCCGTGCCCAAGGTTGAATACATGACCCGGCCGTCCTCCGGCACGTCGGAGGATATCCCTCGCCTCTGCCTCGATCCGTTCCCACGGAGCGAGGAGGACGGCGGGATCGAGGTTCCCTTGCACGCCGCGGTCCTCGCCCACCTCGGCCCAGCCTCGGTCTAGCGGGATCCGCCAGTCGAGACCGACGACGTCGCCCCCCGCTTCCGCCATGTCCGCGAGCAGCGTCGCCGTGCTCGTGCCGAAATGAATCGTCGGCACGTCGAGCGCCGAGAGGATGCGCGCCGAATACGGCGCGACGAACTCGACGTAGTCGTGCGGCGACAACGCGCCGACCCACGAGTCGAAGAGTTGGATCACGTCCGCTCCCGCTCGCGCCTTCGCCGCCACATAGAGGGCAAATGCTTCCGCGAGCTTCTCCATCAGCGCGTGCCAGGTGGCGGGCTCGCGGTACATCATCTGCTTGACGGTCGCGAACTCGCGGCTCGCCTTTCCCTCCACGAGGTAGCCGGCGACCGTGAACGGCCCGCCGCAGAACCCGACGACCGCCTGGTCGTCGCGCAACACAGACCGGACCAGCCGCACCGCTTCGAGGATCGTCGGCACGGACTCCTCCGGCTTGGGCACCGACAGGCGCTCCACGTCCGCGCGGCTGCGGATCGGGTGCGACACGACGGGCCCGACGTTCTCCACGAGATCGACGTCGACGCCCATGCCGAGGACGGGGAACATGATGTCCGTGAACATCACCGCGGCGTCGACGCCGTGCCGTCGAACCGGTTGCAGCGTCACCTCCGCGCAGAGCTCCGGCTGCGCGACGATCTCGAACAACCCGTAGCGCTCGCGCAACTGGCGGTATTCGGGCAGCGAGCGCCCTGCCTGACGCATGAACCACACCGGGGTACGCTCGACGGGCGCGCGCCGGCACGCGCGAACGAGTAGCGGCTCCACGAGGCCGTAGGCTAGTCCGGCCTTTGAGAACCATCGGCGAACATCCCGTGCCCGCCGGGCCGCTCGCCGTGCGCTGGCTCGCCTACGAGCTCGGCGACATGCAGGCCGGCGCACTGACACGCGCGCGCGTTGCATTGGCGAACGAAGGGACGGCACCGTGGCGCGGGCTCAACCTCTCGTACCACTGGCTCGACGATCGGGGCAACCCGATCGTGTGGGACGGCTTGCGCTCCGACGTTGCAGCCGCGCCTCGGGAACGAGTCGAGCGCGAGCTCGAGATCCGCGGCCCGATCCCGCCGGGCCGGTACCGCCTGGCCTTCGATCTCGTGGACGAACACCGCTTCTGGCTCGCGGAGCTCGGCAACTTCGCGCCGGAGGTCGACGTCGATGTCGGCCCGCGCGACGCCACCGCCGCCCGCGCCTTCCTCCCCCAGAACGCCGGCCTAGAGCCCGACTGGGAGGAGCGCGTCTATGTCGCGCACACGGAGGGCTACGCCGCCGTAGGCGGCTCCGTGGAGTGGATCACGGGCCGGCTGCGCCGGGGACCCAGGGAGCTCGAGCCGTACGCGCCGGGCGGCGGGCGCAACCCGGCCTTCGCGCACCCGCTCGTCTGCCCGTCGCTCCTGCCCCCGCTCGGGCCGAACGCCGAGGTCGCAGGCCTACCTGCCTGGCGTCCAGAAGGCGGCGAGCCCTGGGTCTACGACGCGCGGATCAGACTTCGACTGCAATCTGGTCGTCGACGCGCGTGAACACGTAGGCGCCGAGCGCCAGCCCGGCGAGCGCCGCCACGATCGTGTACACCGTGTCGCCGACGGTCGGCAGCCGGCCGTAGAAGAGCGGATCCCGCAGCGCCTCGATCATCGGGGCCAGCGGATTGCCCCAGTGGATGAGGTCGACGACCCAATCCCGGCTCGCGATCTGCGGATCCGACAGCGGATACAGGATCGGCGTCAGGAAGAACAGAGGGAGGAGGAGCGCCGACACCAGGAACTCGATGTCGCGGAAGAGCACGTTGAGGCACGCGAGCGTGAGCGCAAGGCCGCCCGTGATGGCCACAACGGCAACTCCGAGCGGGATTGCAAGCCACTCCGTCGCGCGCACGCGCGGCAGCAGCGCGAAGTTCAGCACCAGAAGAGCAGCGAGCATCACGGCGAAGCTGATCAGGTGCGTCGCTACCACCGAGAGCGGAACGAGCTGACGCGGAAAGCGTGTCTTGCGGATCAGGTTCGCGTTGTCCAGCAGCGAGCGCGACGCGGACTGAACCCCCTGGGCGAAGAAGAGCCAGGCGGACAGCCCGACGAGCAGGAAGAGCGCGTAGTGCCCCTCCGAGCCGAACGGCGTCTTCCAGAGAACCGAGAAGACGAGCAGGTACACGGCCATCAGCAGCACCGGGTTGGCGAGCGTCCACGCAACTCCCAGCAGAGAGCCGCGGTACTTCGCCTGCACGTCCCGCCGAAAGAGGTTCCCGAAGAGCTCGCGGTAGCGAACGAGGTCGCCGTAGACCGTTGTCATCAGCGCCGCCTAGTCTAGGGACGCTCTCACATGGCGCTTACAGCCCTTCGTTACGCTTCGACTCCGTGAAGGCGCTCGCGGCGATCGCTGCCTTGTCCGCCGCCGCCGCGGCCATCTGGATGCTGCTTCGCACGCCCCTCGCAGCCCGGCTCGCGGCCGCACCGCGCGAGGATCGCTGGCACGAGAAGGCGACGCCGATGCTCGGCGGCATCGGCATCTTCTTCGGGATTCTCGCCGGCTTCTTCGTCGCGGTGGCGGTCGACGCCGCGCCCGCCAGCGGAGAGCTCCTCGCCATCCTCGGCGGCTGCGCGATCCTCTTCGTCGCAGGCCTGCTCGACGACCTCTACTCCCTTGGGCCGCTGCCGAAGCTCGCTGCGCAATTCGCCGCGGCAGGGGTCGTGATCGCGAGCGGCCTCACCATCTCCGGCCTGATTTCCGACGACTTTCTCGCGGGCTTCGTCGCGCTGCTCTGGCTCGTGGGGATGACGAACGCCTTCAACCTGCTGGACAACATGGACGGCCTCGCCGCCACGCTCGCCGCCATCGCAGCCGTGTTCTTCGCGATCGATGCGGTGACAGTGCACGAAAACCACGCCGTGCTCGCCCTTTCGATCGCGATCGCGGCGGCGTGTGTCGGCTTCCTTCCCTTCAACCTCCACCCGCGCCGGTCGGCCGCGGTCTTCATGGGCGACTCGGGGAGTCAAGTGCTCGGCTTCGCGCTCGCCTCCCTCGGGCTGACCGCCAGCTGGAAGGTGGCGGGAACGACGGTCGCCACGCTGCTTCTACCCATCCTCGTGCTCGCGGTCCCGATCCTCGACACGACGCTCGTCACGGTGGTGCGCCTCCTCGACGGCCGGCCCGTCTACCAGGGCGGACGCGATCACGCCTCGCATCGGCTCGTGTATCACGGTCTGTCGGAGCGGCGGGCCGTCGTTCTCCTCGCCGTCATCTCCGCAGCGCTCGGCGCGACGAGCCTCTTCTACGCCGTGCTCGACAACGCGTGGGTGACGCTGATCGGCGTTCTGCTCACGTTCGCGCTGCTCGTCCAGTTCGCGAGCGTGCTTTCGGACGTCGACCGAACCGCCGGCCGCGCGCCCGACCGAGGCTGGCTCCGCACGTTCGTTGCGAATCCTCGACGCCTGGTCGAGTCGCTCGTCGACTTTGCGATTATCTCCGCTTCGTTCGCGGCCGCCTATTACCTGCGCCTGCAGGGGAGCGGCAGCGCGTACGACCGCCACCTCTTCCTCGTCTCGCTCGCGGTCATCCTGGCGGCGCGCTACGCAGCGTTCATCCCGTTCGGACTCTACCGCGGCGTCTGGCGGTACGCAGGGGCGCGGGACGCCGCGAGCATCGTCGCAGCCGTCGTGCTCTCGGAGATCGTCGCCTACCTCATCCTCGATGCGACGCAGACATGGGGCGCGTTCCCGCGCGGCATCTTCATCATCGATGCGCTGATCTGCACCCTGCTCATCGGCGTCTCACGCTTCTCCGAGCGTGCGTTCGTGCGCGGCGTCTCAACGCTGACCGGCCGAGCCGACCGTCGACGGACGCTGATCGTCGGCGCCGGCCGCGGCGGCCGCAGCCTGCTCCGCGAGCTGCGGGAAACACCCGGCGAGCAGGTCGTCGGCTTCGTCGACGACGATCGCCAGCTCGCACGCCGGCGCCTGCAGGGCGTTCCCATCCTCGGCGGGACGGGGGAGATCGACCGCATCCTCTCGCGCTCGAACCCCGACACGGTGCTCGTGACGATCCCGGACGCACCACGCGCACGGCTCGCGCTCGTGATCGACGCCTGCTCAGAGGCGGAGATTCCCTGCAGGTTCGTCCGGCGCGAGACAGATCTCGATCCGCGCGTTGTCCTCGGCGCCACCGCGGACTGACGTGAGCGTCGCGACGGCGGGAAGAGTGCCCGCCGAGAGGACGCTGGCCGAGCGGTTCACCTCTGCGATCCCGGTCCTCAGCATCTTCGTCTGGCTCTGCATCGTCTACGCTGTCGAGGCGTGGGCGCACGGCACGCCGTGGCTCTTCGGCGACGAGCTCGAGCTCACGCAGCTGTCGCGATCGATCGCCGACACGGGCCACGCGGCGCGGCGCGGCGAGCCGCACTCGTTCGACACGCTCTGGACCTACGTCATGGCACCGGCGTGGCTGATCGACGACGTCCACTCGGCGTACGCCACCGTGAAGTACCTCGCGGTGATCGTGATGACGGCGACGGTTTTCCCCGCCTACGGGATCGCGCGCATGGTGGTCGGACGGCCGCCGGCGCTGTTCGCCGCAGCTGCGGCCGCAGCGATTCCGGCCTTCGCCTATTCGTCGATGATCGTCGAGGAGTCGCTTGCCTACCCGTACTCCACGCTCTGCCTCTACCTGATCCTGCGAGTGCTGGTTCGGCCGACGCGGTGGGCGATCGCGTTGGCGCTCGTCGCCAGCGCAGTCGCCCCGTTAGTACGGGGCGAGCTCGCAGTGGTGCCGGTCGTCTTCGTGCTGGCGCTGCTCTTCCTGGCATGGACCTCCGCCTGGTTCGCGCGACAACGGCGTTCGTGGACCCCCTGGGACTGGATCGGCCTCGGCGTCCTCGTTGTCGGCGCCGTCGTCACCATCAGCGCCTTCCTCGGCCACCACTCGTACGAGTGGCTCGTCTCGACGGGCTTCTACCAGGATCGGCTCTTCGACCTTGGCCTCAACGCCGCCGGAGCGCTGACGATCGGGCTCGGCGTCTTGCCGGTGGTCGCCGGGCTCGCTTTCCTCTGGCCGACGCCGGGCGAGCGGCCGTTGCGGGAAGTTCGTGCGTTCCGCGCCGTTCTCCTCGCGGCGATCATCGGGTTCGGCATCTACACCGCCGTCAAGTCCACGTATGTCTCCACGACCTTCGGGACGTACACGTACGAACGAAACCTCATCTACCTCGCGCCGTTGCTGCTCGTCGCCACGGCGTTCTGGCTCGAGCGGAGGCGGATCAACCCCGTTGCGCTCGCGGTCTCCGCAGGATTCGTCCTCCTCTTGCTGCTGAGGACGCCGTATGAGATGGGACAGGACATCTCCTACAACGCGCCGGGCCTCGCGATCCTGCAGCAGGGGAATCGCTATCTCCAGCTCGACGTGAACGGCGCACGCATCGGCCTCGTCGCACTCCTCGCGTTGTCCGTCGCCATCCTGCTCGCGCCGCGATTCCTGCGCCGTGGTGCCGCGTCGCTCGCGATCGGAGTCGCGGTCGGGATCATCGCGTGGAACCTCACGGGCGAGATCGCGTTCGCCAATGCCTCCAACCGCACGTCAGACCGGTTCGTCGAGAACATGCGCGGGGCGTACTCCTGGGTCGACGAGCACACCGGCGGCGCTCCGACGCTCTACCTCGGCCAGCAGATGAAAGACCAGAACGGGGAGTGGCTGCTCGAGTTCTGGAACAGGTCGATCAAGTCCGTCTGGAGCCTCGACGGGACGGCGCAGGGACCGGGGCCGGTGCTCACGCCCGATCCGCGTGCATCGGACGGCGCCCTCTCACACGATCCGCACTATCCATACGTCGTCGAGGAGGCCGGCATCGACGTCGCCGGCACCCAGGTCTCGCGCCACCTGCACGTCGCGGGCGGCAATCTCGAGCCATGGCGATTGATCAAGGTCGCGCCGCCGCTGCGGCTACGCGCGGCCGTCGACGGCGTGTACCCGGACGGCTGGACGGGCTCGCAGAGCTCGTACACGCGGTACGCCACTCCCGGCGAGAGGACGGGCCGCATGCGAGTCGATGTCTCGCGCAAGTCATGGGGCGGGCTGGACAAGCCCGGCCACGTCACGATCAGGATCGGCCCGATCACGATCGGCGACGACAGGCAGCCGCACGTCGTGACGGCGACCCAGACGAAGACCTTCGACATCCACAGCAAGCAGGACGTGGTCGTTCCGCTGAAGGTTTCGGGGCCGCGCTTCCGGGTCGAGGTGACGATCTCGCCGACATTTGTCCCGAGCGAGCTTGCGTCGGACGTGCACGACAACAGGCAGCTCGGTGCGAAGGTGGACTATCTCTTCTCACCGCCGCGGGAAGCTGCGCAGAGGTAGCTGAAACGCACGCGGAGGATCAGCCGGGCCACCGGCCCGTTCCGCTCGAGCGCGTGCAGCAGTCCGGCGACCGGCCCTGGGAGCGAGACACGCTGCGGTGCGAAGAACGGCCGCAGCTCGAGCCGCTCGAACCCCGCCGCACGTAGGTCGTTCGCCACGTCGGCGACCCGGTACTGACGCGGATTGAGGTCGAAGACGAGCTTGCCTTTGGTGTAGCCGGCGACCCGACGGAAGAACGCCGCCCGGTCGCGCGCGTAGTAGATCGCGCGGAAGCAGGTCGTCGCGGCGACGTTCGCCGGCGGGTCGTAGTCGTTGAGGTCGCCACGGACGACGTTTCGGCCTTTCCGGTGTGCGGCGGCGACCATCTCGGGGCTCGCGTCCACGCCGACGTACTCGAGTCCCGGGAGGTAGTCGGCGAACCCACCGTCTCCGCAGGCGAGGTCGAGGACGGTGTCACCGGCCGTGAGCTCCGGGCCGAGCGAGAGCACGAGCTCCGCGCGGTGCGCGAGGTACGACTTCGCGTCCGCGTAGGCATCGTCGGTCCAGCGCTCGGCCTGCGGTGCGTACTTGCTCGCGCTCAACGGAGCGCGAACAGGCGCTCGGGATGCTTGCGCAGAAAACGCGCCATCGCGTGGAGGTGCCACAGGTTCCGGCGCGTGAAGAAGTACTTGTCGATCACCGCCTGGTACTCGTGGTGGACGACCGCGCTCGGCACCCACCAGCGCTCCCACCCCGCCTTCATCGCGCGGTAGCTGAGATCGATGTCCTCGACGTAGAGCTTGTAGCCCGAGTCCCAGCCGCCGATCTGCTCGAGCATCGCACGGCGCATGAGCAGGAACGCGCCGAGCATCGTGTCGACCTTGATCGGCTCGCCCGTCGGTGCATCGAGGAGGTAGTGACGCCGCTGCCAGCGCTGCGGCGGGAAGAGCTTGCGCAGCGGCGTTCGCCGGACGATCGTGCCGCCGACGGTCGGAAAGCTGCGGCGCGAGGCCTGCAGCGTTCCGTCCGGGTTGATCATCTTCGGGCCGGCGACCCCGCAGCGGGGATGTACGTCGGCGAACGCGACCAGCTCCCGTACGCAGTCCGGTTCCGGAACTGCGTCGGGATTCGAGATGACGACGTATTCCGCCTTCGTTCCCCGGATGCCCTGATTGACGTTGGCGGAGAAGCCGAGCGGACGGTCGTTCTCGAGCACGCGGACGCCTTCGGGAAGGGCCTGCGGGCGGCTGTCCGGCCCGTTCGCGACGACGACGAGCTCGTCGACCTGCGGCAGCAACGCGGGGAGCGACGTCTTCAGCAGGTCGGCCTCGCCCGCTCCGGTAGCGACGAACACCCCGGCGACCTTCATCCGGCGAGGACCTCGCGATAGACATCGGCCGTGATGCGCGCCGTCTCGCGCCACGTGAAGCTCTGCGCGCGCACGAGCCCGGCCGCAGAGAGGCGGTCGCGTTCCGCGAGTGCCCGGCGAACGCCGTCGGCAAGGTCGGCCGTGAGGATCGCTGCATCGCCGGCGACCTCTCGCAGCGCCGGCTCCGGCGCGGCGACGACCGGCGTTCCGCACGCCATCGCCTCCACCACCGGCAGGCCGAAGCCTTCGTAGCGCGATGGGAACACCAGGCACGCGGCACGCTGGTACAGGGAGACGAGCTCCGCTTTCGCCACGTAACCGCGCAGATCGGCGCCGCGGCGACGCAACTCCGCAGCGAGCTCGCGATCTTTCTCCGGCCCGACGACGACGAGCTTCCGGCCGACGGCGTCCGCGGCGGCGACGGCGTCGAGCGGCTGCTTGCGCGGCTCGATCGCGCTGACGAAGAGGAGGAACGAGTTGTGCTCCGTTGCCGGCGTGAAGTCCGGGTCCGGGGCGAGCCGCGTGACGACGATCTTCTCCGGCGGCGTGCCGTAGAGCTCCATGAGGTCGCGCTTCGTACGCTCGGAGATCGCAAGGACGCGTCGCGCCTTCCGCACGGCGCGACGTACGAAGACCTTGAACGTCAGGAGGTCCCACTTGCCGAACACGCTCGGGTCGCGCTCCCAGGAGAGGTCCTGCACGGTCACGACGGTCGGTGCAGGGCAATGGAGCGGCAGCGAGTGGACGAAATGCGCCAACGCAGGGCGCAGGCGCCGAAGGAGCCGCGGCACCGTGACCGCCATCCGCAGCTCCTGCGAGCGTGCTGCGAGGTGCACGGGCTCGACCCCTTCGGGGACGAGCGCCGGGTCGCGGGTGACGGCGGCGATTCGGAGATCCTCTGCGACCTCCGGGAGCGCACGCAGGAGCTGCGCGACATACGTCTCGTCGCCGGTGCGCCGACGGCCGAGGACGTCGGCGTCGACGAGGACGAGCGGCTTCGTCATGCCGCAGCCGCCTCGCGGTACACGTCGACGGTTTGTGCGGCGACCGCGTCCCAGCGGAAACGGCGCGCACGCTCCAGCCCGCGCGGAACGAGCTGGTCGCGCTCCGCGTCGGCACGTTCGATGCCGGCCGCGATCTCCGCGGGATCGTGCGCGTCGACGAGGACAGCGGCGCCGTCCGCCACCTCCTCCATCGCCGTCCCGCGCGTCGTCACGACCGGTGTCCCGCAGGCCATCGCCTCGAGGACGGGGATGCCGAAGCCCTCGTAGAGCGAGGGATAGGCGACGCAGAGCGCGCCGCGATAGAGGCGCGCAAGCTCGACGTCACTGACCTCGCCGAGCCATCGCACTCCGTTGCCGCCGACCTCGACGCCTCCCCAGCCCCCGGCGCCGACAACGCGGAGTTCGGTGTCGGTGCGCCGAGTCGCGTCGACGAGGCGCCGCAGGTTCTTCCGCGGCTCGAGCGTGCCGACCGCCAGCACGTACTGTCCGTCTGCAGCCGGGCCGTCCTGCGTGAACTCGTCGGCGACGGCGTTCGGCACGACGCGGATCTTCTCGGTGGGCACGCCAAGCAAGTCGACGAGCTCTCGCCGCGTGAAGTCGGACACTGCAATCACGCGGCGGGCTGCGCGCAGCACACGGGGAACGACATGCGGGCTGTACGTTCGTGTCCAGCGGTTGAACGCGTCGGGATGACGCAGCACGGCGAGATCGTGGACGGTGACGACGAGCGGGCGCGCCGAGCGGAGCGGCCCGCGATACGTCGGGCAGTGGAGGACGTCCGCGTCCGTGACGCGGCCGAGCACGAACGGGTACCACACCGCGTCGCGCGCGAGCGTCGAGATGCGATCGGCGCGTCCAAGCGAGACCGTCGAAACGCTCACATCGTCGCGCTTATCGAGCTCCCGCAGAAGGCCGTTGATGTAACGCGCGGTGCCTGCTCGAGTCTGCACGAGCGGCGAGACGTCGACGGCGACGCGGATCACAGCGCGTCAGCGTAGCTTTGAAGATGAACGCGCCCCGTCTCGACCCAGTCGAACCGCCGCGCGTGCGCGAGACCGCGCGTGACGAGGTCGTCCCGCTGGGCGACGGCACGCTTGATGCCCTCGGCGAGCGCCTCGGGGCTGTCCGGATCAGCCCGCACCGCAGCGTCGCCGGAGGCTTCGTCGAGCGACGGGTGCGACGACACGACGCACGGCACACCGCATGCCATCGCCTCGACGACCGGAATGCCGAATCCCTCGAAGCGCGACGGATAGACGAAGACCTCGGCGCCGCGATAGAGCGCCGGCAGCTCGTCCTGGGAGATGAAGCCGAGACCGGCTCGCCCGGGGCCGACAAGCGTGAGGTCGCTGCCGAGCAGCTCGACGGCGCGTTCGAGCGCGCCGAGGTTCTTGCGCCAGTCCGCCGTCGCCGTCGTGAAGACGTACGGCGCATCGAATGTGCGGCGCTCGCCGTCGGGCGTGAACCGGTCGTCGACCCCCGGGTAGGCGACGCGAATCCGGTCACGGTCGACGCCGAGCCGCTCCTCGACGTCCGCCGCGGTGAACTCCGAGTTCGTGAAGACCAGGTCGCAACTCGGGGCAACCCGCGCCGTTGCCGTGTGCATGCTCACGGTGCGCGGATGGAGGCGCTCGGGGAAACGGAGCGGGCCGAGGTCGTGGATCATCGTCGCGCGGAGGCCGGCGCGCTGAGGCGGGACCATCCAGTCGCTGAAGTGCAGCACGTCGAAGCTGCCGAGGAAGCGCTCGGCGATCGGCCGTCCGAGCGCTCCCCACATACGGCGGGCGGGATGCGCCGGGAGGACCATGAGGAGACGCCGCTCGACGCCGAGCCCCTCGAGCGACTCGTCCACGAGCTTGCGCCCGCGAACGCTGACCGGCCCGAACGCGACGAGCTCGTGCTCCGCGCCGCCTGCCGCGACCATCCCTTTGAGTGCGCCGAGGATGTAGTTGCCGACACCCGTTCGCGGGTGCGAGAGGGGCGTCACGTCGTAGGCGATTCTCACGGCGCGTTGTAGAGGAACGTGAGGAAGTGCGCACCGAGCACCCGCCTGTCGGCTCCTCCGGGGACGGCTGTCGGCGTGACCGTGAACACGACTCGGCAGACGCCGTTCCGCGGTCGGAGCGGAACCGTCAGATGTGCCGACTCGGACGGGTCGAACGTCACGCGCCGGCCGCCGGCGCTGACCGTCTGCGGCCGCGAGAAGAGGTTCGCGTCGCTTGCGAGCTCGGTGGTGACCGAGCCGCCGCGGCAACGGAGCCGCGTGTACGTCACGCGCGGGCCGGACCACGTGTCGTTGGGATAGATGCCGTTGACGCGGTAGCCGATGCGAACGAGACCGTCGGTCTTGCGCAGCACCATCCCCTTGAGCTCGTCACGTGCGACCACCTGCCCGGCGAGCGGGACGGCCGCCTCGCTGAGGACGAACTGGTTGCGCAACGGCTTGCCGTGCGCGAGCAGGACGCCGTCCGGCCGCTGCGTGACATGCGTCTCCGGCAGCCCGCCCATCGACTTCTGCTTCAGGTCGTAGACAGGCCCGATGCTGCGGTTGAAGAACTCGTTCTCCCAGAGGGTGAGCGGCTGCTCGGAGGGGTGCGCCCCGGAGAAGACGAAAGCAACGTCCGCGTCGCGTCCGGCCGCCCGGTCGATCCAGTCCCGCTTCGGCACCGTGATCCCCTGGTACAGCGCCCCGATCGAGGCCTTCGGGAACCCATGGTCGAAGCGCTCGATGCGCTCGGTCGCGAAGGCGAACCACGCAAACACGAGCAACGGCAGTACAAGCGCGTAGCGCGGCGAGACCGTCAGGAAGACGAGCGCAATGACGATCGCCGCGGCGACGACCGTGACCGCGACCGTGTCCATCGTGATCACGGTCTCCTGCAGCCACCAGAGCGGGAGCAACGCGAGCGTGTCCGACTCGGCCGACGCGTCGATGAGCCGGTGATATGGAAGGGCCCCCGGCAATGCGGCCGCGACGAGCGCTGCGGCCGCGGCGGCGCGAGCCGGCCTCGGCAGGCCGCGCTCGATCCAGGCGAACAATGCGATCAGGAACAGCGGGGCGACGTAGAAGAGGTTCCGCTCCTGCACCCTCGGCGACCAGGCCGACGCGAATGCGGCGACCTCGACCACGAGCCAGGCGGTCAGCGGCAGCGCGGCCGCGAGGAACACGCGCAGCGGACGATCCTGCTGGCGGGCGCACATCGCGAGCAGGAGGAGCACGGCGAACGGAACGATTCCGAGATAGAGGTCGAGGTCGGCGACGTGGTAGAGGAGCCACTTGAGCACCTGGTCCGCGTGGTAATGCGTGTCCCCCGTGACGCTGTAGCTCCCGAGCAGGTCGAACAGCGAGCGCCCGCGCGCAAGCTGGACGACTGTGACGACGACAGCTCCTCCTGCGAGCACGCCGTACATCAGCTTGAAGTCCCGCAGCATCCGCAGCCCTCGCCGGTCGAACCACGCGAGCAGCGGCGGGGCGGTCGCGACGGCGGCGAAGAGCACGACCGCCTGCGGCCGCGTGAAGAACGCAAGCAGGCAGAGGCCGAGAAGGACGAGCTGCCGGACCGCCGTCGGCCGCACGAGCATGAGGACGAGCGCGAGGGCGACGCAGACGAAGACGGGGTAGAACGCCGTCTCCGTCATCAGCGTCCCCGTGTACATCATCGACGGCACGGCGATCGAGAGAGCGGCGGCGAAGAGTGCGGGCACCGGCCGCACGACGCGCCTCGCGAGGAAGTACGCCGGGATCGCTGCCAGCGACATGACGACGGAGCCGATCGTCTTCGCTGCTGCGTAGGCGTCCGGCACCGATGAGAACCCGCGCCACGCGGGCGCGATCAGCGCCGGATAGACGACGCCGTAGGCGCCGTGGTGGACGTCGCGGATCAGGAAGTGACCCGTGTCCGCGAAGCTCTTCGCGAGCTCGGAGTAGACGAGCTCGTCGACCATGATCCAGGGCGCGACGACGCGGCGCGAGAGCGCGTAGCGGAAGGCGGCGGAGAAGACGACGAGCCCTGCCAGCCAGACCCAGATCGGGATGTGCGCGAGGCGGCTGGGGGGTGGCGAGGGCGCGGGCTCCGGACGGCCGTCCCGTGCCAGGCCGAGCTCGTCGAGGCGTTCGGCCAGCTCGGCGGCGAACGCTGTTTCCGGCGCGATCCCCATCTCGGCGGCGGCGTGCGCGACCTCGTCGGTGACGGCGTCCGCGACCCTCGGCCCACCGGCGGCCTCCTCGAGCGCGGCCGCGTACGCCTCGGCGACACGGTCGAGGTCGTGCTCGCGCCGGATATAGGCAGACGCGGCGGCACTCATCGCGCGCTGCGTCGCCTCGCTCGAGGCCAGGAGCTCGAGCGCCGTGGCGAGCGCCGGCACCTCTTCGTCGTCGACCGGCACCTTCAGCGCGACGGAGTCCGGGAGCTCGGAGAACCAGCCGACGTCGCTGACGACGAGCGGGCGCCCGAGCGACAGAGCTCTGATCACGCTGCCTGATGTCTCGCCCATGGTCGGCGCACGGAGCGAGACACACGCGTCGCACGCGCCCATCAGCGACCACAATCGGTTCTCGGGGACGTATCCGATCCGCTCGATGCCGTCGCCGACGAGCCGGTCTGCGTCGAAGCCGGGCGACGCGGAGCCGACGAGCAGCAGCCGGGCGCGCGGATGCCGCTCGCGAACGAGCGCGAACGACTCGACGAGCTGCGGGACGCGCTTGCTCGCATTGAGGTGCCCGAAGCAGCCGAACAGCGGGCGTCCGTCCACCTCGGCCGGTTCGAGATCCGGCATCGGCCACGCCGGAT
>JBKPDB010000141.1:0-6147 GCA_046727655.1 Actinomycetota bacterium
GAGTGGCCCTCACGCGCAAGCTCAGCGATCTGTCTCTCCCGCGGCGTGAGCTGGCCGCGTGTGTCTGGCGTGCGTTTGCGCGCCTTCTCACCGGTCGCCAGCAGCTCGCGCGCGGCACGCTCCGCGAAGGCCTCTGCACCAATCGACGCGAAGATCTCATGCGCCGCCCGCAGCGGCTTGCGGGCGTCGGTTCGGCGGTTTTCTCGGCGCAGCCATTCGCCGTAGATGAGATGGGTGCGCGCGAGATGCACGGTGATCCTGCAGCGGCGAGCCGCTCGGTCGCCTCAAGGTAGAGGTCTTCGGCGCGCTCGCCCTTGCTGAGGAGCGCGCGCGAGCGCCCCTCCACTCCGAGCGCCCAGTCGGTGTCACTTAGGTGCGTTCGCTCAGAGAGCTGCTCCAGCGCCTGGAGGGCAAGCTCATGCTCCCCGGTGCGGGCGGCTGCTTCGATCAGCTCGACCAATGCCCAGCCGAAGAGACCGAGGTCGTCGTGCTCACAGTCGCTGGGCGGCGGCTCGCGCCGCTTGGTAACGGCCGAGGCCGTTGTACAACACCGCCGTGGCGTACTCGGCGAGGGCGATCGCTCGTCCCTCGCCCCGTTCGGCTGCGTCCTCGCGGCTCGCCCCGGCGTGAAGCAACTGCCCCTCGTCGGCAATCCGCGTGCCTGGTCGGAAAGCTACGGCGAGGAGGCGAAGCCGCGCGTCGGTTTTTTCACCGACACGACGGTCTGTATCGGCTGCAAGGCCTGCGAGGTCGCTTGCAAGGAGTGGAACCTCGTCCCCGGCGACGGCTTCACCTTCGCGGGCAACTCCTACGACAACACCGGGGCGCTTGGCGCCAACACCTGGCGCCACGTCGCCTTCATCGAGCAGGAGAGACCGCTTCGCGTCGATACCGATGCGCCCGGTTTGGGGGACGGCGTCGGTGGGCTGCGCTGGCTGATGTCCTCGGACGTCTGCAAGCACTGCACGCACGCCGCTTGTCTCGACGTCTGCCCGACCGGGGCGCTCTTCCGCAGCGAGTACGGAACCGTGGTCGTGCAGCAGGATGTCTGCAACGGCTGCGGCTACTGCATTCCCGCCTGCCCGTTCGGCGTCATCGACCGTCGGGAAATCGAGGGAGCGCCGGGCGAAGGGATCGCGCAGAAATGCACGTTGTGCTACGACCGGGCGAAGGACGGGCTCGAGCCGGCCTGCGCGAAGGCCTGCCCGACGGAGTCAATCCAATTCGGCGAGCTCGACGAGCTGCGCGAGCGGGCGGCGAACCGGCTCGAGAAGGTACACGCCGATGGCTTCGCGGGCGCACAACTCTATGGGGCCGATCCCGGCGATGGCGTGGGAGGGTTTGGCGCCTTCTTCCTATTGCTCGATGACCCAGAGGTCTACGGGCTGCCGCCCGACCCGGTCGTGACGACCCACGATCTGCGCTCGATCTGGGGCGCCGCGCTCACCGCTGCCGGCGCGCTGGCCAGCATAATCGGTCTCGCCCTAGTCGGAGGGCGCAGGTGAGCGCAGAGGAGAACGCGGCGAACGCCCGCTCCTCCTACTATGGGCGGCCGATTATCAAAGCGCCGATCTGGAAGCCGGCGGTCCCTTGGTACTTGTTTTTCGGCGGCCTCGCCGGCGCGTCGGCGAGCCTCGCGCTGGGCGCTCGCCTCGCAGGCAACGAGCGGCTCGCCCGCAATGCCACCTTCGCGGGAATGGCCGGTGTCGGCGTCAGTCCGATCCTCCTGACTGCCGATCTCGGGCGACCCGAGCGCTTCTACAACATGCTCCGACTCGTCAAGGTCACCTCGCCGATGAGCGTCGGCACCTGGATCCTCAGCGGCTCTGGAGCGGCGCTCGGCATCGCAAGCGGCTGCGAGGCGCTCGGCATCCTGCCCCGCGTGAAGGTCGCGGCACAGACCGTCGGCGGGCTGCTGGGTCTGCCGCTTACGACCTACACGGCGGCGCTCGTCGCCGACACCGCGGTCCCGATCTGGCATGAGGCACGGCGGGAGCTGCCGTTCGTGTTTGCCGGCAGCGCGGGGGCGAGCGCCGGCGCCGCGGCCACGCTGACGACGCCGCCCGAGGAGGCGGGCCCGGCCCGGTGGCTGGCCGTCTCAGGCGCCCTCCTGGAGCTAACCGCTAGCCGGGCGATGGAGAATCGGCTCGGTCAGCTCGTCGGCGAGCCGTACCATCAGGGGGCCGCCGGCCGCTTTGCCAAGCTGGCGACGCAGTGTACAGCGGGGGGCGTGGCGTTCCTCGCGGTGATGGGGCGTAAGCGCACGGGCTCGCTGGTCGGCGGCGGGCTCCTCCTTGCAGGTTCGCTGTTCGATCGCTTTGCCGTCTACCGGGCCGGCTTCCAATCGGCAAGCGACCCGAAATACACCGTCGTGCCGCAACGTGAGCGTTCCGCGCGCATCGGCACCAAAGCGACAACACGTCCCCCCGGCACGCTGAGCCCTCTCGAGGAGGCAAGATCAGCGGCGGCGACCGCTGGTCTTCCTACGTTCCCGCCCTAAGAGACGGTGCTGTCCGGCTGGATCTTCACGCTTCCGGCGACTGCGCGTGAGTGAGGGCAGCTCTGCTCCGCTTCCCCCGCGTCATGTGTGACAGCTCAGGTGTCGCCTGCCCTACGCGGGTCGTTCGCGGACGACCTCGTCCGGGGGCTTGTCGTCGCGCAAAGCGAGAAAGCGCGGCTGCCGAAGCCGGCCCTCGCGCGTCCATTCGGCGAAGCCGATCTGGGCGACCAGCTCGGGTCGCGTCCAGTGCGTTCCGCGCGGGATCGGTCGAGCGTCGACGAATGGCGACTCGGGCGTCTCGAAGGCACGCAGACGCGCGCCGAGCTCACGCAGGGTCTCTGCGCTGTAGCCGGTGCCGACCCTGCCGGCGTAACGCAGCCGACCTTTCTCGTAGTACCCGACGAGTAGCGCCCCGAAATCGGTCCGGCTTCCGGCGGGATCGGTGTAGCCCCCGATCACGAGCTCCTGCTCCCAGCTGCACTTCAGCTTCAGCCATTCCCGCGAGCGCCCCTCGCTATAGGGCGCGTCGGCCTGTTTGGCGATCAACCCTTCCCAGCCGGCCCGGCAGGCTTGGGCGAAGCGCCGCTGCGAATCGCCGCTCCACGCTTCGCTCAGCTGCAACCCGGTCCGCGGCCGCATCGTCCGCGTGAGCCGGGCACGACGCTCGAGCAACGACCTGCCCCTGAGGTCCTCGCCGTCGAGCCCGAGCAGGTCGAAAACGCAGTAGACGACCGGAAAGGCTGCGACCAACTCCTTCGAGGGCGCGGTTACGCCAAGGCGTTGCTGCAAGCGGCCAAACGACGTCTGCTCTCCCTCGAATGCCACCACCTCGCCGTCCAACAACAGATCTCGAACGCGTTGCGAGGCCAGCGCAGCACGCACTTCCGGATAGGTACCCGTAAGCTCCTTCCCCGTGCGCGACTCGAGCCGCACCGCGTCACCCACCTTGCGTGCGACGCACCGCTCGCCGTCGAACTTCCGCTCCAGCAACCAGTCGTCGCCGAAATCGCGACGGTCGGTCAAGGTCGCCAGCATCAGCCGGGTCGGCACCCGAACATCATCCCGAATACCTGACGTGCGATCGTGCACCGAGTCGTTGTAGTCGGTGGCGGCTTCGGCGGGCTCCAGGCCGTCCTGAAGTTCCGCCGTGCCCCGGTCGAGGTGACGCTCGTCGACCGGAGGAACTTTCACCTCTTCCAGCCGCTCACCTACCAGGTCGCGACCGGCGCGCTCTCACCGGGCGAGATCGCCTATCCGCTCCGGGCAATCTTCAAGCGGTACCGGAACGTCCGTGTCCTGATGGCCGAGGTGGCCGACTTCGACCTGGAGGCGCGGGAGGTGCACCTTCGTCCAGTATTCGGCGTCCCGGCACCGGACGTCCTCCCGTACGACACCCTGATCGTCGCCGGTGGCTCGAGCTACTCGTACTTCGGCCACGACGTCTGGCGCGAGCACGCCGCCGAGGTGAAGTCGCTCGAGAGCGCACTGGTCGCCCGCAGCCGCCTGCTCAGCGCGTTCGAGGCGGCCGAGGCCGAGCGGGACCCCGACCGGCGGGCCGCCTGGCTCACCTTCGTCGTCGTCGGTGGAGGCCCAACCGGGGTGGAGATGGGCGGCCAGATCGGCGAGCTCGCCCGCGACACCCTGCGCCATGACTTCCGGACGATCGACCCGCGCACCGCTCGCATCTTGCTCGTGGAGGCTCTCGATCGCGTGCTCACGACGTTCCCGCCGTCGCTGTCGACCAAGGCAGCGCGCTCGCTGGAGAAGCTCGGCGTGACCGTCCTCACGGGCCGAACAGTGGTCGGAATCGACGGCGAGAGCGTGACGATCGACGCCGGGAGTGGCGAGACTGAGCGAATCGGCACCCGCACCGTTATCTGGGCGGCCGGCGTCATGGCCTCCCGCCTCGGGGCAAGGCTCGCGGAACTGACCGGGGCTGAACGTGACCGCGCCGGGCGCGTCGCTGTCGAACCGGATCTGACGCTCCCCGGTCATCCGGAGGTCTTCGCACTCGGCGACATGGTCAGCGTGCGCGGGCCCGACGGTGCTCCTGTCGTCCTGCCCGGTGTGGCCCCGGTGGCTATGCAGCAGGGCCGCTACGCCGCCGGGATCGTCGTAGCTCGGCTGCGCTCTCGCGAGACTCGGCCGTTCCGTTACCGCGACAAGGGCAACCTGGCGACGATCGGTCGCGCGGCCGCGGTCGCCGACATCAAGGGGCTGAAGCTGAGCGGTTTCGTCGCCTGGTTCGTCTGGCTCACCGTCCACCTCTTCTACCTCGTCGGCTTCCAAAACCGCGTGCTTGTTTTTATCCGCTGGTTCGTCAGCTTCGTGACCCGCGGCCGAGGCGCACGACTGATCACCGGAGCAGGAGCGGAAACCGTCTCAGCATCACCGGAGTAATCCCGCGGGCGTTCGATTCCTAGGCGCGGCTCCGCCGATGGGGCCGGCCGCGCTCGCAGCTGCGGTCGGGTGCACCCCGACGGGGTGAGGATCCGACCGGTGGCGGCAGGCTCGAACTCGACGCCTTCTGCTTGGGGCGGGGCAGCTCGAGCGCGTCACGCGCCGCCTGCTCCCCAAGCCGGTCGATGATCGGGAAGCGGAACAGCCCTCGGCGTACGACTTGGCGGCACCGGTCAGCGCCGGCAGCTGCGGCAGTCCGGCGCCGGCGAGCGTTCAGCGGCAGCTCGCGCTCGGAGACCTGATGCAGCGCGGCACGGCAAGCGATCCGAAGTACACCGTTCTGCAGCAAGGTGAGCGCTCCGCGCGCATCGGCACCAGAGCGACAACACGTCCACCCGGAAGCTGAGCTCTCCCGAGGAGACACGATCGGCGGCGACGTTCGGTGGTCTTCCCGATCAGTTCGAGCTCGCTGCTCGTGATCGCGTGCTCTCATCGACCCTCGAGGTTGGCCTCGGTGGCGTGGACGCGTCCGCTCACCGGCCGCCGATTGAAGCTCCGGGTCGAAAACGGGCTCCCGCGCGACATTACGAGGCGCGGGAGCCCGACGTTCAGGCTAGAGACGACGCACGCGGCTGCTACGCGGCGCCCTCCCAATTCAGCGCTTGATGAACTCGAGCAGGTCGGCGTGGAACTGGTCGCGGTGCGTGACCATCAGCCCGTGCGGCGCACCCGGGTAGACCTTCAGTTCCGCATCCCGGACGAGCTTCGACGACAACGGCGCCGCGTCCGCGAACGGGACGATCTGGTCGTCGTCGCCATGGATGATCAGCGTAGGGACGTCGAAGCGCTTGAGGTCTTCGGTCAGGTCGGTCTCGGAGAAGGCCTTGACGCAGTCGTAGGCGCCCTTGTAGCCGGCCTGCATCGACATCATCCAGAAGGCGTCGCGGACGCCCTGCGACACGGTCGAACCGTCGCGGTTCGCGCCGTAGAACGGGAAGCTCAGGTCCTCGTAGAACTGCGACCGGTCGTGAGCGATGCCGGCTCGGAGCTCGTCGAATACCTCGATCGGTTGGCCGCCCGGATTCGCCGGCGTCCTCAGCATCAGGGGCGGGATCGCGCTGACAAGGACGGCCTTCGCGACGCGCGCCGTGCCGTGGCGGCCGATGTAGCGCGTCACCTCGCCGCCGCCGGTCGAGTGCCCGACGAGGATCACGTCGTGGAGGTCGAGCTCCTCGATCAGCTCCGCC
>JBKPDB010000142.1:0-56946 GCA_046727655.1 Actinomycetota bacterium
CGTAAGCGCTCCTCCGATCCGCCGAGATCGGCGAAGTCCCACAGCAATCGCAGGCGGTCTTCGCTCAGGAATCGACGACGGCGTCGATCGCTGCCGCGACCTCGCCTGCACGGAACGGGATCCCGCGGACGAGATTGAACCCGGTCGCATCGACGAGGAACTCGGCGCGGATGAGCCTCTGCAGCTGCCCCAGGTTGATCTCGGGAACGAGAACCTTGTCGTAGCTCCGCACGACCTCGCCGGTGTTGCGCGGGAACGGATTGAGATACCGCAGGTGCGCGTGCGCGACCTTCCGACCGCCCGCGCGCACGCGCCGCACGCCCGCGGCTACGGATCCGTACGTCCCACCCCAACTCAGCACCAACGTGTCGGCCCCGTCGGGATCGTCGACCTCGAGCTCCGGGAGATCTTGCGCGATGCCCGCCACCTTCTGCGCGCGGAGCCGCGTCATGCGGTCGTGGTTCTCCGGGTCGTAGCTCACGTTGCCGGTGACGTCCTGTTTCTCGAGGCCGCCGATCCGATGCTCGAGACCGGGGGTACCGGGAATTGCCCACGGCCGTGCCAGCGTCTCCTCGTTCCGAAGGTACGGCTGGAAGTCGTCGCCGTTCGACTCCGCGAAGCCCGGGTCTATCGGCGGAATCGCATTCACGTCGGGCAGCAGCCAGGGCTCCGAGCCATTCGCGAGGTATGCGTCGGACAACAGGAACACCGGTGTGCGGTACTTGATCGCGATGCGCGCGGCCTCGAGCGCCGCGGTGAAGCAGTCCGACGGCGTCGCCGCCGCAACGACCGGGATCGGCGACTCCGAGTTTCGGCCGAACATGACGTTCAACAGGTCCGCCTGCTCCGGCTTCGTCGGCATGCCGGTCGACGGGCCGGCGCGCTGGATGTCGACGATCACGAGCGGTAGCTCGAGCGTCACGCCGAGGCCGATCGTCTCCTGCTTCAAGACGATGCCAGGCCCGCTGGAGGTGGAGACGCCGAGCGACCCGCCGAACGACGCCCCCAGCGCAGCCCCAACGGCGGCGATCTCGTCTTCTGCCTGGAAAGTGCGCACGCCGAAGTTCTTGTGGCGGGCGAGCTCCTCCAGCACGGCCGAGGCCGGAGTAATGGGATAGGCGCCGAGGAAGAGCGGAAGACCAGACTTCACCGACGCGGCGATCAGCCCGAACGCGAGCGCCTGGTTCCCCGTGATGTTGCGGTACCGGCCGGGCTCGAGGGCGGCAGGCTTGACCTCGTACTGGATGGCAAACGACTCGGTCGTCTCGCCGAACGCGTAGCCCGTGTGAAACGCCTTCACGTTCGCATCGGCGATCTCCGGGCGCTTCGCGAACTTGCCGCGCAGGAACTCGACCGTGCGTTCCGTCGGGCGGCCGTAGAGCCACGACATCAGCCCCAGCGCAAACATGTTCTTCGCGCGCTCCGCCTCGCGCTTCGTGATCCCCTCGATCTCCTTCAGCGCGTCGATCGTCATCGTCGTGAGCGGGATCGCGTGGACTTCGTAGCCGTCGAGCGTCCCGTCCTCGAGTGGATTACCGGCATAACCGGCCTTCGTCAGGTTGCGATCCGTGAAGGCGTCCTTGTCGACGACAAGGATCCCGTTGCGGGGCAGGTCGGCGAGATTCGTCTTCAGCGCCGCCGGATTCATGGCGACGAGGACGTTCGGAGCGTCGCCGGGCGTGAGGATGTCGTGGTCGGCGAAGTGGAGCTGGAAGCCGGAGACGCCCGGTAGAGAGCCGGCTGGGGCGCGGATCTCGGCCGGAAAGTCGGGGAACGTGGCCAGATCGTTGCCCAGGAGCGCCGTCTCGGAGGTGAAACGGCCGCCGGTGAGCTGCATTCCGTCCCCGGAGTCGCCGGCGAACCGGATGACGACCGATTCGAGCTGCTCGACCGGCTTCGAGGCCACGGTCCAGTTGTAGCGCAGATCGGCCGCCCGCGGCCGATGGTCATCCGGGTCTGACACCTCGAGAGGCGCCGGCCCTGCCGGCGCTCTCCTTTTCCTAACGCTCGGCGTCGAGCTCGAGGCTGACGGCGGCGAAGCTGTAGAGCAGGAAATAGGCGAAGGTCAGCGCGAGCGTGAACAACACGGTCACGGCGATCGCCTCCTGGTAGGCGAACGGATCGCGCGCAACGGCGTGCAGGATCCGCGGGATGACGCTCGGATGCTCGAGCGCGTCCCAGCTGTTCAGCCGGAGAAACCGCCCGAGGTAGATCCCGAGCGAGCCGAGCCCGATCGCGACGAGCGCGAAGAGCCAGCCTGCAACCGGTCCACGCCACTGCCGGACGACCGTCTGCATCAGAAAGAGCGACGCGAACCCGAGCAGGACCCCCATCCAGGCGAACGCAGCGATCGTCACGGCGTCGTACCAGTACGGCACCCCGGCGCCGCGCTCGAGATGGACGAAGTCCGTGACGATGTATGGAGCGTTCGGGAAGAACAGAAGCCAAAGCGCGCCGAGCACGAAGATCGTGACGCCGCCGCGCCGCCGCCAACGGTCGTAAACGATCACGGCAAGCACGAACGGGATCCATGCCAACAACAGGTTCCAGATCAGGCCGTTGAGATCGCTGCCCGCCCCGTGGACATTCCGCACGATGACCAGCGCGACGCAGAAGAACGACGCCGCGACGAGCCCGAAGACTGTCGTCAGACGGCGCCGGCTCACTCGGCTTCGGCGAGGAGCGCCCGCAGGTCGAGCGGCTCCGTCGTCATCGCGACGCCCTGCCCGTCCTGCGCGCGCGGCCACTCCTCGCGCGGGCGGTCGCGGTAGAGCTCGATGCCGTTCGCGTCGGGATCCTGGAGGTAGATGGCCTCGCTGACGCCGTGATCGCTCGCCCCGCTGATCGGGACGCCAGCCTCGACCACGGTCTTCAGGGCCTTGGCGAGCGCCGCACGGTGCGGATAGCGAATCGCCACGTGGTACAGCCCGGTCGTGCCGCGCGGCGGCGGCGATCCGCCTTTCGACTCCCACGTGTTGAGGCCGATGTGGTGATGATACCCACCGGCCGAGATGAAAGCGGCCTGGTCTCCCATTCGCGCCATCACCTCGAAACCGAGCACGTCGCGGTAGAACGCGAGCGCACGATCGATGTCACTGACCTTGAGGTGGACGTGACCGATGTCGACGAGCGGATCGATCGCCATTCCGGGCAAACGGTAGCGGTGCAAGCGCGATCCCTGCGAGGGCCCACACGCAGTAGCCGATCCACGGGTCGCCGATCACGTCCGTCTGGATCGCGAGAACGAGGACTGACGCGAAGAGCGACGCAGCGCCGATCACGAACCACCAGCGCGCTCGCAGCGCCGACAGGATCAGACCCACGACGATCCCCAGTCCCCACGCAATCCAGAGCAGAGTCCCGAGCAACCCCGTCTCGGCGCCGATCTCGGTGTAGTTCGACTCGCCCGCCTTGATCGGCGTTCCCGTCCGCGACGCCGTCTGCCCCGCGTTCCCGAGCCCGTACCCCTGTGGGTGATGGACGACCGTCCGCGCGCCTTCGCGGAGGCTGATCCAGTGACTGCGGATCGAGGGCTCGTTGATGCTTCCCGCGCTTCCGCTCGCGCCCGGGCGCTGCTTCGCGATGTTGCGCTGCAGGATCAGGTCCTGCCGCGTCCACTTCCCTTCCGGTGCGACGTGCGGGAACGCCTGCACCCAGACCGCGCTGACGGCCAGCGTCGCAGCGGCCGCGGCGATCGGCCACCAGCGGCGCGTCAGAAACGTCAGCACGACCAGCCCGGCCGCGAGAGCGATGAGAGACGACCGGGAGAACGTGAACAGAAGGCCGGCCGCGGTCACGGCGGCGAGCGGCAACAGGATGCGAAGCCGCCGCAGGAACGCTGCCGCGAGCAGGAGGGCGACGACGAACATGTACGCGCTTGCGAGCGGGCCGAGGAACGTCGACACGAGCCGCCGCAGGAAGTGATCCTCGGAGCCGGTGTTGTAGATGAAGTTCTCCGGCAGGCCGCCCGTCCCGTGGTAGTCGTACCCGAGCTGTTTGTGGAAGTAGTCGACGGCGGCCGAGTTACGCCACCAGGAGATCGGGACGAAGAAGTCGTCGACGAGCCCGAGCGCTGCGACCGCGGCGGCCGTGCCGACGAGCGTCCACACAAGCGGGACGACGTCCTCCGTCCGCAGGATCAGCGAGCGGCCGAGGAAGTACGCGCCGACAGGAATGAGGTCGTGCTTCAGCGCCAGGCCGACGGCTGAGCGGTCCGCCGTGCCGTCGAGCCAATCCTGGGGCAGGAGCGCGTAGATGCACACGAGCACGCCGAACGCAAGCGCGACCACGTCGACGGCCCGAATCCGGAACGGGAGCCTGCGCGCGCGGAGCGCCTCGAGCGCAACGGTTGCCAGTGCAACGCCGAGGAGGATCTCCTTCCACGCCTGGATGGCGGTGAGGGCGCTGCCCCGCACGCCCGCGCCGTAGAGGGCCGCCATGACCGCGTTGTGCGCCGCCAGTCCGACGATCCACGCGTAGAGGGCGGCGATCGGCCGGCGCCACACGAGGGCAGCCCCCGGCACCAGCAGGAGCCCGTAGACCGCAAGCGCGAGCCCCGAAGCCATAGGCGACAGTACATCGGCCCGTACGGCCGGAGCGGCAGGATTCGTTTGCTCGGAAGACGGCTAGACTCAGTTCCTCTTCATGATCAGAGCAGCGTGTCCGAGGGCAGTGCGACGGAGGACGTAGGCGCGCGGCTGAAGCGCCTGCGGCTGGACCGCGGCTTGTCGCAGCGGGACCTCTCGTCGCCCGGCGTCTCCTACGCGTACATCTCGAGGATCGAGGCGGGCGCGCGCACACCGTCGGTGAAGGCGTTGCGGAGGCTCGCGCAGAAGCTCAAGGTCTCCGTCGAGTACCTGGAGACCGGCCGTGACACGCGGGACGTCGACGACCGCGAGCTCCGGCTCGCCGATGCCGAGCTCGACCTGCGGCTCGGCGACGACATCGCAGCGGCAGAGGAGAAGATCGCCGCCGTGCTCGACGAGGCGGTCGCGGCCGGCGACCCCGTGTCGGCCGACCGCGCGCGCGTCGCGCTCGGTCTCGCAGCGGCGCAGAGAGGCGATCATCTCGAAGCGGTGGAGCGGCTCGAGACGGCGCTCGGCTCGGGCCGAGACTTTGCGCCGCCGCAGACGAAGCCCGACCTGTACGTGACGCTTGGACGCTCGTACGCTGCGCTGGGCGCCGCGGACCGTGCGGTCGCGTTATTCGGGCGGTGCCTCAGCAACGTCACCGAGGCAGTTCCGGAGGACACGACGGCGAGAGCTCGCTACGCGGCGCTTCTGAGCTTTGCCCTGCGAGACGCGGGGGAGCCCGAACGTGCGTCTGCCGTTCTCCGCGACGCGTTGGCGCGCGTCGACGAGAGGGATGATCCCTCCACCCGTGCGCGCGCGTACCACTTGGTCGCGCGCTCGAGCGCCGACGCGGGCCGCTGGACAGACGCGCTCGAATACGTGCGGAATGCGAGCGCGCTCCTGCGTGCTGCGGACGACGACCTGACGCTCGCGCGGGCGTCCTTACTCGCAGCCCGGATCGATCTGCGGGACGGCGACAGGACGGCTGCCCGCCGTCAGCTCGAGCTCGCACAGAAACTTCTGGGCCCGGCCCCTGCGCCGAGCGACGAGGCGACGCTGCGCATCTGCGAATCGCGGCTTGCCGCCCTCGACGGCGATGCTGACGGCGCCGTCGCGGCGGCCCGCAACGCACTCGAGCTCCTCGGTGACTTCAACGGCGACACACGAGGCGCGGCCGCTCAGGCGCTGGCCAAGGGTCTCGAGCTCCAGGGCGACGACGACGGCGCGGACGGCGCGTACAGGCGCGCGGTCGACCTCCTCGCAGCGCACGGAAGTGGCGGCGACGCCGGCGAAGCGGCGCTCGAGTGGTCCGACTTCCTTCGCAGGCGCGGTCGCGTGAAGGAGGCTGAATCGGTCTTGCGCCGGGCGTACGATCTCGGCGTGGACGCCGAGACGGAAGCAGCGCGCCGACGTTGACCTACGAGCGGGTGCTTCGCCCCGCCGGGCCGTTCTCGCTCGCTCTCTCCACGAAGCACGCGAGCGACGCAACTCGTCGTCTTCGAGACGGCGTCCTCACGACGACGGTGCGGCTGGGCGAGCGTGTCGAGGTCGGTTCAGCCGAGCAGACGGTCGACGGACGTGTCGTTCTCCGCGCGCAGAGTGACGACGGCTTCGAGCGGCTGCGATTTCTCATCGCGCTCGACGCGGATCACACCGAGTTCCTCCGCCGCTTCGCCGGCGACCCGCTCATCGGCGAGGCGACGCGACGATTTCAGGGGATGCGCCAGCTGCGGCTGCCGACCGTCGCCCAGACGCTGCTGCGTGCGTTTTGCGGCCAGCTCATCGAGTCGAGCCGGGCACGGAAGCTCGAGTGCACGATCGTGCGGGCGGTGCAGCCGCAGCTTCCGGGGACGAGGCTGCACGCGCCACCGACCTGCACATCACTCGGCCGCTTGGCTCCGGCGAGGTTGAGGCAGCTCGGGCTCCACGCCCGCCGCGCCGCCGCGCTCGTCCGGATCTGCCGGTCGGTCGACCTCGAGCGCCTGCACGACCTGCCGACCGCGAAGGCGGCCGAGTTCATCGAGCGCGAACGCGGGCTCGGGCCGTGGTCGGCAGGCGTGGTGTGCCTCGAAGGGCTCGGACGTTACGAATGCGGTCTTGTCGGCGACCTGACGCTGATCAAGCTGATGTCTCGGCTACGGGGCCGCTGGGTCGAGGGCTACGAGACTGCGGACCTCCTTGCGCCGTACGGGGAATGGGCAGGCCTCGCCGGCCTCTACCTCGCCACGGCGTTCAAGCACGGCCTGATTCGCCTGCCGGAAAGGCGGCCGGTCCGTTACCGCTCCGCCTTCGCATGATCGAGCTCGTCCTCGGCGACATCACCGAGCAGTCCGTCGATGCGATCGTCAACGCGGCGAACACGACGCTCCTCGGCGGCGGCGGTGTGGACGGCGCGATCCACCGCGCAGGCGGGCCGACGATCCTGGACGAGTGCAGGCGCCTCGGCGGCTGTCGGGCGGGCGACGCGAAGGTGACGACAGCCGGCGACTTACCTGCGCGTTACGTGATCCACGCCGTCGGCCCCGTCTGGCACGGCGGGAAGGACGGCGAGCCGCAGCTGCTCGCCTCGTGTCACCGGCGCGCGATCGAGCTGGCGGCCGGGCGCGGTTGCAAATCCATCGCGTTCCCCGCGATCTCGACCGGCGCCTACGGCTATCCGATCGAGCTCGCGGCGCAGGTCGCGATCGGCGCGACGAAGGAGGCGATCGCAGTCCACCCGGGCGTCGAGCTCGTCCGCTTCGTGTTCCGCGACGACCAGACGCGCGCGCCGTACGACGTTGCACTTGCGTCGCCGTAGACTGGCGCAATGTCCGTCAACCGCCGGATCGCGATTCTCGGCGCAGGAAAGATCGGTGAGTCTCTGCTCGCCGGCCTGCTGAGCTCGGACTGGAGAAAACCCGAGGACATCATCGTCACCGGCCGCCGCGAAGAGCGGCTGCAAGAGCTGACGGAACGCCACGGCGTCGAGGCAACGCTTTCGAACGCGGAGGCGGTGGCAGGCGCAGGGCTGATCGTGATCGCCGTGAAGCCGCAGGACTTCGATGTGCTGCTCGGCGAGATCGGCGGCCTTCTCAATCCGGAGCAGACCGTTCTGTCGGTTGCGGCAGCGATCCCGACGTCGCAGATCGAGGCGAGGCTGGCGCGAGGAGTGCCGGTCGTGCGCGCGATGCCGAATGCGCCGGCGCTGGTCCACGAAGGGATGGCCGGAATCTGTGCCGGCGCTCACGCTTTGGACGAGCATCTCGATCTCGCCGAGGACGTCCTGGCCCATCTCGGCGCCGTCGCCCGTGTCCCGGAGCAGTACATGGACGCCGTCACCGCGGTCTCCGGTTCCGGCCCTGCGTACTTCGCGTTGCTCGCCGAGGCAATGATCGAAGCAGGAATCCTGCTCGGCCTCAGCCGCGAGACCTCCACGCAGCTCGTCGTCCAGACCATGCTCGGGACCGCGAAGCTGCTGCGCGACGAGGAGATCCATCCCGTCGAGCTGCGGGAGACCGTCACGTCGCCGGGCGGCACGACGATTCGCGCGATCCGCGAGCTGGAGCAGGCGGGCGTGCGCGCGGCGTTCCTCAACGCTATTCAGGCGGCGATGGAGCGCTCTCGAGAGCTGGCAGCAGGAGAGCTGTGAGCGACGTCGAGCTCGTCGTCGTCGACGACGAGAAGGAGGCGGCCGCGGTCGCGGCGGAGAGGCTCGCCCGCGCGGCGCGCGAGGGCGGCAACATCGTGCTCACCGGCGGTACGACTCCGGGGCTCGCCTACGAGGAGGCTGCGAAGCGCGAGCCGGACTGGAGCAGGACGACGCTGTGGTGGGGCGACGAGCGGTGCATCCCTCCCGACGACGAGTACTCGAACTACGGGATGGCGAAGCGTGCGCTCCTCGACCGCATCGAGCCACCGCCTGCCGCGGTGCACCGGATCAAAGGCGAGCTCGGCAAGGAGGCGGCGGCCGCCGACTACGACCGGGAGCTCGACGACGAGCCGCTCGACCTGATCCTCCTCGGCATGGGCCCGGACGGACACGTCGCCTCGCTCTTCCCGAATGCCCCGACGCTGCAGCAACAAGGGCGCGTCCTGCCGGCCGAGGCACAGCTGGAACCGTTCGTCGACCGCGTCACGCTCAGCATCCCCGCGTTGCGGGGCGGGCGCGAGCTGCTGTTCCTGGTCACGGGTGAGGCAAAGGCCGAGGCGGTGCGCCGGGCGTTCGGTGACGAGCCGAGCCCCGCCACGCCTGCCAGCCTTGTCCGGTCGGACCACGGCCGAACGACTGCAATCCTCGATCGCGCTGCCGCAGCGACGCTTTACGCTTGACACCGCGATTTCTATATGTAGAACTGCCGCGGGAGGTAACGCCCGCTTGCAGGAAACCCTCGTACTCGACAAGCCGGAGCAGCTCAAGGCGCTGGGGCACCCCTTGCGGGTGCGCGTCCTGGAGATGCTCGGCCAGGACGACGACTGGCAGCTGACGAATCGGGAGCTCGCCCAACGGCTGGGCGTCGATCCGGGCCACCTTCACTTTCACGTCCGCATGCTGCTCAAGGCCGGGCTGATCGAGCTCGCGAACGGCGAGCGCGGTGGGCGCGAGAAGCCGTACCGAGCCGTTGCGAAGGTCTTCCGCGTGTCACCGGAGCTGCTCGCAGCGGGAGGCGCAAGCGACCTGCAGGCCGCCATGATCGACCAGGTCCAGCGTGCGCACGCGCTCTACTCGGCGGAGGGCAGGTTCCGCGGCGCGCAGCTCGAGGTGAAGCTGTCGGCCGAGCGCGCAACGGAGCTCATGGGCATGTGGCTCGAAGCAGCGCGCGAGCAAGAGGACGAGGACGCGGACAAGATCGTCATCACGATGTTCGCGCATCCCCCCGCGCGCCAGGACTAAGCGGGCAAGAGCGCTGAGCTGAGCTCCGCGGCCATGTCCCGCCGCCCGGCAAGCGCCTGCAACACCATCACGGTGTCGGCAACGGGGAGATCCTCGAGGTACTCGGCCCGCGTTTCGAACGACTCGAGGACCGCTTCGATCGCTTCGATGTAACCGCCTGGGTCCCGGGCGGCGATCATCGCCAACGAGTCGCCGACGTGAGACGGAAAGTCCTCGTTCATGCGCAGGCCGTCGGCCAGCGGTCGCGCCTCCTCGTCGCGGCCGAGGATGAGGAGCGCGAGGCAAGCGGCGTAACGACCGATCGGTGAGACGGCTTCGGCGGCGTTCTGTTCGAGCGTCCAGTACGCGTCCGCCGCGGCCCCGTCCCAGTCGCCTGCCAGAACGCGTGCTTTGAGGATCCCGATCGGGCGACCCCAGCTCGCAGGCGGTGCGTCTTCGTAGCTCTCGCGGTAACGCTTCGCCGCGCATGCGAACCACTCGCGGGCGGACTCCGTATCGCCGCCCATGAGCTGCGCGAGTGCGGTCCCGGCGGCCGCATTTCCCATTCGGGTCAGTTGACGTTGGCGCGCGTCGGGATCGTCGGTAGTCGGCAGTCGACGCGCGCCGTCGCTGTACCTTTCTTCTTCTCGCCGTGCGTGCCCCACCCAATCCGCCACGGCCGGAGCTTATGAAAACCACCTTCTACGACCTCCCTTTCGAAACTGCGCCTGGGCGGGTGTTCAAGCCGCGCGCGGCAACGGAGGCGCTCGTCGACGCGGCGCTGCAGCGCATCGACGGCCTGCCGATGCGCATCGCGGACGTCGGGACTGGCAGCGGCGCGATCGCCGTCGCGCTCGCTGTGAATCGCCCGCAGGTCGAGGTGTGGGCAACGGACACGAGCCCCGAGGCCGTCGCGCTTGCCCGCGAGAACGCCGAACGGAACGGAGTCGCAGACCGCGTCCACGTCGTCGAAGGCGACCTGCTCAAGCCCATCGAATTCCCGGTCGACCTCGTTGTCGCGAACCTTCCTTACCTCCCGGACCGCGAGCACGACGATCGCTACGACGACGAGCCGCCCGAAGCCGTCTACGCGCCGGGCGACGGGCTCGACCCCTATAGGCGACTGTTGGACGCATGTCGCGAGGGAAGGCTCGTCTCGCCCGGTGGCACAGTGCTGCTGCAATTCCACGGACAGCCTCTCGCGGCGGATTGCTGGCGGCTCGAGGACCTGCGCGCCGAGCTCGAGAACGCTGCGTAATATCGGCGCCGTGGAGCGCCGGGAGGTCGTGTTCGTCGACGGCGTCCGCACGGCATTCGGCCGCGCGGGGCCGCAGGGGATCTTCTGGCGGACCCGCGCCGACGACATGGCGGTGAAGGTCGTGCGCGAGCTCATCCGCCGCAACCCGAACATCCCGGTCGAGCGGATCGGCGACGTCATCTTCGCGGCGACGGCGCAGGTCGGCGACCAGGGGCTGACGCTCGGGCGAGACGTCGCGCTGCTCGCGGGGATTCCGCAGTCCGTGCCGGGCTTCGCGGTCGACCGGATGTGTGCCGGTGCACTGACGGCCGTGACGGCCGGGGCCGGCGAGATCGCCCTCGGGGCCTGCGACATCGTGCTCGCAGGCGGTGTCGAGCACATGGGCCATCATCCGATGGCAGACGAAGTGGATTTCAACCCGCGCTTCGTCGCCGAGCGGCTGGTCGACACGTCAGCCGTGACGATGGGTGCGACCGCCGAGAACCTCCACGACCACTTTCCGCACATCACGCAGCGCGACGCCGACGCCTACGCGGTGCGCTCGCAGCAACGTGCTGCTGCGGCATGGGAGAACGGCGTCATGCGCGAGACCGTCGTCCCGATGACCGTTTTCACCGACGAGGGTTGGAGGGCGGCCGACCGCGACGAGTTCCTCCGCCCCGACACTTCGCTCGCAGTGCTCGCCGGGCTGCGCACTCCGTTCCGCGCAGGCGGCCGCGTCACCGCCGGGAACTCCGCGGGGCTGACGGACGGCGCGACCGCGGCGTTCCTGGCCGCGGAGGAGACCACGGCCGAGCTCGGTGTCGAGCCGAAGATGCGACTGCTCGCATTTGCGTTCGCCGGCGTGGAGCCCGAGCTGATGGGCATCGGCCCGATTCCGGCAACGAAGCGCGTGCTCGAGCAGACCGGGCTCACGCTGGACGACATCGGCCTCTTCGAGCTGAACGAGCCGTTCGCCGTGCAAGTGCTGACGTGGTGCGACGGCATGGGAGTCGATCCCGAAGACAAGCGGCTGAACCCGTACGGCGGGGCGATCGCGTGCGGGCACCCGCTCGCGGCAACCGGCGTGCGGCTGATGGCGCAGCTCGCCTATGGGTTCAAGGAACGGCCCGACGTTCGTTACGGGTTGACGGCGCTCTGCGTCGGGATGGGCATGGGCGCGGCGCTGCTCTGGGAAAACGTTGTCGCCGGTCACTGAGTTCAAGGTCACGCGCGCCGGCGACACCGCGATCGTCACGATCGACAACGGCGAGGACTGGACGAAGCCGACCTTCTTCGGCGCGGCGGCGCTCGAATCGCTCGAGCGGGCCCTCGAGGAGCTCGAGCACGGCGACTTCCGCGCCGCAGTGATCACGGGCAAGCCGTTCGTCTTCGGTGCCGGCGCGGACATAACCGAGTTCCCGGGGATCACTCGGGAGCGCGCGATTGCGGGGGCGCGCGCCGGTCACGAGCTCTTCGGGCGTGTGCGGTCTTTGCCGTTTCCGACCGTTGCCGCGATCAACGGCGCGTGTCTCGGCGGCGCCGTCGAGCTGGCTCTTCACTGCACGGCACGGACGATCGCGACGCCGGTGCGCCACTTCGCATTTCCGGAGGTCTTCCTCGGCCTGTTTCCCGCATGGGGCGGCACGCAGCTGCTGCCGCGTCTCGCCGGGCCCGACGCGGCGATCAAGGTGATCGTCTCGAACCCGTTGCGGCAGAACCGGCTGCTGAAGGCCGCGGAGGTCGTGGAGCTCGGGATCGCAGATCGCCTGTTCGAGCCCGCCGAGTTCGTCGACGAGTCGCTGGCGTTCGCGTTGGAGCTGGCGGAGCGTCCACACTCGCGGCCGGAGCCGGACTGGTCGGATGCGGAGACCTTGTTCCGGCGTGCGCGCACCGCGGTCGACGACGCGGTTCACGGTGCAGCGCCCGCGCCGTACGTCGCTTTGGAGCTGATCGCGGGCGCGCGCGAGTGGCCGCTCGAGGAGGCATACCGCCGCGAGGAGGAGGCGATCGGAGAGCTGCTTCCCGGCCCTCAGGCGCAGGCTTCGATCTACTCGTTCGGGCTCGTCGAGCAGCGTGCGAAGAGACACCCGGACAAGCCGACGGCTCCTGCCCGCGACGTGCGGAAGGTCGGGATCGTCGGAGCTGGCCTGATGGCGCGTCAGATTGCCGCGCTCCTCGTTCGCAGCCTCGAAGTGCCGCTCGTGATCCGTGACGTGGAGCAGGAGATCGTCGACGAGGCGATCGAGGACATCGGCACCGAGGCCGGCAAGCGGCGAGAGCAGCCGAACGCCCGCTTCCTCGCATCGCTCGTCTCGGGTGGAACCGGCTACGACGGGTTCGCGGACTGCGATCTCGTGCTCGAGGCAGTCTTCGAGGACCTCGACGTGAAGAAGCAGGTTCTCGCCGAGCTCGAGGCAGTCGTCCGGGACGACTGCCTCATCGCGACGAATACCTCGGCGCTCTCGGTCTCGGACATGGCGGCGGGGCTCCGCCGGCCCGAGCGAGTCGCGGGAATGCACTTCTTCAATCCGGTCGCCGTGATGCCGCTGCTGGAAGTCGTGCGCGGCGAGGAGACGTCGGACGAGGCGCTCGCAACGGTGTGGTCGATCGGCGAGAAGCTCCGCAAGCGTCCGATCCTCGTCGAGGACGCGCCCGGGTTCGTGGTCAACCGCGTGCTGACGCGGATGACGCGGGTGATCATGGAGGCGATCGAGCACGGCGCGCCGGTCGAGGAGGTCGACGAGGCCGTGATGTCGCTCGGTATGCCGATGGCGCCGTCGGTGCTGCTGCAGATGGTCGGACCGCGTGTCGCCAATCACGTACTGGAGCGAATGCACGACGCCTTCCCCGATCGATTTCCGCTGTCGCCGGCGCTCGAGTCGATCGCGGCCGGCAGCGATCCGGTCGTCCTCGAAGACGCCCCGCGCAGCCGCGACCAGATCGTCGAAGACATCCTCGAGGCCGTCGCGGACGAGATCCATCGCCTGCTGGAGGAAGGTGTCGTCCGCGAAGCGGCCGACGTCGACACCGCACTCCTCCTCGGCGCGGGTTGGCCGTTCTTCCTGGGAGGGATCACGAAGCACCTCGACCAGATCGGGCTCTCCGAACGCCTCTTCGGCCACACCTTCGCCGACATGACCACCGCGGCCACGGCCCAACCGGCTCCCTCCGGTGACAGGCACCGTTACGAGAGTGCAACGTAAGTGTGTCGAGAGTGTGTCGTTCGGCGGGTTGTCGCTGCACGCGCGGTGCTCTGCGCGCGGCGAGGTCCGGGTGACAGTCACCGAAGCGCGCGGTTACGCAGACCCACGCGGCAAACGCACGACGTAGGCTTCACCCGATGGCACAGGACGACTGGCGTCTTCGCATCGAGCTGCCCGACGAGGAGGGCGCCCGCGGGCTGCTCGAGCGTCTCCACCTCGCGCGGAGCGACGCCGAAGACCTCGCGCAGGAGTTGCGGGCGCACCGCCTCGCGGTGTCGCAGGACGAGGACACCGTGTTCGTCTATGCGTCGACCGGCATGCAGGCCGAGCAGGCGAAGCGCGTGGTGGAGCAGGAGCTCGAGGACACAAACCTGACGCCGACGCGGTTCGTCCTCGAGCGGTGGCTGCGCGACGAGGATCGCTGGGACGACGACCCCGACACGGGTGACGTCGAAGAGGAGCTCCTCGAGCGCGGGTACGCGCCGTGGGAGGTCCGGGTTGAGACCGAGAACCTCGGCGAGGCCCACGACCTCGCCGAGCGGCTGCGCGCCGAGGGCTACGACGTCTCGCGAACCTTCAACTACGTGATCGTCGGCGCCGCGACGAGGGAGCAGGCCGCAGAGCTCGCGCGCCGCGTGCACGGCCGCGTCGAGCCCGGCGGAGAGCTCGTCTACGAGGTTCAGCCCCGAAACCCGTTTGCCGTCTTCGGAGGCCTCGGCACCTAGCCTGGGCACGTAGCAGCAGTGTCGATATACTGACCCTACGACCACCGCCTAGGGGAACGTCGCGGGGTCGTCCTTTCTTGACAGTTGCAGCGCGTCGGAGCGCTGCGTTCATGCGGGAGATCAAAGAGCAGCCGACGACAGTGTCGGAGGCACCGAACGGCCTATCGGCCGCCGCCCTCCGAGCAGAAGCCTGGGCTGGTGAGCCTTTCCTCAGGGAAGGCGAAGACCCGGCCAGAGTCCTCGCGCCCGGGACCTCCCGACGGCGCGCGCTCGACGACGCCCTCGTCGAGATCGAAGCGGGCAGCCGACAGCCGTCCCCCGCCTGGAAGGTCAAGTACGGCCTCATGCTCGGACTCGAGCGTGTCCTCGCGGAAGAGCGTCCACACCTCGCATCGGGCACCGAGCTGCGCCGACATCAGGTCGACGCGCTGGCCGGAATGCTCACGGAACTGATCGCGGCGAACGAACGCGCCGCCGAGGAGCAGAACGGAATGGGGAACGGCAACGGCGCGGTCGTCGAGGCCGTCGACGACGAAGACGATGAGCCGGCCGAAGACCCGGGCGAGGACGTCCTCGACGAAGAGCGCGACGGGGAGTACACCGGCCCCGATCCGGGGGCCGTCCGCCGCTACCGCTTCCGTCACCCGACGGCGTCCGGCAAGACGATCGCCGCCGCAGGCTTCGTGGAGGCGGCGCGCACACTCGGAGTGCTCATCCTCACGCACCGCCGGCTCCTCGTCTCGCAGTTCCAGCGCGACCTCACGGCGGAGGGCTACGGGGACCGCCTCTCGCCCCCGATCGAGCCCGGGAAGGAGCCGCTGCGCGGCGGCAACCCGCTGACGATCCAGACGTACGCGTGGTTCGCGCGTCACCAGGACTTGCTCTCGCGCGAGGCGTACCAGCTCGTGATCTGCGACGAGGCCCACACCGCCCTCGGCGAGAAGACGAGTAAGGCGATCCGCTCGTTCCCGGAGCCGATCTACATCGGCATGACGGCGACGGAGCAGTTGATCGCGAAGCAGGTGTCGGACGTCTTCCCGGCCTCCGTCGACGACCTGCCGCTGCAGGACGCGGCGCGCCGCGGGCTGATCGCGCCTCTGCGCGACCTCCGCGTCCCCCCGGTTGCCGCGATCAACCAGGTCCCGATCGTCGGCGGCGACTTCGATCAGGAAATCCTGGCCAAGACACTCGACCACCAGGCGCTGAACCAGGCGGCCGCGTCGCTCTACCGCGACCGCTTCGACAACACGCCTGGAATCGTCTACGCGGCCGGCGTCGATCACGCGTACAACCTCGCCAAGGAGTTCCGCGCCGCCGGCCTGAAGGCCGAAGCGGTCTCGGGACGCACGCCGCCCGTACGTCTCGCGGAAACGCTGGCTGCGTACGAACGCGGCGAGATCAACGTCCTCATCAACGCGATGCTGCTGGCGGAGGGATGGAACTCGCCGCGCGCAACGGTGTGCATGCATCTCGCGCCGACCGCGTCGCGGCGCGTCTACCAGCAGCGCATCGGCAGGATCATGCGGACGCATCCGCGCAAGGAGGCCGGGATCGTCGTGGACTTCGTGCCGAAGGCTGCGACGCACAACGAGCGCGTGATCTCGCTGCACTCCCTCCTCGACGCCGACTTCTATCGCGAGGGCGCACGCGTCACGCCCGCGCCGCGTCGGCGTGTGCAGCGGCGCGCACGTCGGAAACTCACGCCCGCTCCGTGGCTCGTACCCGTGACACCCGACGTGCGGCGCCGGCTCGGCGTGATCACACGCGAGTGGCAGCGAATCGACCCGAAGTACTTGGACGAGGACGAGCAGCGTTACTGGGCGACCATCGCCGGGCGGCAGATCCGCTTCGACGAACGAGCCGCGTTCGTCGAGAAGCTGACCGCACGGGGCGCTTCGAGGGCGTGCCTCGAGCAGTTCCTCGCGACGTGCGCGGCGGAGAATCCGAATCGCCGCCTCCGCATCATCGCCCTCTCCGATCGCGTCTCGATGGTCGTCGAGCGTGCCGACTTCGACGACCTCGTCACGCTCGTGACACAGGCGCCAACGTGGGAGAAGGACCGCATGGGCGGCGTCCGCATCCTGTTGAGGGCGATCTCCGAAGGCAAGGTCGACGCCCCGGAGCAGATCCTCGCCAGGTGGACGTGGCGACTCGCACGCGCCTCGCGCAAGCTGCAGGACCGGCGGGCAAGCGCCGAGTTCTCGGAGGCGAAGCGCCTCCTGGGCGCGCTCGCCAACTCGCGCGGTCACCGCCACGAGGAGAACGCGGCCAAGCTCGTCAATGCGGCGCTCGAGCTCCCCCTCCCGGTCGGAGCGGCGCTCCTCGCCTCCGCCGAGGGATACACGCCACGGGCCACGCAGCTGATCGAGGCGGCACGTGAAAGGCTCGGCTCTCTGCAGGACGTGGCCGGGGCGCTCGCCGAGAACCTGCCGCAGCCGAAGCTCGCGTCGGGCCGATCACGCCGCCGGAAACGGCGCCGGCGCAAGAAGAGCCAGGCCACCCGGCAGCAGGATCAGCAGGAAAAGGCGGGAGAGGACAAGGCGCCGGCGCAGGAGCCTGCAGCCGACGGCGCCGGGCCACAGGCGGCCGACGCGAAAGCGGACGCCCAGCCAGAACCGGCTGAAACGTCTGCTGCGTAGAGTCGTCTAAGAGAAATGCTCGTTCTCGTCCCGATCGCGTTCGCGGCGGGCGTCCTCACCGCGTTCACTCCGTGCATCCTCCCGGTGCTGCCGATCGTGCTGGCCGGCGGCGGCACGGGGACGAAGCGACGTCCCTACGCGATCGCTGCGGGCCTCGTGACGACCTTTACCGCGTTTCTGCTCGCGGGCGCATGGCTGTGGGGCCTCCTCGGCATCAGCGCCAAGCACCAGATTCAGATCGGCGCCGCGCTGCTGCTGGTCCTGGCGGTGGTCCTCGCCGTGCCCGAGCTCGCCGAGCTCCTCGAGCGACCGTTCGCGATGCTGACGAGACGGCGCGCGGGCGATCTCGGCGGAGGCTTCCTCCTCGGCGCAAGCCTCGGCCTCGTCTTCGTCCCCTGCGGCGGTCCGGTCCTCGCCACGCTCAGCGCGAATGCCGCGACGGACCGGGTCGGCGGCTGGGTCGTTGTCGTCGCGCTCGCCTACGCGCTCGGAGCTGCGCTCCCGCTCCTCGCAATCGCACGCGGGAGCCAACACGTCGCGACGAGCTTTCGGCAACACGCGCCGGTGATCCGAGCGGCCGGCGCCGCCTTCATGGCCGCCGGGGCGCTCGTCATCTACAACGGCTGGGCCGAGAGCCTGCAGACCAAGGTCCCCGGCTATGCGCAATGGGTGCAGGACGCTGTCGAGGGGAGCTCCACGGCGAAGTCGCATCTAGACCGACTGGCAGTCAGCAGCGACAAGACGTTCACCGTCCAGAGCCAACGTCTCGCCTCACGACTCGTGCAAGTGCCGTTGAAGGACTACGGGCCGGCGCCGGGCCTACACGACATCTCGGCGTGGATCAACTCGAAGCCACTGACGCTCGAATCGCTTCGCGGCAAGGTCGTCCTGGTCGACTTCTGGACGTACTCGTGCATCAACTGCCTCCGAACGCTCCCCTACCTCGAGAGTTGGGACAAGCGCTATCGCTCCAAAGGGCTCGCCATCATCGGAGTCCACACACCGGAGTTCGGGTTCGAGCACGATCTGGGCAACGTGCGCGGCGCCGTGCACAGGCTTCGCGTCCGCTATCCGGTCGCGCTCGACAATGACTACGGAACGTGGAAGGCGTACGCGAACAACTACTGGCCTGCGCATTACCTCATCGACCAACAGGGGAACGTGCGCGAGGTGCATATCGGCGAGGGCGATTACGCGCAGACGGAGCACCACATCCGGCAGCTGCTCGCGGCGGGTGCCACCGGGACGTTGCCCAAGGCCGGGCGCGACCCCGACCACACGCCTAGGGAGATCCGCACGCCCGAGTCCTACCTCGGGTACCTGCGGATCGAGAACTACGCCGGGTCACCGCTCCAGACCGATCGCTCCGCGGCATATCGCTTCCCGCCGGCACTCGATCTGGACACCTTCGCCTACGCCGGGCGTTGGACGGTCGAGGGTGAGCGGATCATCAGCGGGAGCGACGCGCGGTTGCGACTGCACTTCACAGCCCGGAACGTGCATCTCGTCCTCGGCGGACGCGGCACCGTGAAGGTGAAGCTCGACGGCAAGGAAGCGGGGACCGTCAGCGTCGCGGCCGAGCGCCTCTACACGCTCGTCTCGTTACCGCGCTCGCGAAACGGGCTGCTCGAGCTCCGCTTCTCGCCCGGGCTCGCGGCCTACGCGTTCACCTTCGGCTGAGATGACGCCCCTAGGGCTGCTCTGACGGTCCGCGCTCGGGGCCGCCGTCCCCACGTTCCCGTTCGCGGAGGAAGCGCGTCAGCTCGGCCGCGAGCGAATCGCCCGAGGGAAGGTCCTGCTCGTCGTCGAGGATCTCCGCCCGTTGCTCGAGCTCCTCGACGTACGCCGCGGTCTCCTCGTCCGACGCGACGGCTTCGCTGACCTGCTCGCTGTAGCGCTCGGAAGCCTCGTCGAGCTCTTTCGTGTCGACCTCCGTGCCCAGGATGTCACCGAGACGCTGACAGAGTGCGAGGGCTGCGCGCGGGCTCGGAGCGAGCGACACGTAGTGCGGAACCGCTGCCCACAGGCTGACGGACGGGAGGTCCGCGCGGTTGCATGCGTCGTGCAGAACGCCGACGATGCCCGTCGGCCCTTCGTACCGCGAGCGTTGCAAGCCGAGTCGCTCGATCAGCTCTGGGTCCGTCGCACCGCCTGTGACCGGCGACGGGCGCGTGTGTGGTACGTCGGCCAACAGCGAGCCGAGGGTGACGAGCATCGTCACCCCGAGCTCGCCGGCGAGATCGACGATCATCCCGGTGAACGTCCGCCATCGAAGGTTGGGCTCGATCCCGAGGAGGAGCACGGCGTCCCGCTCGAGCCCCGGGATGCCCGCGTGGTAGAAGGCGTTCTCCGGCCAGTCGATGTGCCTCGTCTGGCCCTCGACGAGCGAGACGTGCGGCCGCGTCACCTGGAAGTCGAAGAAGCCCTCCGGCTCGATCTCGGCGAACCGCTCGGCCTCCCACGTCTTGGCGAGGTAGCCGCCGGCGAGCGACGCGCCTTGGCCGCCGTCGTTCCAGCCGCGGAAGGCGGCGATCAGCACGGGATCGCGCAGGCTCGGCCGCGCGGAGGTTCGAAGTTCTTCAGCGATCGGCGAAGTCTACGTTCGGCCGGAAGAGCAGCGTCGCCAGGGCGACCGTGCCCACCCAGACAACCGCGGCGACGAACACGTGCACGAGCACCAGGCCCCACGGGAGGTGGGTGCGCCACTGCAGCTCGCCGAGACCCATCTGCACGAGCAGCACGGCAAGGACGCCGAGCGCCAGCGCAAACAGGCGCGGGGATCGATCGCGGCGCGAGGCGAGGTAACCGAGGGTGAAGAGGAAGGTGCAGAGGAAGATGCCGACGATCACCGCGTGCGTGTACACGAACGGCTGGAGCGTCCCGAGGCGGTCGATCTTGTCCGCCCTTCCTCCGCCGGAGTGGGGTCCGGCGGCAGTCGCGAGAGAGCCGCCGACGATGAGCGCGAAGCACGCGGCGGCCGCTGCGAGGCCCAGCCGTTGCAGCTCGCGTGGAACGCACGCTCTCACTCGGCCGACCTCGGCCGAGCGCGCCTCGATCGCGAGCACCGTTGCGCCGGCAAGCAGCGCGACCGAGAGCAGAAGATGCACCATGACGATCGGCCACCGCAGGTCCGTGGCGACCGCGAGCAGCCCGATGGGCGCCTGGGCGAGCGTCCCGAGGAAGACGGCGAGTGCAAGCCGCACCGCCCAGGGCGGCAGCGCCCGCGTCCGCCGCGCGGCAAGCCAGGTGAGGAGCGTGATGGCGATCGTGACTCCGCCGACGAGACGGTTGCCGAACTCCACGAACGCATGGGCATCCTTCGCCGGAAGCGGATGCCCCTCCTCGCATCCGGGCCAATGACGGCAGCCGAGCCCCGAGTCGGTGAGCCGGACGGCGGCCCCGGTGCCGACGATCAGCCACAGCGCACCGAGTTGCGCAAGCGCGAGCGGCACGAACCGCGCCGGTGTGAGGACGAACCCACGCAGCCGCGCGAGCGCCGTCGGTTGCGCGTTCACGAAGGCCGAGTCTAGTTGCGTGTCCGCGAGGCGGGACGCTTCAGGATCAGGGCGGGTCCGGCCTTCGAGCTGCTGACGGCTGCCTGCGGCCGGCAGAACCAGCACGGCGCCGAGCAGCGAGCGTACCGGTGAGTCGGCGAGCGCGGACCAGGGTCGGCTCGCTCGAGGCGGCCACCACCTCGAGCCGGACGCGCGCGGACCGCGGTACCTGCGCCGCGTTCTGCACTTCCGCGATGTGAGCGCGAGCGAATCGGGATACGCGTGCCGCGGTTTCGGTCGCTGCGGGAGCTCCTTCGGAGACAACCTCGCCCGGCCGAGCCCCCAGGGCCGCGGCGGCGCCCGCGAGCGACCGGCGTGCACCCACCCGCTCACCCCCCACCCTCCCAAGGGGGCGAACCTCAGATTAGGTGTCTGATGTGCGCACGTGGGTAGCGGGACTGCTCCAGGTTCGTGACGGTTCGTTCACAACGGCTCGAGGAGGGACGGGTAGCCGTCGGCGCCGTCGAACGGCGTCGGTCGCGAGCCGAGGAAGAGCGGTCGATCTGCGGCGTTGAGGAGCACGGGCATCATGTCCGGTCCGCGCAGGTGGCCGAGGATTCCCTCGGCGCAGGTCGACTCGCCGAACTCGCGGACCCGGTCGGCTCGGACTCCTGGGCCCGCGAGCACGAACGGCACGGGATCGCCTGAATGGATCACATCGGGAGACGCGGGCGTTGCGTGGTCGCCGGTGACGCAGACGACCGCCCGGTCGGTCGGCAACTCTGCGAGCGCACCGTCAATCGCCTCGATCATCTCCTGCTTCTTGCGCGGATCCTTCGTATGTCCAGCGGCGTCCGCGCTCTTCACGTGACACAGCACGAACGTGTCGCCGGCGTCGAGCCGTTCCCGCGCAAGGCGGATACGACCGCGCAGGTCCGCCGCGGCATCGTTCGTCTCGCCCTCCTCGCGTGCCTCTAGTCCCACCGCATGAGCCAACCCCCGTAGAAAGGCCGAGCTTGCGACGAACGTTCCGTGTAGTCCGTGGCGCTGCTCGAACGTCGGCACGTCGTGCGGCCGCCCCCACCACTTCAGCGTGATGACGTTGAAGCGCTCGCCCGCGAGCCGGCGCATCACCTCGCGGCTCCATTCCTCCGCCGCGCGCGCCGTTCGGTCCGCCTCACGAACGAGCGCTTGCGGCCGCAGCACCGGGTGCCGGTCGCGGAAGAACGCGTCCGTGTCGGTGACGCGCTCGTCCGCTCCGCCGTCGATCCGCAGAACGGCCTCGCCGCGCCACACGTGCGTCAAAGAGAACGTCAGGCCGTCGATCTCGATGCCGTCGCAGGACGCGACCAGCCGCGCTGCCTCCTCCGCGTCCCCCTCGGGATCGGGCCTGCCCGTGAGCCACCAGCCGCCGTCTCTTCGCTCCGCCGGGCGCAGGGCGGCATACGCGAACACATGCTCCGCACTCACGTCCTGTCCGCGCCCGAGCGCCTCGAAAACCGCCCGGCCCGGGAACTCGTTCGGGCGGTACCCGAGCATCGACCAGTGCGCGACTTCGCTAGACGGCGCTCGACCCGGCCCGACCGCGTACAGCACGCCGCACGACGCAGACGCGCAGAGGCGATCGAAGTTCGGCGTCGATGCCGCCTCGAGGCCGGAGCGGCCGCCGAGCACATCGTGCGCACGATCGGCGAGCCCGTCGAGCAGAAGGACGAAAACGGGATACAAGTTAGACCGTGACGCGCTCGAGCGAGCGGAGCACGCGCGCAACTCCGGGAGGCACGAGCATCTCCCAGTCTCCGCGGGCACGTATCGCCGCGCGCACATCAGCGCCCGAGATCTCTTTCTCGATGCCCTCGTCGAGGATGACGACGTCGTAGCCCGCCTCGCGCATCCGCTCGAGCTTCGTTCCGCCCCATTCGGAGAAGAGCCTCAGATACTGCGTCACACCGGGCGGCACGTACGCCGGCCACAGCTCCGGCTCGTTCACCGGAAACGGGATCACGTGGACACGAAGGCCCTCGTCTTCGGCAACGGCCTGCACCATCAGCAGTCGCTCGACGTACGTGAACGGATTCGACTCGGGGAGATGGCGAAGCGGGTCGCTCGGCTCTTCCCTGATGCGCGTGGGATCGGGGTTCGTGATCCCTACGAACACCTCATCTGATCCCGCCGCCGCTCCACGGAGATATTCGAGGTGTCCGTTATGAAAGGGCTGGAACCGCCCGTGGATCATGCCGCGAGTCACTCGACGACGACTCCGGCCCCCTCCTCGACCCTTCCGATCCGACGGATGAAGAGCTTCCGAGCGCCGAACTCGGCTTCGAGAGCCGGCCCGCGCTCCTTCGGGACCGTCACGAGCAGGCCGCCCGCCGTTTGCGGGTCGTATCCGAGCAGGTCGAGCGTCTCCGGCAGTCCGTCGGTCGAGACGTGTGCTGCCGCAAAGTCGCGGTTCCGGGGATCCCCGCTCGTGCGCACTCCCTTGCGAGCGAGGTCGAGGGCGCCGTCGATTGCGGGGAAACGCTCCGACTCGAGCCGGATGCGCACCCTGCTCCGGTCGGCGACCTCGTGCGCGTGTCCGAACAGCCCGAAGCCCGTGACGTCCGTCACCGCGTTCGGCTCGAGCGGTCGGAGGACATCGGCGGCATCCTTGTTCAGCGTCCGCATCCACCGAACGGCGCGCTCGAGCTGCATCTGACCCGCGTAGCCGTTCTTGTACCCGGTCATGATGAGTCCGGTGCCCAGCGGCTTCGTCAGGAACACGTCGTCGCCCGGCCTGGCACCGTTCTTCGGCCAGATGCCGTCAGGGCGCACGGTGCCGACGACTGCGAGCCCGTACTTCGGCTCCGTGTCGCGAATCGTGTGGCCGCCCGCAAGCAGCCCACCCGCAGCGCGCACCTGCGCGTCAGCGGCGGCGAACACCTCCGCGAGCATCTCCATCGGCAGCTCCTCGGGAAACGCTGCGATCGAAAGTGCGAGCAGCGGCGTGCCGCCCATCGCGAAGACGTCGTTGAGCGCGTTCGTGGCGGCGATCGCGCCGTAGTCGCCCGGGTCGTCGACCACGGGCGGGAAGAAATCGAGGGTGAAGATGAGGGCTCGTTCGTCGTCGAGGCGGTAGACGGCAGCGTCGTCGGCCGGAGCAAGGCCGACGAGGAGATTCTCCGCATCCACCGGGACGAATCCGGCGAGCAGCTCCTCGAGGCGCGCAGCCGAGTATTTCGCCGCACACCCGCCGCAGGCAGCGAGGTCGGTCAGCTTCACGCGTCCGGTCTTGATGTCCAAGGCGGCTCCTCCTCGTTGCTGAACCGGAAGGGTAGGGGACGCCGCGAGGTCTGCGTCGAGGGTGAGCGGCGGCGCCGAAGGTGGCCGCCGCCGCCCGTTCAGGGGAGAGGAGGAGCCACAACGGTTCCTCCGAGTCAGACGTTCGGCGTCGCAGGCGCCGCCCCTGCCGAATTGCAAAGATGGCTCATGGAGAAGGCCGCCCTCGTCACCGGCGGGTCGTCAGGGATCGGGCTCGGGATCGCCCGCATGCTTCGCGCAGAGGGCTTCGAGCTGACGCTCGCCTCGCGGACGCGCGAGAAGGTCGAGGCGACAGCCGAAGAGCTCGGTGCGCTCGCGGTAACCGCGAACGTCGCGCTCGAAGACGACGCGCGGCGGATCGTCGACGGGCACCGCGAGCGGTACGGCCGGCTCGATGTGCTCGTCAATTCGGCCGGGATGGGAATCGCCGGCCGCATCGACGAGATCTCGACGAAGCATCTCGACTTGCAACTCGACGTGAACCTCCGCGGGACGATCCTCGTCACGGCCACCGCGCTGCCGCTGCTTCGCCAATCCCGTGGGCTGATCATTAATCTCGCGTCGATCGCAGGGACGATGGCGTCGCCGCACCTTCCGATCTACGGTGCAACGAAGGCGGCCGTGATCCAGTTCACGAACACGCTCAACCGCGAAGAGGCGGAGCACGGAGTCAGAGCGACGGCACTCAGTCCCGGGTTCGTCGACACGCCGATGACGGACTTCGCCCCGGTGCCGAAAGACGAGATGATCCGAACCGAGGACTGCGTCGAGGTCGTCCGAGCCCTGCTGCGGCTCAGCCCCTATGCGCGGATCCCGCACGTCGTCATCGAACGAGTCGCCGACTGATCAGGCCTGGTGGCGCGACGGCTTGACGCGCTGCCGCGCAAGGAAGCGATCGACGGCCTCACGATGCACGCGCAAGACGCGCCCGATTCGGACCGCATCGAGCCGGCCGTCGTGAATGAGACGCCGGATCGTCTCCGGATGGACGCCGAGCTGGTCCGCGACTTCGCGAACGCTGACGAGGCTCGGGTCTTCCCCCGGCGCCGGCATGGCTCCCAATCGTCGCAGGTCCGAGCCGCGCCGGGCGGCGGGTCTAGCGAAGGTACTCGTTCACGGCGCTCACGAGCTCTCGCGCGCCGAGCGCCCCTTCGAACTTGGCTTTCACGCGGCCGTCTCGTCCGACGAGGAAGGTCCACGGCTCCGTCGGCAGATGCCACTCGCGCATCCATTGGTTCCAGCCGTTCCGCGGGGTGTTGCCTTTGTAGACCTCGACGTGAATGAACCGGATCGGGGTGCGAGCGAAGCGCCGGCGCACGTAGTCGACGACCTCGACGGCGGGGCCGCACAACCGACTCTGACACCAGCGAGGCGTGGCAAAGGTGACGACGAACGGCACACGCGCCGCGAGCGAGCCGGCAACGGAGTAGCGAAGGAGCGCACGATCAGGCGGCACACGCGTCGTCAGCCGGGCCAGGTTCCCGTGCTCGCTCGCGAGCGTGGGCGTTCGGGACGCGGGCGCCCGCTGGCCGACCTCAGGTGACTTCGAGTGTCGCTTCACCGCCAGCGACCGGATGCCGCCGATGCGCAAGGTCCCGAGGGGACGCGCGAGCAGGTAGTACGTGCCGGGCTTCGGGACTCGCACGTGGGCGACGTAGATCACGTTGGGCGCCCCCGCCTCCGTGCTGCCGGGGACGCCCACGCGCTCGAGCCTTGCAGTCGTGTGGGCGAACGGCCGCGAGCCCATCGCCCGGGCGACCCACACCTCCGCTCGAGGCGGCGCGATCACCCGTGCCTTCGAGTCGACGACGAGAAACGACACCCGGACGTTTCCCGGCGAATAGTCCGACGTGCCCGGGACGAGAGCGACGCTCTCGCCGGATTGCTTCCACAACGCCTCGATTGTTCTCGGGTCGGAAGCGCCCCTCTGCGAAGGGTTCGTAGCTGAGCCGCAGCCGACAGTGAGGGTGATCAGCGCAAAAACGACGAGCCAAGCGCGCACGCGCCCACTCTAGATGCCCCCACTTTAGAACCGGGCTCCATCGCTGGGGCCGTCCGGGAAGAACTGCAGCGCCGGGAGCAGCGCCATCGCGATGAGGATCGCGAAGACCGCAAAGTAGATCAAGCTTGCCTTGGACACGGAATCACCTCCTTCGCGGATTAGAAGCGGACGTCTTGCAGAGCGTCCGCCGCTTTCCGGTACAGACGTGCAGCTGACCTGTCGTCGCCGCGCCGGGCCGCCAGGTCCCCCTGAGCGACCCACGCCGAGGCGCGGTGACTGGCCGAAGACGTTTGGTCGTATGCTTGCTCGCCGGCCCGGAAGGCCTGCTCGGCGTCGTCCAGGCGATCTTGTCCAAGCAGCGCGCGTCCGAGGACGATCTGTGCGTTTCCGATCTCGGTGAGCTCGTCAACGCGATCGCCAAGCAGTTCCAAGGCGTAGCGAGCGTGCTCCTCAGCCGGACGGAACTCGCCTGCTCGGAGGTGGATCTGGGCTATCCCGTTCACGGCGTGCGCCGCCTCGGTACGGTCTTCGACTTCCAACGCAATGCGGACCGCGTCCTTCAGCAGGGCCACCGCCTCGTCGGGATGCCCGAGAAGGAAGTTGATGCCGCCGAGGTTGTTGAGCAGCCGGCCGAGATTGCCTCGATCGGAGAGCTCTTCGTACGCGGTCTTTGCCCGCTCTGCATACGTTCGCGCGAGCACCCAGCGGCCCTCGCGGTCGGCAATGATCGACGCTTGGAAGTAGATGTCGGCAGTCGCGCGCTTGTCGTTCAACCCCTCGGCCAGCTCGAGCGCGCGCTCGACGTCTTCCCTCGCCGCCTCGAGATCACGGCGGCGCCGGTAGCAGCGCGACCGCCACGCGAGGATGCTGGAACGAAGCTGGTCGGACGGGAGCTCTGATCGCTCGGCGAGCTTCAGTGCCTCGTCGAAGAGGCCGATTGCCGTTTGGATGCTGCTGAGTTGATAGCGCGCGACGCCCAGCCGGTAGAGCACGCCCGCCCGCTCGACGTCGGAGAAGCTGTCGCTTTCAGTGAGCCCGCGCGCACGCTCGAGCAGGGCCAAGGCCTCGCGCAGGTCGCCACGGCGAATCCGTACGGTCGCCTCACTCGACAGCGCGTGCACCTCGAGCTCGGCCATTCCAGTGGCGAGAACGGCGGAACGAATGCGCTCGAGCTCCTCGAGCGCCTCGTCGTTTCGATGGGCCTCGAGGAGGGCGTCGACGCGGGCGAGGCTCGAATCGACGCGACTTCGCTCGTCGGCGCTGACGCCGTTGGCGAGGAAGGCGGCGTCGACCCCGAAGCGAGCGGCGATCCACTCGATCGTGTCGCGTGTCGGCCTCGTCTTGCCTCGCTCGATCTGGCTCACATACTCCTTGGAGAACCGGTCGCCGGCGAGCTCCGTCTGTGTCAGACCCGCGGCCACACGGAGCTGCCGAACCCGCTCACCCAGCTGGAGCCCGGCCTGAGCCGCCAAGGCACGTTGGATCTGAGGAGCCGCAGTCAAGTCAGACACGTACCTGGTAGTAGACGTCATGCTTCACCAAACGTCAACCCTCACAACCTCAGTTCACCCAAAAAGGGTCATATTTTGCGGCGAAAACGGTCAACCGAACCCTATCCGAAGTTACTTCACCCACCTACTTGACATGCCATTCGAGTGCGCCTAAAGTGGTCTGCATCTTGCATCCGAGCCAGACGCCAGGGTCGGCTGCAGGAGGCGCTTCACCAGGTAGACCCCGCAAGGGACTGGCTGGGCCGCAGAGCCAAGTCCCGGGGAGGCTGCCGAAAGGCGAAGACGCCTAACGGGAATCGACCCCCGGAGCCGCAGCCGGGGGTCTTCCTTTTGTGCGGCACAAAGGCTGTGCTTTTGCGCCGATTTGCGGCTCGGTTCGGTTGAGGTGTTCGTGAGCCTCCCGCCGGGCGAAGCCCGGCTCCGGCGGCACGTGCGGTCGTGTTGCCTCTCGGTTACCCCGGTGGAGGGCGATTGGTTCGAACCGTGCGGGCGGCGGGCGCTTTCGCGTCCGCCGTCGCATCAGTTCGCCTGCTGCTAAGCCCGGCTTCGCCATCGACTTAGCCGCAGGCTTTGGTGGCTCTGGTGATTCAGCGGTTGTGGAACCGCCTCTGATTAGGCCCCGATTGCCGGTTCGGCCTGGCGGGCTGGTTCGGCATGTCGCACCTTGCGCACTGTTGCTACCGCGACAATGGCGCCCACCAGTGTGATGGCTGCCCCTACATGGAGGGCTCGGTGGTAGCCCTCGACGAACTGTTGCGGGAAGGCGGGGTTGAAGGGCGTCACGCTGACCGCCGTTGCGACGAGTGCACCCATCACTGCGATCCCAAGCGAGCCGCCGACCTGGCGCATCATGTTGATCACCGCTGACCCGACGCCCGCTTTGTCGACCGGCACCGAGCCCATTGCAGCAGCCGTGGTCGGCGCCATTGTGATCGCCATCCCGAAACCCCCTGTCAGCAGGCCCGGAAGGATGGCCCACCACGACGAGCCCGCGTCGAGGGTGGCGAACAGGAGCAACGAGCCCGTGAGCAGGATCATCCCGGCGCCCATCAGCCAGCGCGGGCCGACCTGGTCGGAGATCTTCCCGGCAGCCGGGGCGATCAGGATGATCAGTACCGTCATCGGCAGGAACGTCGCGCCGGTCTTGATCGCGCCGTAGCCGAGGACGTTCTGGAGGAAGAGCGAGTTGTAGAAGAAGATCCCGAACATCGCGAGGCCGACGAGGAACATGACGGTGTTTGCCCCGCTGAAGGTGGCATTGCGGAAGAGCGAGAGGTCGAGCATCGGCAACCGCTGGTGCAGCTCGAGCAGCACGAAGAGCGTGAGGAAGACCGCGGCGATCGCGAAGAGCGCGAGGACGCGCGCCGATCCCCAGGCGTGGTCATTCGTCTCGATGAGCCCGTACGTGAGCCCGAACAGGCCGATAGCCGACGTGAGCAGTCCCGGAAGGTCGAGCCGCTGCTCGCGCGACGTGTCTCTCGTCTCGTCGATGAAGATGCCGGCGGCCAGCACCCCGAGAACTCCGATCGGGATGTTGATGAAGAAGATCCAGCTCCAGTTGATCTTCTCCGTCAGCAGCCCGCCGACGAGCGGCCCGAACGCCAGCGCGAGCGCCGAGACGCCCGCCCAGATCCCGATCGCCGTGCCGCGCTGGCGGGGCGGGAACGTCGCCGTGATGATCGAGAGCGTCGCCGGGTTCATCAACGCGGCGCCGATTCCCTGGACGGTTCGAGCGGCGATGAGCACTTCCGCGCCGTTGGCGAGACCACACGCGAGCGACGACGCCGTGAAGATGACGAGCCCGATGATGAAGATGCGGCGACGGCCGACGAGATCCGCCAACTTCCCGCCGGTCAGCAGCAGCACGCCGAACGTCAGCGCGTAGGCGTTCACCACCCATTCGAGCTCCGAGATCCCGATGCCGAGGTCCTTGCGGATCGACGGCAAGGCCACGTTCACCACCGTGTTGTCGAGCATGATCATGAACAGGCCGACTGCGACCGCGGCGAGCGTCCACCACTTGCGGTTCTCCGGAGTGAACAGTCGGGCTCGCATTCCAAGAGGTTAGAGAACGGTTCCCACCCTCCGCGTGCGGGTACGTACGCTTCCCGCGATGTCCGAGTTCATCTGGAGCCCGACACCCGATGACGTCGAGGCCGCGAACCTGACGCGCCTCGCGCGGCGGCTCGGAATCGAGGGCTACGGCGAGCTCCACCGAGTGTCGGTCGAGGAGCCCGAGCGGTTCTGGCCGGCCGTGATCGAAGACCTCGGGCTGGAGTTCTCGCAACCGTGGCAGAGCGTGCTCGACTCGTCTCGCGGCAACGAGTGGACAACGTGGTTCGACGGCGGGAAGCTGAACCTGGCCTGGAACTGCGTCCACCGTTGGGGCGCGGGGGAGCTCGCCGAGCAGGAGGCTGCCGTCTGGCTGGGAGAGGACGGCGCGCGCAGCTCGCTGACCTGGCGAGAGCTCTCGGAGGAGGTCTTCCGCCTTGCGGAGGGCCTGGCCTCGATCGGAGTCGGCGAGGGCGACGCGGTCGGGATCTTCCTGCCCATGTCGCCCCAGGCGGCGATCGCCTCGCATGCGTGCGCTCACCTCGGAGCGGTGCAGGTCCCGATCTTCTCGGGTTTCGCGGCGCCCGCGATCGGCGCGCGGCTCGCCGATGCGAAGGCGAAGGCGCTGATCACCGCGGACAGCTCGCTCCGCCGCGGTCAGGTCGTGCCGATGAAGGAGATCGCCGACGAAGCGCTGCGCGACGCACCCGCCGTCGCGCACGTCATCGTCTGGCGGCGGCTCGGGCTGGAGGACGTGCCGATGACGGTCGGTCGCGACCGGTTCTGGGACGACCTCGTCGCGGATACGTCCGGCGATCTTCCGCCGCGCCAGGTCGACCCGGAGCATCACTACCTCCTCGCGTACACCTCGGGGACGACCGGCCGGCCGAAGGGAGCAGTCCATGTGCAGGGCGGCTTCCTCGTCTCGATCGCGCGCGAGGTCGCGTATCAGACGAACGTCGAGCCGGGGGACCGCATGCACTTCGCGACCGACATGGGTTGGATCATGGGACCGTGGACGGTCGTGGGCGGCGGCGCGTGCGGCGCGACGATCGTCTACGCCGAAGGTGCGCCCGACTTCCCGGCGGACCGGCTCTGGCGGCTGATCGAGTCGGAGCGTGTCACCATGCTGGGCGTTTCGCCGACGCTCGTGCGGGCGCTGATCCCGAAGGGCGATCCGGTCGCCGATCTCTCCTCGCTGAAGACGATCTGCACGACCGGCGAGCCGTGGAACCGCGGTCCGTACGAGTGGCTGTTCGAGCACGTCGGCGCCGGGCGCGCGCCGATCGTGAACGAGTCCGGCGGCACCGAGGTCGGCGCGTGCTTCCTGGCGACATGCATCACGGAGCCGATCAAGCCGGTCGCACTCGGCTTTCCGGCGCTCGGCCTCGACATGGACGTCTTCGGGCCCGGCGGCGAGCCCGTGCGCGGCGAGGTCGGCGAGCTCGTGTGCAAGCGTCCGTGGCCGGGCATGACGCGGGGGATCTGGGGCGACGAGGAGCGCTACCTCGACTCCTACTGGCGCCGTTTCCCGGGCGTTTGGACGCACGGCGACTGGGCCTCGGTCGACGAGGACGGCTACTGGTTCCTGCACGGACGCTCGGACGACACGCTGAACATCGCCGGCAAGCGGATCGGCCCCGCGGAGCTCGAGTCGGCGGCGGTGAGCCACATCGCGGTCGCGGAGGCCGCCGCCATCGGGGTGCCTCACGAGGTGAAGGGCGAGACCGCGTGGATCTTCTGCGTCCTCCGGCCGGAAGTCGAACCGACGCCCGCCTGCGCCCTAGAGATCGCCGCTGCCGTCACGGACGACCTCGGCAAAGCCTTCAAGCCGGAGCGGATCGTCTTCGTCTCCTCGTTGCCGAAGACCCGCAGCGCAAAGATCGTGCGGCGCGCGGTCCGAGCTCAGGTCGTCGGCGACGATCCCGGCGACCTCTCGTCGCTCGAGAACCCGGAAGCTCTCGACGAGATCGCGCTGGCCGTAGCCGCACCTGACTCTCGCCGCTAAGTCGCGTATCGTTCGGCCGGCCGCGCATGGGAGTCGCCGAGACCCTCACCGCGATCCTGTTCGGCCTCGTCGCCCCGTCTGGAGCCGTGGTCCACGCGAACGACGGTGCAGCCTTGCGTGCCGTCGCGGCCTCGTGCAGCGCGGCGCCAACCGCCGCCGGAACCGCACACTCGCAGTTGCAGGCGATGTCGTGCGGCGTCAACGTCGTCCGGCGCAGCTTCGGCTTGAGCCCGCTCCATGAGAGCGCCCGCCTCGACCGCTCGTCGCTGCTGAAGGCGAACGCCGTCCGCCGCTGCGGCTTCTCGCACACACCTTGCGGGATGGCATTCACGCAGACGTTCGCGCGCGCCGGTTACCTGCCGGCACGGTCGATCGCCGAGAATCTCGCGTGGGGGCAACGCGAACGCGGCTCGCCTCTCCGGACGCTCGGCGCCTGGCTCGCCTCGCCTCAGCACCGCGCGAACCTCCTGTCGCCACGCTGGCGAGACGTCGGGGTCGCCCTCCAGCGCGGCCCGATGTTCGGCAACACCGGCGTCTCCCTCTGGGTGCTGCAGTTCGGCCGCCGCCGCTGAGTTTTCGACTGTGAGTCGCAAACAGCTAGACTGAGCTCATGAGGCTCGCGCTGGCTCAGATCAACCCCGTCGTCGGCGACCTCGACGGCAACCGCAAGCTGATCCTCGAGCGCATTGCCGAGGCGATGGCAGGCAGCGCCGACCTCGTCATCTTCCCCGAGCTCGCGGTAACCGGCTACCCCCCGGAGGACCTGCTCCTGCGGCCCGGCTTCATTCGGGCCGCCCAGGCGTCGGTGGAACAGATCGCACGCGAAGCGCGCGGCGCGACCGTCATCGTCGGAGCTCCACACTTCGATCGAGACCTCTACAACGCGTGCTACGTCTGCGCGGGCGGCGAGGTGCGGGCCGTCTACCGAAAACGCTTCTTGCCGAACTACGGCGTCTTCGACGAGGACCGCTACTTCGCGTCGGGGCGCGACCTCATCCTGCTGGAGCACGACAAGACGCTCGTCGGGCTCACGGTCTGCGAGGACATGTGGCAGCCGGGCCCGCCCGCGACCGACCTTGCGCTCGCCGGCGCGGAGCTCTTGGTCAACATCTCGGCGTCGCCGTTCTACGTCGGGCGCGACCGTGAGCGTGAGGAGATGTTCGTGACGCGCGCGCGCGACAACCTGTGCTTCGTCGCCTTCTGCAACACCGTCGGCGGTCAGGACGAGTTGATCTTCGACGGCCACTCGGTCGTGATCGACGACGAAGGAACGGTGATCGCACGCGCGCCGGGCTTCGAGGAGGCGCTCCTCGTCGCGGACATCGAGCCGAAGGAGGTAATCGGCCGGCGCCTGCGCGACGTGCGGCGCCGTGCGCTCGCCCGCGACCGCGAAGAGATCCCGCCGGTCGACGTCATTCACGTCGGCACACGCGGGCCTTCTCCGAACGGCCGCAAAGCGACGGTCACCGTCGCGCCGTTCGTGGATGAGATCGAGCAAATGCGCCTCGCCCTCGAGCTCGGGCTGCGGGATTACGTGACGAAGAACGGCTTCAACGACGTCGTCGTCGGCGTATCCGGCGGAATCGATTCGGCCGTGACGGCAGGACTCGGGGCCGAAGCGCTCGGGGCGGAACGCGTGCACTGCGTCTCGATGCCGTCGCGCTATTCGTCAGAAGCGACACGCAACGACGCGCAGCGGCTTGCGGAGAGCCTCGGGTCGCCGTTCCTCGAGATCCCGATCACGTCGATCGTCGAAGCCTTCACCCGCGCGCTCGCCGACGCGTTCGCGGGGCGCGAACCGGATCTCACGGAAGAGAACATCCAGGCACGCGCGCGCGGCGTTCTGCTGATGGCTCTCTCGAACAAGTTCGGCTGGATGCTCGTCGCCACCGGGAACAAGTCCGAGCTCTCGGTGGGCTACGCGACGCTCTACGGCGACATGGCGGGCGGGTTCGCGCTGTTGAAGGACGTGTACAAGACGGACGTCTTCAGACTCGCGCGCTACCTCAACGAGCGCGCCGGCCGCGAGCTCATCCCGCAGTCCATCATCGAACGGGCGCCGAGCGCCGAGCTGCGCGACAACCAGCTCGACGAGGATTCACTGCCGCCTTATCCGAAGCTCGACGCTGTGCTCGAGCGCTACGTCGAGCACGATCGCACGCTCGAAGAGCTCTCGACCGACGGCTTCGACTCGGACGTCGTCGCCCGAGCCGTCGCCATGATCGACCGGGCGGAGTACAAGCGCCGCCAAGCGCCGCCCGGCGTCAAGCTGCGTCCGAAGGCGTTCGGCCGCGACCGGCGGACTCCGATCACAAACCGCTGGCGCGGTTAACTCGAAGCGCGCGCCTCGCTTAGTCGCGCGAGCTCGGCGAACCAGTGCAGGCGCTCGCTCCACGGCACGACCGCGTTCGCCGGAGACGTCGACGGGAGGACGTAGAGCCTCGTGTCGCCGAGCCGTCGTTCCGGTTCACCCAGCTGTGGCCGCTCGCCGAAGGCGCCGCGATAGGCCTCTTTGCCGACGAACCCGATCCACTTCGGTCTCAGCTCGACGGCCAGCCGTTCGAGCCGTTCCGGAGCGCCTGCGAAATCGGCGCTGCGAAGGTCGCCGGAACCTCGTGTGGTTCGAGTTGCCGCGTTCGTCACACCCACCCTATGTTCGAGTAGCTCGAACTGCTCGGAGGGCTCGATCAGCCGCGGCGTGAAGCCCGCCGCGTGGAGAAGCCGCCAGAAGTCGTTCCGCGGATTCGCGAAGTGCGCGCCGGCGGCGGCCGAGACACGTCCCGGATTGATACCGCAGAACACAACCCGCAACCCGGGCCCGAGAACGTCCGGGATGGCCGACTCAGGCTGCTTCTGGCTCTGCGAGCGCGTCGGGGTCACGCGCGTCGAGGAGCTGTTCGAACCGCACGCGCAGCGCCTCGCCGTCGTGCGCGAGCTCGCTGCGCGCCCGCCGTTCGAGCCTGATGACGCGGACGGTCTCTTCCCAGCCGCCGTACAACCTGACGTAGCACTCGGCCTCGCTGAGGGCACGGAGACGTCGCATGACCAGACAGTACGCCGGGGCCCGGATGGTTCCTCCGCACGGTGGGCAGGATAGGAAGATGCCGCCGAAGGCGAAGGAGTTCCGCTACGCGGTCGGCCTCGACCGCGCCGGCCACATCACGGCGGACGGCAGCTCGCCGCTCGACCTCGACGACGCGTGGACGCCGGAGCACCTGACGCTTGCGGGGCTCGCGGGCTGCACGCTGCAGAGTCTCCGCTTCCATGCCGACCGCGCCGGAGTCGACTTTCTCGCCTCAGCCTCGGCATCCGGCCTCGTCACGAAGCGCCCGGAAGACGGGAGGTACGCGTTCGTCGAGCTCAACGTGGAGATCGACCTCGAGCTCGAGCCGGTTCCGGAGCGCGAGGAGCTCGCCGCGCTGCTCGTTAAGGCCGAGCGGGATTGCTTCGTGGGCGCCTCGCTGGACCCGTCGCCGGTCTACCGCTGGCGCGTCAACGGTTTGCCGGCCTGAACGTCCGGAGCCCCGCCGTCGGGCGAGGCTCCGATTACCCCATCTAGGTTCCGCTAGCGGCGTTCGCGGTCGTAGTAGCTACCGATCCGGGAGTGGTAGCTCTCGTCGCGGTAGGTCTGCTCGTCGAACTCGGGCGCGCTCTTGATCTGGTCCTTCGTCAGATCCACGAACACGGTCTCGCTGTCGAGATCGACGTCCTTGATCACACCCGCCGGGAGGAGAACCTTCTTCCCGAAGATCCACGGCCCAGTGTCGACGACCACGAAGCTGTCGCCGGCCTCGTAGGTCGCTTCGTCCACTTTGCCGACGCTTCCGTCGCGAGCTTCGACCTTGAAGCCCGTCAGATCGACGCCCGCAGTGGTAGCCGTGAACGTCCACATGTCAGCGATAGTCATGTCTCAAACCCCCTCCGAGGCGATCTGCCTCGTAGTAGTAGGTAGGGGTCCCCTACCCGCCCTAACGGATCTCTAACAGGGTTGAGCGGCCAAAAACCGCTGGAAATCGGGTTTTTTGGAAATCGATTAGGCGGCCTAGGCGCGCTCGAGCGGGGCCATCGTCAGGCCGTGCCGACGCAGCTGCTCCCAGTACAGCTCGGCCGGCTCGCGGTGACCGGACCAGACGATCGCGCGTCCGGTGTTGTGGATCCGGTCGGCGATGCGCAGCCCTTGATCGTAGGAGACGTTCGGGATCGTCGACGCCAGCGCCGCCGCGACACCCTGGAAGGTGTTGTGGTTGTCGTTGAGGACGATCACGTTCCACGGCGCACCGAGGCCGGGGCCGGTGCCGCGGTCGATCCGCTCCTTGGTCGCGGGAGCCACGCGCCAATCGTAGTAGCGTCTTCGCGGTGTCGACCGTCACCCTGGACGTCGAGTCGGTCCGCGCCCGTTACTCGGCGTTGCGGCAGCCGCTCGCTTTCTTCGACGGGCCGGGAGGGACACAGGTCCCGGACGAGGTGATCGACGCCGTCTCGCGCTACTACCGCGAGTCGAACGCGAACACCAGCGGCCCGTACGCGACGAGCCGGAGGACTGAGGCGCTGATCACGCAGTCCCGGCTCGCGGCCGCGGAGTTCCTCGGCTGCAGCCCCGAAGAGACGATCTTCGGCGCCAACATGACGAGCCTCACCTTCGCGCTCACGCGCACCCTCGGACGCGCGTGGCGTGAGGGGGATCAGATCCTGGTGACGAAGCTCGACCACGACGCGAACGTCTCACCCTGGCTCGAGCTGGCGCGCGACAAGCAGCTGGACGTCGCCTTTGTCGACATCAACGACGACACGACGCTCGACTACGACGACCTCGAGCGGCAGTTGACCGATCGGACGCGCGTCGTCGCATTTCCCGTGGCATCGAATGCGCTCGGCACGCTCACCGACGTCCCGAGAATCGTCGAGCTCGCGCACGCAGCGGACGCCCTCGCGTGGGCGGATGCGGTCCACTACGCGCCCCATGGCCCGATCGCCGTCGCCGGTTGGGACGTCGACGTGCTCATCTGCTCGCCGTACAAGTTCTTCGGACCGCACCTCGGCGTCGCCTACGGACGCGCGGAGCTGCTCGAGGCGCTCAGGCCGTACAAGGTGCGGCCGGCGCCGGACGTCCCGCTTGGCTCGCGCTTCGAGACAGGAACGCTCCCGCACGAGCTGATGGCCGGGTTTGTCGCGGCCGTCGACTACATCGGCTCGATCGGCTGGGATGCTCTTCAGGCCCACGAGCGGATGCTCGGCGAGCAGTTCCTCGCCGGCCTACCCGAGCGCGTCGAGCTCTACGGGCTGCGGACGATGGACGGCCGCGTCGCGACGTTCGCCTTCAACGTCGAGGGAGTCGCAACCCCCGATGCGGCTACGCGTCTCGGCGACGCGGGCTACGCCGTCTGGCACGGCAACTACTACGCCCTCGAGATCATGAAACGGCTCGGGCTGGAGCAGGAGGGCGCCGTCCGCGCCGGCATCGTCCACTACAACACCCCCGCGGAGGTCGACGGCCTCCTCGCGGCGATCGACGCCCTCTAGCGCACGGCGGCCCAACACGTCATCGTTACCGGGCTCAACTTCTATGACTCCCGTCGAGCTTCTGCAACAGCTGATCCGGTTCGACACGACGAACCCGCCCGGGAACGAAGGGACGTGCATCGAGTTCCTGCGGGACCTCCTCGAGCGGGCGGGGCTCGAGGTCGAGCTGCACGCAAAGGAACCCGGACGGCCGAACCTCGTCAGCCGCATCGGCGGTAGCGGCGGTGGGACGCCCCTCCTCCTCTATGGACATGTCGACGTCGTGACGACAGCCGGGCAGCAGTGGACACGGCCTCCGTTCGGCGGCGCCCTCGTGGACGGCTACGTCTGGGGTCGCGGCGCACTCGACATGAAAGGCGGCGTCGCGATGCTCGTCTCCGCGTTCCTGCGCGCTCACGAGCGAGGGCTCGAGCCGCGCGGCGAGATCGTCCTGGCCGTGCTCTCCGACGAAGAGGCGGGAGGGGATCTCGGAGCAAGGTTCCTCGCGACCGAGCGTGCGCCGCTCTTCGACGGCGTCCGCTACGCCCTCGGCGAGTTCGGCGGCTTCTCGATGGAGCTCGGAGGGCGCCGCTTCTATGCCGTCCAGGTCGCCGAGAAGCAGATCTGCTGGCTGAAAGCGACCGTTCGCGGGCGCGGGGGACACGGGGCGCTGATCACCCGCGGGGGAACAATGGCCCGTCTCGCGCGCCTCCTTCGCGATCTCGATCGCAAGCGCCTGCCGGTCCACGTCACGCCGGTTGCGCGGGAGTTGATCGAGCGGGTCGCCGCGGAGGTCCCCAAGAGCCAGCGCGCCGTTTTGACGTCCCTGCTGAAGCCCCGACTGACGGCCACGGCGTTGAGGCTCCTCGGGACACGTGCACAGATGTTCGAGCCGATGCTGCGAAACACGGTCAGCGCGACGATCGTCCGGGCCGGCGACAAGATCAATGTCGTGCCGGCCGAGATCGAGGTCGAGCTCGACGGTCGCACCCTCCCCGGCTTCGGCCCCGACGATCTGATCGCCGAGCTCGCCGCGATCGTGGGAGACGACGTCGAGCTCGAGCTCATCCGCCACGACCCGGGGCCGCCGAAGGCGGACCTCGGGCTCTTCGACACGCTCGCTGCAACTCTTCGGGAGCTGGATCCCGAGGGCATCCCCGTCCCACTCCTTCTGGTCGGCGTCACCGACGCGCGGCACTTCGCGCCTCTCGGCATCCAGACCTACGGCTTCCTCCCCATGCGCCTGCCGCCGGGCTTCAGCTTCCAGAGCTTCATCCACAGCGCCGACGAGCGCGTCCCCGCCGATGCCGTCGAATTCGGCACCGACGCGATCCACCGCGTCCTCGAGCGCCTTGCCTGAGAAGGTCTGCTCGACTCCCCTCGCCAGGAAGCTCGGCGCAAAGAGCGGCTCCGACGTCGTCGTCTACTTCACCACGAGCCGCGACGCGATCGACGACGATTGGCAGGCGGTGCGCTTCGTGTACCGCAGAGAGGATCGTCCGAGATAGCATCGCCGCGATGAGCACGTTCCAGCTCGAGCGCCTCGACAACGGCCTGCGGATCCTGACCGCGCCGATGGAGTCGGCGCAGTCGGTGACCTGCGCGATCATGCTTGCCGCCGGCTCGCGCTACGAGACTGCCGAGACGAACGGCATCGCCCACTTCGCCGAGCACATGTTCTTCAAGGGGACGGAGCGTCGTCCGACGGCGCGCGACATCTCGATGGAGATCGACGGCATCGGCGGCGAGTTCAACGCCTTCACCGGCAAGGAGTACACCGGCTACTACGTGAAGTGCGCGGCCGAATCGCGCGACATCGCCCTCGACGTTCTCGTCGACATGCTCCGCAACTCGAAGTTCGACCCCGAGGAGATCGAGCGGGAGAAAGGCGTCATCGTCGAGGAGATGAACATGTACTACGACACTCCGCGCGACTACATCGGCGGCGTGTACGAGGAGCTCCTCTACGACGACCAGCCGCTCGGCTGGGACATCATCGGGCGCAAGGAGACGATCCGCAGCGCGACGCGAGACACGTTCACCTCGTACCTCGACCACTGGTACAAGCCGACGCGGATGGTGGTCGGCGTCGGCGGCAAGATCGGAGACGGCCTCAACGAGCGCATCCAGGAGCTGCTGGGAGACGCGCCGCAGGCCGACACGGGCGAGCCTGCGCCGGTGCGTCTCAGCCCGAACGGAGATGCGCGCGTCAAGGTGCACACGAAGGCGTCCGACCAGGCCCATGTCTGTCTGGGCGTCCACAGCTATCCGCTCGAGCACCCGGACCGCTACGTCCTGCAGGTGCTCGCGACGGTTCTCGGCGGCGGCATGTCGTCGCGCCTCTTCACCGAGGTGCGCGAGCGGCGCGGTCTCGCGTACTACGTGTACGGCCTCAACCACAGCTACACCGATGCCGGCTCTCTCTACGCCCAGGCCGGCGTCGACATTCAGCGAATCGACGACGCCGTGTCGACGATCGCCCATGAGCTGCACCAGATCGCGGACGAGGCCGTCCCTGCAGATGAGCTCGAGAAGGCCAAGAGCTTTGCGAAGGGCCGCTTCGTCCTGCAGCTCGAGACGTCGCAGGGGCTGATCATGTTCGGGCTCCGGCGCGAGGTACTCGAAGGCAAGACGCCGGACCCCGAAGAGATTCTCGCCGAGCTCGACAAGGTGACCGCCGAGGACGTGCAGCGCGTGGCGCGAGACGTGATCGCCCAGCGTGGGCTCAACCTCGCGGTCATCGGGCCGTTCGACGACCCATTGCGCTTCGAGACGCTGCTCGCCTAGTTTCGGACCGCTTGGTCACGAGCAGACTCCTGCCGTGAGGCCCTGGCTCGTGCCGCTCTGGCTCGTCCTCGGCGTCGCGGCGGGCGGTTGCGGCGACGGCAGCGAGAAGTCCGCTGCAACCACGACGGTCACCACGATCGCAACCGCGACGAACCCGAAGGGGACGGCGTCCGTTACAACGCACGGACGATTCCACTATCCGCGCGTGATCGTCGACAACTTCATGAAGAGCTGCACGAACGGGCAGCAGAAGCGCGTCGCCTACTGCAGCTGCACGCTCGACAAGCTCTCGAACGACGTCTCTGTACAGGACTTCGCACGTATCGGCCTCTCCGGCGGCAAGCTCTCGCCGCGAATGAACAGGTTGATCAGGCAGGCCGCCGTCGCCTGCGCGGACAAGCTCTAACGCAGCGCGGCGAGCACATCGCGGCCGAGCGCTTGGGCCCGCCCAACAGTGAGCCCCGGCGCGTACGTGAGGACGACGACGATCTTCGGCCCGTTCGGGAAGAAGACGATCGCGGCCGTCAGCCGGGCGTCGTGCAGCCAGCCGTTCTTCTGTGCAACGGGCGTGTTCTTGGGCAGGAAGGGCCGCAGCAGCCCTACGTTGTTGCCGCGCGGCTCCGAGCTCAGCAGGAGTCGCAGCGCATAACCGCACCTACGCGGGTCGAGACCCGTCGCGCGCTCCGCCGCGGCGGCGCCGAGCGCGCAGCCGTGAAGCACGAACAGGATGCGCCCGAGGTCTCGCGCCGTCGTCACGCGGCTGGATACGAGTGGAGGCTGCTCCTGAACGTCGGCGTGCGCCGTGCCGACTCGGTAGCCCCCGGGGAAGGTGCTCCGGTACGCACCGGCGCGCCGCAGCGCCTGCTCGGCGGCCGCGCCGCCGAACCGCTCGACCAGCCGGTTCGTCGCGAGATTCGACGACCAGCCGATCATCGTGCGGAGCTCGTAGTCGAGCGCCGATCGCTCGGGACGGCGCAGTCGTTGGAGAGCCGCCAGGAGCAGGCCGACCTTCACCGCCGAGGCGGCGGGAAAGCGGGCGTCGGTGTTCCAGCCGGCGTACGTCCCGTTGAGCGGATCGTGCATCCAGATCGCGGCGTAGCCCTGAAACCGGCGGCCGAGGCCCGCGAGCCGTGCGTCGAGCTGGGCGATGCTCGCCCTCGGCGCCGCTGCACGCACGAGCGGCGGCACCCGCGGGAGCCGACGCAGCCGCGGCGGCGCCAACCGGCTGGGCCGGCACGGTTTCGACAGGTCGGCGAGCGCCTTCCGCGCTAGGCGCTGCCCTGAGGTCTCGAGTGCGCGGCTCGGGCGGTCGTAGCCCTCTGCCCACCGCACGAGCCCGCGCGCCAGCGCAAGCTCGGCCCGGCAACCGCGGCGCGCGGCATAGAGCGCGACCTCGAGGCGGCGGCCTGCGTCGTACCGCGCCTGCATTCCTTCCGGCGTCCGGGCGAGGGCGACCGCAGCCCGTGCCTGTGCGAGGCCATCGGCACCGGCCGCGCCGGGAACGAGCGCGACCGCGCCTAAGACGACGAGGACGCTATTCCTCCTCGCGGCTCTCGGCCGTTGCACGCTCCTTGATCTCCTCGACGACGGCGGGATCCGCGAGAGTCGTCGTGTCGCCGAGCGTGCGGTTCTCCGCTACGTCGCGCAGAAGCCGTCTCATGATCTTGCCGCTACGGGTCTTGGGCAGCTCCGGCGTGAAGACGATGTTGGCCGGCTTCGCGATCGGTCCGATCTTCGTGCCGACGTGATTGCGGAGCTCCTCGAGCATCTCGACCGATCCGGAGTCGTCGCCCTTCAGCGTCACGTACGCGACGATCGCCTGACCCGTTCGGTCGTCGGAACGGCCGCACACCGCCGCCTCGGCGACCTTCTTGTGGTCGACGAGCGCGCTCTCGACCTCGATCGTCGAGATGCGATGGCCGGAGACGTTCATCACATCGTCGACCCGGCCGAGCAGCCAGAAGTCCGCGTCTTCGTCGATACGGGCGCCGTCACCGGCGAAGTAGACGTCGCCGTACTTCGACCAGTACGTCTCGCGGTACCGCTCGTCGTCCTTGTAGATGCCTCGCAGCATCGCGGGCCAGGGCCGCTCGAGGACGAGGTAGCCGCCTCCGCCCGGGCCGACCTCCTGACCGCTCTCGTCGAAGACTGCGGCATCGACGCCCGGAAACGGCTTCGTCGCCGAGCCCGGCTTCGTGGTTGTCACGCCCGGCAGCGGAGTGATGAGGATCATCCCCGTCTCCGTTTGCCACCACGTGTCGACCACCGGGGTGCGGTCGCCGCCGATGTGCTCGCGGTACCAGACCCACGCCTCGGGATTGATCGGCTCACCGACGGTGCCGAGAAGTCGCAACGACGAAAGATCGTGCTTCTCCGCGTGCTCGGGCCCCCACTTCATGTGGGAGCGGATCGCCGTCGGCGCCGTGTAGAGGATGTCGACGCCGTAGCGCTCGATGATCTCCCACCAGCGCTCCGGGTTCGGATAGTTCGGCACGCCCTCGTAGAGGACGCCGCTCGTCCCGTTCGTCAGCGGCCCGTAGACGATGTAGCTGTGCCCGGTGACCCAACCGACGTCGGCGGCACACCAGTAGATCGAGTCCGCCTTGACGTCGAAGATGTAGTGGTGCGTCGTCGCCACGCCGACGAGATAGCCCGCAGTGGTGTGGACGATCCCCTTCGGCTTCGCGGTCGTCCCCGACGTGTAGAGAAGGTAGAGTAAGTCCTCCGCGTCCATCGGCTCGCAGGGGCACGAGGTCGCGTCGTCGTCCTTGTCCGCGACGAGCTCGTCCCACCACAGGTCGCGTAAGGGATCGAAGGCAACGCTGTCGCCGGTGCGGCGGTGGACGACGACCTTCTTCACGGAGGGCGAGTTCGCGACAGCCTCGTCCGCGTTCTGCTTCAGCGGCACTTTCTTACCGGCGCGCCAGCCCTCGTCCTGCGTGATCAGGACCTCGCATTCCATATCGTTCAGCCGGTCGGAAAGCGATTCCGCGGAGAACCCGCCGAAGACGACCGTGTGCGGCGCTCCGATCCGCGCGCACGCGAGCATTGCGACCGGCAGCTGCGGGACCATGCCCATGTAGATCCCCACCGGCGTGCCTTTCCGCAAGCCGAGCTCCCGGAGCGAGTTCGCGAGCCGCACGACGTCGCGCTGCAGGTCGGCGAAGGTGATCGTCCGGCGCTCGCCCTCGGGCTCGCCCTCCCAGTAGTAGGCAACGCGATCGCCTTTACCCGCCTCGACATGGCGGTCGACGGCGTTGAAGCACACGTTGAGCTTCCCGCCGAGGTACCACTTCGCGTAGGGCGCGTCCCACTCGTACAGCTTCGTGAACGGCTCGAACCACGTCACGCGCGTTCGGCCCTCGGTCTCCCAGAACTCCTCCCAGTCGCGCTCGTAGATGTCGGGCTGGGCGTTTGCCTGACGCGCGAACTCGGGATCGGGTGCGTAGCGACGCTCCTCGAGGAGCATCGTGTCGATCGTCCGTGACTGCGTCACGGCGTCAGGTCATACGGATAGTCCGTGATCACTTCGTACTCGTCCTTCGTGACGAGCACGAGGTCCTCGAGCCGCAGGCCGCCGTAGCCGGAGCGGTAGAGGCCTGGCTCGATCGTGATCACGTCGCCGGCGACGAGGTCGTGGCCGACGCGTCCCATGTTGGGCAGCTCGTGCACCTCGAGCCCCACGCCGTGGCCGAGCCCGTGGAAGAAGCCGTCCTCGAGGACCTCGCCCGGTTGCTTGTTGAGCTGCGTCTTGTAGCCGGCGTCCTGGAAGATGTTGCAGACCTGCTCGTACAGCGTGCGTCCGTTCACGCCCGGCTTCACGCCGGCAGTCGAAATCTCGAGCGCCTCCTTGACGAGCCCGTACCACTTCTGCAGCTCCTCCGACGGCTCGCCGACGACGTACGTCCGCGTCATGTCCGCGTAGCAGCCCGTCGCCTTGTCCTTGGGGAAGAGATCGAAGACGATCGGCTCGTTCGGCGCGATCTGGCCGGAGCCCATGTTGTGGCCGACGGCCGACTGCGGCCCGTGCGCCACGATCATGTCGCTGCCTTCGACGCCGCAATCAGCGAAGACGTCCTCGATCACGCGCTTCAGTCGCTCGGACGTGAGCGGCTCGCCGTCGACCTGGAGGCCGCCTCCGTTCGTCCGGGCGCGGCGGAGCAGGTCTCGCGATGCGTCGAGCGCGGCCTCGCAGGCGCGCTGCGCCTTCCGGATGCCTCGGAGCTCCGTCTCGTTCTTCGACCGGCGCCTGTTGTCGAAGACGTCGCGTTCGACGCCGATCTCGACACCGTTGGCACGCAGGTGGTCGGCGTGGCCGACCGGAAATCCGGCGGGAACGGTCGCCTGCGTGATCCCGAGCTCGCGACAGGCGCGCAGCGCCAGCTCCAGCTGGATCTCCCAGACTTGCTTCCCTTGCGAGTAGAGCTCGTCCGCGCCGAGCTGCTCGAGCGGGATGATCTCGAGCTCCGGGGCCTCCTCCCGCACCCGCGGAATCTCGAGCGAGTGGAGGACGACGGTACGGCGGCCCTTCTTCTCGGCGTAGAGGAACGCGTCCGGAATGACCACGGGGACCTCGTGGCGGAGCTCGGGCGAACGAACCGTGTCGCCGTAGATGAGCACGTCGGGCACAAGCGGATCCTAACCAGCGACCGGCGCTCGTCGGTCTGCCTGCTGCGGCGTTACGCACGCCGGCGTACATAGACTCCGAAGCGTGGACGACGCGCTTCAGCGTGCACAGAAGCTGATGGCGCAGTGGGACGCACAGCTGCGTCGAGAGCTTCCGGAAGGAAGCGAGATCTTCGATGCGCACACGCACCTCGGGACCGACATCGACGGCATGGTCGGCATCTACGACGACCTCGAGCTCGGAATGCAGAAGTACGGCATCTCGCGCGCCTTCGTCTTCTGCCTGGACGAGCCCGACCGGCATCCCGCGTTCCGTGCGGGCAACAACCGGACTCTCGAGTTCGCGCGGCGGTCGAACGGCCGCCTCATTCCCTTCGTCCGGCTCGACCTCACGGAAGACCCGATCGGCGAGGCGACCCGCTGCCTCGACGCGGGCGCGCGCGGAATCAAGCTCCATCCCCGGGCGCAGAAGTTCCTGCTCAACGACGAGCGCCTCTCGCCGATCTTCCGGCTCGCAGGGGAGCGGAAGGTGCCGATCCTCATCCACGGCGGACGAGGGCTGCCGCCGATCGCGGAAGACCTCGGCCGCCTCGTCGAGCGCTACCCGGATGCGCAGCTGATCGTGGCGCATGCCGGAATCGCGGACCTCGTCGAGCTCACGAACCGGCTCTGCGGAAAGCCCGGCGTCTTCTTCGATACCTCCGTCTGGAGCCCGCTCGACCTCCTCGGCCTCTACCGGCTGGTCGGCCCCGAGCAGATCGTGTACGCGTCCGACTATCCCTACGGGCAGCAGCCGGCGTCCTTGCTCATCTCGCTGCGGACGGCCCGGCTCGCACAGCTGGACGACGACCAGGTGCTCGGCGTGCTCGCCGGCAACGCCAATCGCATCGCCGACGGAGAGCCCCTGGTTTCGCCGTCGGCGCCGAAGGGGATCGACACGTTCCAGCAGCCGATGACCTTCGCGCGGATCCATCAGTACCTCTCGATGGCGACGCCGCTTCTGTGGACGAGGCAGCAGGACCGCATCGGTGTCCTCGGCCTGGCGCTCAATGCGTGTGCCGACCGCTCCAATGGGCACCGGGAAGAGCTGGACCAGATTCGCGAGCTGCTGATCGCGGCGCGTGACATGTGGCACGTGCTCCCCGAGGAAGGCGACGAGAAGGACCGCATGGCGCACACGCGCGCGACCTTTCGCCTGATCCACTTGGCCGACATCGTGGCGGTGACGACTCCTGCCTGACCTTCACATCAATGGGGACGACTACTCCGTCGACGCTCCCGTCGAACGCTCGCTTGCGCAGGTGCTTCGCGAGGACCTCGGCCTGACGGGGACGAAGGTCGCATGCGGCGAGGGACACTGCGGCGCCTGCACGGTGATGCTAGACGGCGTGCCGACGCTTTCCTGCATCACGCTCGTGCATACGGTCGACGGCCGCGAGATCACGACGATCGAGGGCCTGCGGGATCACCCGCTCATCGATGCCTTCGTCCGCGCGGACGCCGTGCAGTGCGGCTTCTGCACGCCCGGACAGATCGTCTCCGCCGCGGCGCTCGTGGCGGCGAATCCGGCGCCGTCGCCGGACGAGATTCACCACGCGATGTCGGGGAACCTGTGCCGTTGCGGCACGTATCCGAAGATCGAGGAGGCAATAGGCACTTGGCGAGACTGATTCGCACCGAGAAGGAAGTCGAAGGACGCTACGAGGATGTCTGGATCGTCGTCGAGGAGGACGCGCTCGACCAGTGGCCCGAAGGCCCGCTCAACATCGTCGGGCAGAAGGTGCCGCGCATGGACGGTGCACAACGCGCACGAGGGCAGGCGCTCTATACCGCGGACATCCAGCTGCCCGGAATGCTGCACACGGCTGTGCTCCGCAGTCCGTACGCGAAGGCGCGCGTCGGCCGGATCGATCTGACACGCGCTCGATCCGCTCCGGGAGTGCGCGCAGTGATCGGTCCGGACGATCTCGAGCAGCTGACGGCGGAGCCGGGCTACGTCGGCCATGCGGTCGCTGCGGTCGCAGCGGAGACGTTCGGCCGGGCGCAGGAGGCCGTCGAGCTGATCGACGTGGAGTGGGAAGTCCTCGACCCGCTGCTCGATCCAGACGAAGCGGTGCGCCGAGAGTCCTTCATCTCGGACGTGAAGGAGTACGAGCGCGGAGACTTCGACCGCGGCGTGTCGGACGCCGACGCGGTCGTGGAGGCGGAGTACCGGACGTCCGTTGTCGTCCACAACGCGCTCGAGACGCACCAGGCCGTCTGCCACTGGGAGGACGACGGCATCACCGTCTACATCTCGACGCAGTACATCTGGGGCATTCGCAAGTCGATGGCGGATCAGCTCGGGCTGCCGCCGGACAAGGTGAGGGTCGTCTGCCACGCCATGGGGGGCGGCTTCGGCGCGAAGAACGGCGTCGGCGACTACACGCCGATCGCCGCCGAGCTCGCGAAGCGAACGGGTCGTCCTGTCAGGTGCGCACTCACGCGCCGCGAGGAGAACGTCGCCGCGGGGAACCGCAACGCGACGATCCAGCGCCTGACGGCGGCCGCGAAGTCCGACGGCACGCTGACGGCGCTCGGCGGCGACTTCCTGAATGCGGTGGGCTTCTCCGGGTGGTCGTCGACCACCGAAGGCCCGATGAAGATGCTCTATGCCTGCGAGAACGTGCACACGACCCACTACCCGGCGAAGCTGAACCTGCCGCCGATGGCGGCGTTCCGGGCACCCGGCTTCGTCGAGGGGACGTTCGCGCTCGAGTGTCTGCTCGACGAGCTCGCTGCGAAGCTCGACATCGACCCGCTCGAGCTGCGGAAAAGGAACTACGCCGACTCCGACCGCGTCGACGACCGTCCCTACTCGTCGAAGAACCTCGCCGAGTGCTACCGCCGCGCCGAGCCGCACTGGGCGAAGCGAGACGAAGTCCGCGCGCGAAGCCACGGACCCTGGAAGCACGGCATCGGCCTCGCATCGCAGATCTGGTACGGCGGCGGCGGGCCGCCCTCCTACGCCTGGATTCGAATCGGCGACGACGCACGCGCGCAGGTTGTCACTGCGATGCAGGACATCGGCACCGGCACACGCACCGCGATGGCGCAGATCGCAGCGGAGGAGCTCGGCGTGCCGCTCGAGCACGTGCAGGTCTCCCTCGGCGACTCCGCGCGCGGCCCGTTCGCGTCGATCTCGGCCGGCTCGTCGACGGTCCCGTCGATGGGGCCGGCGGTGCGTTCGGCAGCCGCTGACGCGAAGCGCCAGCTGATCGAGATCGCGGCTCAACGCTTCCATCTCGAAGAGCGCGTGCTCGACATCAAAGACGGTCAGATCGTCTCGGCAGACGGAGGCTCCTGGCCGCTCGAGGAGATCACCGAGCTGCTCGAGGACGGTCAGATCCTCGGGAAAGGCGCCCGTGGCCCGAACCCGGCCGGGATGCAGGTACTGACCTTCGGCGTGCAGGTCGCCGAGGTGGCCGTCGACGTCGAGACCGGCGAGGTGCGCGTCGACAAGATCGTCGCCATCCACGACGTCGGCCGCGTGATCAACCGGCTCGGGGCCGAGAGCCAGGTCGAAGGCGGGATCATCCAGGGCATCGGCCACACGCTCTCGGAGGAGCGCATCGTGGATCCAGCGACTGGGTCGATCCTCAACCGAACGCTGGACGCGTACAAGCTGCCGACGATCGCCGACGTCCCGGAGATCGTCACCGAGCTGATCGACGTCCCCGATCCGCACCTGACGAACCTCGGCTCCAAGGGTCTCGGCGAGCCGCCGATCATCCCGACCGCTGCGGCGATCGCCAACGCGATTCGCGACGCCACGGGAGCCGATGTGCGCTCACTGCCGATCAGCCGGGAGGAGATGTTGCGGGCGTTGCGCGAAGCCGAGGCACGCGAGAAGGATCGCCTTGGAGCTCCTGCGGCCGTCTAGCGCCGAAGAGGCGGCGGCCGCACTCGGCAACGGCTCCGTCGCTCTCGCGGGCGGCACGGACCTCGTGCCGCTCCTTCGCGACCGCCTCGTTCGGCCCGAGACGCTCGTCCATGTCTCCGCCGCCGTGCCGCGCGGGATTCACGGGACGACGATCGGCGCTGGAACGACACTGGCCGAGCTCGAGGCCGACGCCGGGATTCCGCAGGCGCTTCGAGAGGCCTGCTCGCTCGCGGCGTCGCCACAGCTACGGGCGATGGGCACCGTCGGCGGCAACCTGCTCCAGGCGACGCGCTGCTGGTACTGGCGCCTCGGCTTCGATTGCTGGCTTCACGGCGGGGAGAAGTGCTTCGCGCGCGACGGCGCTCATCGTGAACACGCCGTCTTCGGAAACGACCGCTGCGCGTCGGCGCATCCGTCGGACGTCGCGGCCGCGCTCGTCGCGCTCGGCGCGCGCATCAAGACGACGAAACGTGAGCGTCCCGTGGCCGAGCTCTACCGGCTCCCGACGGACGACGACCGCGAGATCACGACCCTCACGGCGGACGAGCTGATCCTCGAGCTCCACGTGCCGGCACCGGAGGCGTCGACGTACCTGAAGGCGATGGACCGGCGGAAGTGGGCATTCCCGCTCGTCGGCGTCGCCGTGGCGCGGTCGGGCGGCGAGAACCGCATCGCCCTCGCAGGCGTTGCGCCGATCCCGTGGACGGTCGATTCCGCGCGCGCCCTCGAGGAGGCGACGCCGCTGCCGGGCACGGCATACAAGGTCGAGATCGCACGCGCCCTCATACGCCGGGCGCTTGCAGCGGTTGACGAGACGGCTCCGACGACAGGCTGACAACGCCGGCGCGCCATGGGCGGCGCTGCCTGTCGTTCTCGTCGTCCTCGCCTTTGTCGGCTGCGGCGGCGGCGGCGGCGGCGAGAAGGCGTCCTCGTCGCCGTGCCCGACGCGCGGCGCGCAGGTCAGCTTCCCGCTGCTCGACGGCTCGAAGCCGCACACGATCCACGTCCTCACGAACTTCGGCTCTTTCGACGTCCGCCTCGATGTCGAGGACTCGCCGTGCACCACGTCGTCGTTCGCCGCGCTCGTGCGCAAGAGGTTCTTCGACGGCACGATCTTCCACCGCATCGTTCCCGGCTTCGTGATCCAGGGCGGCGATCCGACGGGCACCGGTCGCGGCGGGCCCGGCTACACGGTCGTCGACGTGCCGCCGCGAGACTCGCTCTATACCAAGGGCGTCGTTGCGATGGCGAAGAGCGCCGCGGAACCGCCCGGCACGGCGGGCAGCCAGTTCTTCGTCGTGACGGCCGACAACGCGGGGCTCCCGCCCGAGTACGCCATCCTCGGTGTCGTGACGAAAGGGCTGCCCGTCGTCGAGCGCATCGGCCGACTCGGGAACGCCCGCGAGCAGCCGACGAAGCGGGTCGTCATCCTGAAGATGAACGTCACTCCATAGCGTTCGTCGCGTGATCGCCGGAGTCGTTCTGGCCGCAGGAGCCTCGACCCGCTTCGGGTCGCCGAAGCAGAAGATGCTGCTCGAGCCGGTGCTCGAGCGGGTACGGGGCAGCTCCGCGCTCGACGAGATCGTCGTGGTACTCGGGGCACACGAGCTGCAGACGAGCGCGCGCTCGGTTCGGTGTCCGGAGTGGGAGCTCGGGCCCGGCGCCTCGCTTCGCTGCGGGCTCGCGGCGCTCGGCGACGACGTGGAAGCGGCGGTCGTCGTGCTCGGCGACGGCCCGGATCTGGACCCACGCGCCGTCGACCGGGTGGTCGCGATCTGGCGCGCCGGCGGCGGCCCACTCGTTGCCGCCACCTACGGCGGTGTCCGCCTCCACCCGCTGCTGCTGGCACGCGAGGCCTGGGGCGGTGTGCCGGACGCGGGTCTACGGGCGCTGCCGGCCGAGCTCGTCCCGTGCGACGACCTCACCCCGCCCGGCGACGTGGACGTTCCGGCCGACCTCGACCCGAGCTGACTGCTACTGAAGAGGTGTGCGCAGAGCCGCGAGCTTGGTCTTCAGCTCGACCGGCATCGGCTCGACCGCGACGACCTCGCGGACGTACTTCCGCAGATGCGCCTCGAAGCGGTAGCGCTTCCGGCAGTACGCGCACTCGTCGAGGTGCGCCTCCGCTTCCCTGCGCTCGTTGTCGGTGAGCACGCGGTCCATGAACTGCTGCATCACCTCTTCGCAGTGCGCGCAGGGATCGAGCGACGTCATGCTGATGCGCCTCCGACTGCGGACTCCGCCATCGCCTGCTTCAGGATACGCCGACCGCGATGCAAGCGCGACATCACGGTGCCGATCGGAATGTCCAGGATCTGCGCGGCATCGGCATAGGTGAAGTCGCCGATGTCGACGAGCACGAGGACGTCACGGAAGTCGTGCGGCACCTCGGAGAGCGCATCTACGACGTCATTCTGCGAGAGCCGCTGGACGACGCGCTCCTCGTCGGAGACGCCGTCGGAGGCCGACTCGAGCCTGTTGTAGAGGAAGTAGTCGCCTTCCTCCAACGGTTCGGTGTCGGGCGTGCGCTGCTGGCGCCGGCCGCGATCGATGTTGAGGTTCGTGAGGATGCGGAGCAGCCAGGCCCGCAGGTTCGTGCCGGGTTGGAACGAGCGCCAGCTGCGGAATGCGCGGGCGTACGTCTCCTGCATCAGATCCTCGGCCTCCTCGGGCGAGCCGACGAGATGACGGGCGACCCGGTAGACCTGATCCGAAAGCTCAAGCGCGTCCTCCTCGAAACGCACGCGGTCACGTGCATCGGTTGCAATCCGCCGAGCGTCAGGCTCCCGTGTCGTCTCGCTCATCGAGCCACCCTAGCAAGGCGTCGATCGCATAAAACGACCGTCGTGCGGCGGGAATTCCGCGCCGTTCTAGACCGGCTCCAGCTCGCGGAATCCGCCGCGGGCCATCGCCTCCAGAAGGGCCTCGCGCGTCGTCCTCTCGTCGTCCCAGCTGAGCGTGACCTGCCCCATCAGCGTCGCGTTCGCGGCCTCGAGGCCCTCGTGTCCTTCGAGCACGCCGCCGAGGCGCATCACACATCTTTCACAGCGAATGCCGCTGACCTGGATCGTGTCGGTGACGACGGCCACGGCTCTACGCTAGCGACTTCTCGACGAGGTCCGCACAGACGGCGTGAAGGCCGTTCTTGCGCCCAAGCTCCAGCTGGAGCTCGGCTTCGCAGAACGCCGGATCGAGGCCATCGAGCGCGACCGGCAGCTCACGCGCGAGATCCGACACGCCGAGCGCCTCGTCGCGGTCGGGATGGATCAGCTCGGCGTGCGCGCCGAAGCGCGCGGCGGCCCAGCGATTCTGGGCGTAGATCCCCCGCTCGACCGGGTCGAAGGCGCGTGGCGGCGCATCCATCGCCCAGCCGCACAAGTCGCGCAACAGGGACACGAACGCCGCCGTCCGTTTGAGGGACGTCGGCTGGTCCGGCATGCGGATCTCGAGCGTCCCGAAGTGCGGGTGGATTCGCACGTCCCACCAGTAGCTCGTGTATTCGCGTGCCACGCCGGTCGCGCGCAAGCGCTCGATGAACGCCTCCCACTCGGCGTAATCGCGGAACGCAGGCGGGGCGCCGTACCTCGGCAGCAAACCGAGCACCTCGGCGCGCGTCGACAACATGCCGGTCTCGCGGCCGGCGAGGTACGGCGAGTTCGCGGAGAGCGCGAGCACCAGCGGAAGCCACGGCAAGATCGTCTCCATCACGCGGAAGCACGTGTCCGCATCGGGCATCCCGACATGAACGTGCAGGCCGCTCACGCCCTGCCGCTTCGCCGACGGCCCGGCGTACTCGACGAACTCGGCGTAGCGCTCGACCGGCGCGATCTCCTGGTCCTCCGGGACGCTCGTCGGGTACGAGCCCGAAGCCGCGACGCGCATCCCGTTCTGCTCGGCGATCTCCGCCGCGGCTTTACGCAGCTCGCGCAGCTTCTCGACCGCGCCGTCCGCGTTGTCGCTGACGGCACTCGCGAGCTCCACGACGGAGGCGTGCAGCTCCATCTTCAGCACTCCCGGCAGGTCGCGTCCCTCTGCACCGGCGACGAGCTTCTCGACCCCCGGCACGAGATCGAGGGAGTCGGCGTCGAGGATCCAGAGCTCCTCCTCGACACCGACTGTCAAGGACGAGCCGAAGTGTTGCTCGATCACTCGGCGCGGACGCCGTGAACCGGGCCGCCCGCCGCCTCCCACGCGTAGTACGACGCGCTCGGGCCGAACGACGGCTCGTACGCATCTATGCGTGGATTCCGGCCGACCTCCTTCGCGCGCTGCGCGTGATGGAGGAGATTCGGGTCGTCACGTTGCTCCCAGACGAGGATGAGGTGGGCGGCGGTCATGAAGACGGCGACGAAGTCGCAGCCTGGTGCGGGGCACGGGAAGGGATCCGTCCGAACGCAGAACCAACCTCGGTGTTCGACTCCACCCTCGTCCTGCCAGAGCTCCTCGTCCTGCGCGAGCCCGGGGTCGACGACGAGGGCCCGACCGGGGCCGATGCGCCCTTGCTCCACGCGACCAGGCTACCTGTCAGAAAATGGGCTGATCGGGCACTCTAGGGGTGTGGGGGCCGAGTAGTCCGGTCCGCAGCCGCAGTCGGACCGGGCGAGGGCGCGCTCTGGCGCGCCCGCTCGGGCCCCGCTTACTCCTCGTCGAGCCCGAGCCGCTCCGCGAGCCACGCCGCCTGGAGTTGCCGTTCACGGTCGTAGCCCAGAGGCCCGTCACGCCGTTCTGCTGCGCGCGCGGCCGCAAAGCCTGCGATCGCGAACCGGCGCTGCGAAACGAACCGGTCGACGTCTCCGACGTAGCCGGACGTCACGGGGAGGAACCCGACGCCCTTCCGCGTCCGCTCGATGCAGAACCTGCCGAAGCGTTCGAGGAGCTCGTCGTTCCACCCGTCGATCCTGCGGGTCAGCCGGCCGCGTGCCGCGACGAGCTTCAGCGCCTGCTCGACGATCTCTCCGTCGAGCTCGATCTCCCAGAGCTCCGCGGCCATCCAGATCGGCAGGTGTCGGACGCGACACGCATGGATGCCGTCCCGACAGGTTTCGACGGGCGCGCCTTCGACCCACTGATCAAGCGGCCAGGGGAAACCGGTGAACGGCGCGGTTCGTCCTCTCTTCAGGAACTTGTAGGCGATCACGACGCGCGCCACCCCCGGAACGCCTCGAGCAGACGCTCCTCGAGCTCTGCGGGCAAGCGCCTTTGATCGATGCGGCCGCTCGCGACGATGGTTGCCCGCATCTGCTCGAGGTAGCGATCGCACCCGTCGCAGAACACGAGGTGCTCCTCGAAGCGCTCGCGGTCGACAGGATCGAGCGCATCCTCGAGGTAGCCCGTGACCAGCTCGACCATCTCGTTGCACGCAAGTTCTCGGTCCAGTCTCATCGCAAATACTCCTCTAGCGCGCTCCGCACCTTCGACCGGGCGCGGTGCAGAAGCACCCGTTGGTTCGTCTCGCTGAGGTCGAGTGCGTTACGTACCTCCTCGGCGCTGAAGCCCTGCACGTCGCGCATCGTGATGACGGTTCGTTGCGCCGGGGGCAGCTGCTCGATCGCGTTCTCGATCACCGCGAGCGCCTCCGTCGCGAGCAGCTCCGCCTCCGGCGCCCAGGTCTGCGGCGGAACGCCCCAGTGTCCTGGGAAGCGCTCACCACTGCCGAGGAAGCGATCGGGGTCGACCGCGGGCTCTTCCTCGCCTTCCAGCGCCAGCGCGGAGAACGGGATGCTGCGAGCCTCGCGGACACCGCGCGTCTTGGCGGTATTCGCCACGATGCGATAGAGCCAGGTCTTCAGGGACGAGCGTCCCTCGAAGCGATCGATGCCGCGGAGGATGCCGAGCCATGCGTCGGACACGACCTCCTCGGCGTCCGCGCGAGTCGATACGAACATCTGGGCCACGCGCAGCATTCCGGCTCCGTACTCGCGCATGAGCGCCGCGAACGCGGCCTCGTCGCCGGCGCGCAGGCCGTCGACGAGCCGTGCGTCCTCCGGCGAAAGCACGTGCACTACGGCGCGACTGTAACGTCGCCCCCGCGCAGCGAGGCAGACGCGCCACGAACGCGAAGAGAGGTTCGAAGATGACCGACACGTATGACCTGATCGTCCTCGGTGCAGGCTCGGCGGCGAGAGAGGGCGCTGCCAGGGCAGCGCGCGAGCACGGAGCGAAGGTCGCGATGGCCGAGAGCACGCGCTGGGGCGGCTCCTGTCCGAACGTCGCCTGCAGGCCGACGAAGGCGTACCTCGTCGCGGCGGAGCTGATGCACGACGTCCGCCGGCACGCGACCGAGCGAGGCATCGCCCTGCCCGCGCCGAGGATCGACCTCGCGCGAACGGTCGCGTGGAAGAACTCCTTGTGTCGAGACCAGGACAGCTGGGTCGAGCTGCTGACAGAGGCCGCCTACAGCTTGTTTCCGGGTAAGGCGAGCCTCGTCGACGCGCACAGCGTGGAGGTCGGCGGCAAGGTGCTGAGTGCGGAGAAGATCCTGGTGGCGACCGGATCGCGCACGGCGGTCCCGTCGGTCCCGGGCATCGAGGACGTCGACTGGATCGATCACATCACCGCGCTCGAGCTGACGGAAGTGCCGGAGTCGCTCCTCATCGTCGGCGGTGGGCCGGTCGGCCTCGAGTTCGCGCAGATCTTCTCGCGCTTCGGCTCGCACGTGACGATCGTGAGCCACGGCTCGCAGATCGCGGCACGATCGGACACCGAGGCGGCCGGCGAGCTCCAGGCAGCGTTCGAGGACGAAGGGATCGAGGTCATCCTCAACTCCGGCGTCGACTCCTTCGAGCGGACTGCGCGCGGGATCGAGGCCGTAGTGGGCGGCAGGACTGTCACCGTCTCGCATGTGCTGCTCGCCTCCGGGCGGAGCCCGAACGTCGAAGGGCTCCGGCTCGACGAGGTCGGCGTCGCGGTGACGCGCGGCGGGGTCGTCGTCGACGCGCACCAGCGAACGTCGGCGCCCGGGATCTGGGCCGCCGGCGACGTGGCGGTCGGGCCCATGTTCACGCCCACGGCGCAATACCAGGCGAGAGTCGCCCTCGAGGACATGTTCGGCGACGGCTCGCGCAGCGTCGACTACTCCGCGCTGCCGACGGCCATCTTCACCGACCCCGAGCTCGGCGGCGTTGGGATGACGGAAGCCGAAGCCTCGGACATGGGGTACGAGGTCGAGGTCGTCAAGCACCGACTCCCGGACGTGACGCGTGCGCAGTATCTCGGCGCGAAGCACGGCCTGTACAAGATCGTGTTCGATCGCGGCAGCCGGCGCGTCCTCGGGATCCACGTGGTCTCGCGTGGGGCGAGCGACATCGTGGGTGGCTTGGCGGTCGCGCTGAAGCTCGGTGTGTCCGTGGACGCTCTCGCAGACGTGCACCACATCTACCCGAGCTTCTCGGAGGGCGTCAAAGCTGCAGCGGAGAAGGCCGGCACGGCGGTCGGAGCGGCCGGTTAGCTAGTCGGCGGCGATCTGCATGGACGACACTCCCTGCAGATCGACCCATGTCCGCTGCGGCGACTCGACGACGCGCATCAACACCGTGTCGCAGTCGGGGCACCGCACGACGATCCCGGCGGCGCGATACACGTGCATGGCGCCTACCTGACGCTCGGCTCCGCAGTTTCCACAGACGCCGACCGCAATGGTCAGGTCGCGTCCGAAGATGCTCTCGAGGACGCCGCCGATCGAATTCCCGTCAAGCCGGATCACGTCAACCTCCTCCGAATCGTTCCGTCCTCACGCGCCCGGGCCTGTGGCCGAGCGCAACGAGGTTGTCGGCCACCGCCTCGACGAAGCTCGTCGGGCCGCAGACGAAGATCCGCGGCTCCTGCTGCGGCGGGAACGCAACGTCGCGCAGCAGGTCGATGTCGACGCGCCGCGCGTATCCCGTCCAGCCCGGCGGGGGCTCGCGCGTGAACGTGTAGACGACCTCGAGGCCGTCGCCGCGCGCAGCAAGGCTGTCGAGCTCATCGCGATAGATGACGTCGTCGAGCGTTCGCGACGAGTAGACGAGCCTCGTCGGCACGTCCGAGCCCACGTCGCGGCGATGCCGGATCATCGACATGAACGGCACGACGCCCGAGCCGCCCGCAACGAGGAGGAGTGGATCGCGAGAGCCGTCCGCATCCCACACGAAGTAGCCGCCGATCGGGCCGCGCAGCTCGAAGCGGTCGCCGGGAACGGCTTCGTCCACGAGGTACGGCGAGACCTCGCCGTCTTCGAGCCGCTCGACCGTGAGCGCAGGCGGGTCTCCGGGGGCCGACGCCAGCGAGTAGCTCCGCTCCGCCTGGTAGCCGTCCTCCGCGGTCAAGCGGACATCGACGTGCTGGCCGGCCCGGTGTCCTGTCCACCCCGGGACGCCGAGGACGAGCGTCCGAACGTGTGAAGTCTCGGTGACGGTCTCGGCGACCTCGGCTACGAGCCAGGTCAGTCGCCCCAGTACCGCTGTTCCCGCCAAGGATCGCCGTAGAGGTGGTAGCCGTTCGATTCCCAGAAGCCGGGCTCGTTGTCGTCTCGGAGGGTGAG